>NZ_JBXPBY010000009.1:0-219758 GCF_056930735.1 Acinetobacter sp. B-6 | reverse complement strand
GATTGATTCCTCACGTAAAATCCGAGTCAAATATGTGTGATCAGATTCGTTAAATTGCATAGAAAACGGTCGTACATCATAGCTCTTGCTGAGACCACTCAGGTCCAGTTTTAAACTGGATGCAAACAAAGCGCTTTTGGCTCTCCATTCATTGAAAATTATTTCAAAAATTTCAGGAACACTTTTATCTAAAAACACCCGACTATTATGACGCTTATGCCATAAGCTTGTTGCGTCTTGCAGGGTCAAGCGATAAAGCGTAAAAGCCCCATCTGATTGTCCCTGACTCGCCCCAGTAATCATCCCTGTAGTTCTAAAAAGCTTGCCTGAATCTGTGACTTGATCTACAGAGACTTGGCAACCGATAAACTGTTTGAGTTCTACAAATGGATTGAGAGACAGACAAATCAGTTCTGCTGACAATCCTTCATTGATGGCATGAAAACCATCAATACGTTGTAACATCACTTGTGCACTGAGTTCCAAGTTTGAAAATTGAACATTAATTGCGCGTTTTTGTGTCCCATATCCCATTTTATCAAGAATAGTAAAAATATTATTCAACATTATTATGACCTTATTTTTAATGTAGAAAAACTTAACACAAAATTTAAATTCACTCAAATAATAATGATAGTTATTATTGATTATCGTTGTTGGTGCACAAACACACCCTTTTAAGCTATTGATTTAAATAATAAAAAAACTACAAAAAACAAAATTTTGTGTTTTAAACATATGTACTTAATTATCATAATTAAGTACATAGTGGTCGCTGCTTTGCAGCCACTTTATGAGAATAAAAAAACGATCTATCAAAAATTGGAAATCATTTGTGGTACAAGCCCTAGCGTTGTTTGACTAAGCCCCTAATTGTCTCTCATTTTATTTTAGTTCGATTAAAAGTTTTCGATACTTTTGAATTCTATGTTTCCCAATGCCATATTTTTTTTGAAGTTGATCCACCGTTAAATTTTCTAAATCATTTTGGTGCTCTAGCACCCATGCTTTTATTTGATCCTTGAGTGAAATATTGAGACATTTTCGAAGAATCTCTCTATTTCTGACAATATATCCTTCTTTCCGATTCAGTATTTTAGCAATTTCAGAAATCGACAAATGCAAAGAAAGTAATACCTCTTGATTCTCTAAACGCCAAGCCTGAACTAGATCATTATGATGTGGGATATTGAGCAGTTTTTTCAGCTTTCCTCTTCTTCTATAAACCTGACTAGTTTCGATGCTTAATCTTTTTGCAGTTTCTTCTTTGCTTAGTTTTGAATGAAATAAAATCTCTTGATTTGCCAGCAACCATTCGCGATTTTGATCTTGTACTTTTTGTATTTTTAAAATTTCTCTTAGTCTAGCTTTCGCTCTTAAAATTTGCCCATTGGTCTTTTGAAATTGCTCAGCCAGTTCTGCAACTGTTTTGCCCGAATTTAATAATTCGTCTTGGTGATCTAACAACCATTGATATTTATCCTGCTTGTTTTGCTGAAATTGTGCTGAAAAAGTTAACTCTCCAAGTTCTTGACGAATACGATTATAGGTTTTTGTTGCGATAAAAGGACTGACATTAAACTTTAAAGTTATCTCTTCTATATCCATTTCTGTCATTTGCGCTTTATGCTTTTGGAACCATTGTTCTTGCAGATCATCTGCTGAAGTTTTTCTCATTTTTTTGTTTTTAGGTATATCAATTAACTCTGACAACCATTCTTTATGTTGGTAAACTTGATTCCGATTTAAACCATACTTCTCTTTGAGTGTTTGATGACTGTCATATAAAAGCTCATCTTTATGCTCAAGGATCCATTGATCATTTCGGTAAATAAACTTATTTTGAATACCAAGCTTTCTTCTGAATTTAGCAACAATACCGTTATTTAAACCAAGTTGCTGTTCACTCTCCGTAATCGAATGTACTTTAAGAAATTCTGCAATTTCAGGGCTTAGAATATGTGAAAACACCCCCCCAATGCCATCTCTAGGTGTCAACGAGTATGGCCAGCCTCGGTAAATCATAATACCAGAAATAGACTTCCGCTCTTCATACACATCCCAATCTTCATTTTCCCAATCTTTAATGGTTTTTATTGGATAAAGTTTATACTTTTTAGCCATCTCTACTATCGTTACAATATGGATTTAACCACTCTTTTATCAATATTTACTTAACAATAAAAGAATTTTATTTAAAAAATTTTAAACTTGTAGCAACTTTCACACTTTTCATGATTGTAACTCCCCATTCCACTTTTTGAATTTTTTGCCTATTGCTTTGTTCGTATTTTGAAAATAAGCCCGCAATAATCGAGTATTGCTGGTTGCACTTTTTTAAATCCTATATAATAATGATAATTATTAACATTAGTATTATACTTAACTAAACAGGATTGTTTCATGGCTTACTCTCTTCCACAACTGCCTTACGCTTATGATGCACTTGAACCCAATATTGATACTCAAACAATGGAAATCCACCATACCAAGCATCATCAAACCTATATCAATAATATTAATGCAGCGATCGAAGGCACAGAATGGGAAAAGTTATCTGTAGAAGCATTGGTTTCAAAAGTAAATGAAGTTCCTGCTGAGTTAAAAAACAATGTCATTAATAATGCAGGTGGTCATGCCAATCACTCATTATTCTGGACAGTGATGAGCCCACAAGGTGGTGGTGAACCGATCAAAGAAATTGCTGAGGCGATTGAAAAAGATGTTGGTGGTTTTGAGAAATTCAAAGAAGCATTTACCAAAGCAGCGTTAACACGATTTGGTAGTGGTTGGGCATGGTTAAGCGTCACGCCTGAAAAAAAAGTGATTGTTGAAAGCAGTGCGAACCAAGACTCTCCACTGATGAATGGCAATATTCCAGTGTTAGGGCTTGATGTGTGGGAGCATGCCTACTATTTAAAATACCAGAATCGTCGTCCTGAATATATTGCAGCATTTTTCAATGTCATCAATTGGGAAGAAGTGAATCGTCGTTATTTAGAAGCGATTAAATGAAATACTATATAGATCCAATGCTCATGCCAATGCCTCATAATTCAGTAATTAAAAAAATAAAATTCTATATTGGCTGCGCCATACTTTTTTTTGGCTTGGTTATCTTAATCAAAGATTATCTTGTATAAAAATTTATCTACTTCCCTCTTTCAGTGAATCACTCACTCAAAGAGGGTTGATTTAACTCACATGCTGAGTTTATTTTGCATGGAGTGTCTGTAATGATTTTTGATCCATTGCACTCCGTTGTTTTCTCGCTTCTGCCAACATTTTGGTTTGCAGGTCTTTACGAAAACCAAGCAAAAACACAAATTCAGCAAGTACAAATAATGGACCAATCGCTAAACCTACAAGATCATCCACAAAAGCTGGTTTTTTCTTTTCATAAAAATGCCCAATGAACTGGAACACCCATCCCACCACAAAGCTACCAATACTAATCGCAAGCCATGTACTCATATTCAATTGAGCAATTTTATAGGCAAATGGATAGGCAATCGCGTAAATCAATAACATCAAAAAGCCCAATGCCTTATCTAGCCTTAAATAATAGATCACACTTAAGATCAACAGCACTAAAGCCAATGTGATTTCAAAACCAGATAACATCACGCCTGCTCTTACAGTTAAACACATGATGGAAAATACGATCATTGGAATACCAATAAAATGAGTTAACACATTTTTTTGATCCAAATGATAGGCTGCGTATTGGCTAAGCAATTGTTCTAATCGAGTCATTTTCAGCGTCCTTGTTTATTACTTTTATCCACTATATAAAATCTTGCAAATAAAAGTTGTCGGCTAGCTGACAAATGAATAGTTTTTAGTATGATGGCAAAACAACGATGCGTAAGCGTTGCGATTTAATATCTCCATATAGAACAGAGCAAATGGATTGGAATTTTTACGATGCTGATATATGCAAAATCATGTTATTGAGTCATAGCAGACCATGATGCACGATATGACTGACTTGATCACTAAAACTGTGATGATTGGTCCAATATGGTGTGATACAACTGAAATATCATATAAACGCGTAGCAGAATAAAAAAAGGAACTTTTGTGCTGAACTTAACAGATCTTGAATTATTAAATAAAAATATCTGGTACGCTCAATTACCTGCACCATTCCAGCAATTTATCCAACAACATTCAAATTATCAAACATTTGAGCGAGATCAGGCAATTTTTAGATCTGGAGATACGTTTAATGGCATTTATGCTGTTTTAGATGGTCGGGTGCGCTTAGGTTATATCGATATTGAAGGCAATGAATCTGTTGCTGCAATCGTAGAACCAATCATGTGGTTTGGAGAAATATCTTTAGTAGACCAGCAGCCACGTTCACATGATGCAATTGCTGTTGATAAATGTGTGATTTTGCATATCCCTAACTTGATTATGAATGACTTTCTAGCTCAACATCCCCAATACTGGTTCCATATCGCGCAACTCACCAGTCAAAAACTTCGTTTTGCTTTCTTAGAACTGATTTCGATTCAAACACAGCATATACAACAGCGTTTGGCGCAACGCTTAATGTTTATTTTGAATGGTTATGGAAACCATGCATACATTGAAAAGAACACGATTCATTTGTCTCAAGATCAATTGGCACTCATGTTGAAATGTTCAAGACAAACCATCAATCAAGAATTACACTTACTGGAACAACAAGGTATTCTAAAAATTGCTTTTAAAAAAATAGAAATTTTAGATATCAATCAGTTACACGCTATTGCCCATTCAATCAATGAATCTTCACATTAAAATAACTGCGTGGTATTTTTCAATAAAAATTAAAACAAGCTTAAATAGCTGGAATATATAATCATTTTATAAATAAAATATACAATTTGTGTATTCTACTTATGAAAAAATAGATTTATATTTTATTCAGGCGCTAATGCCATCTCAATAAAAGTTGAAATAAATGAAAAAAATCACAACTCTTCTCACGGCGGGTCTATTCACAGTGCTTAGCGCTTCTGCTTTTGCATGCCCTAAAGGTACAACATTAGTCGGTGGAACTGGTCCGAATCATAAAGGCGGAAAATGTGTAGCTGCCAACCCTGCAGCGCAAACAGCATCTAAAGCATCGACTACTGCAACGAAAGCAAAAGCAGATACCACCAAAGCAGTTGAAGCAAAACCAAAAGATGCCAAAGCTGCGGTAAAAACAGAAACTGCTGCAACCAAGGCAAAAGCAGAAACTGCTACAAAAGTGAAGACTGATGCAGCAACAAAGGCAAAAGCTGATACAGCTGCAAAAGCGGCAACGACTAAAGACAAAGCGGTTAAAACAGCGTCAACCAATCCTTTAAAACCTTGATTGTCGCAACACAATCAAGTTAAACCATAAAAATGGCGCTTCATCTGCGCCATTTTTACATACTTGATTAGAAAATATTATTATTCGCCTTGGTATTTCCTAAACTAGGGTTATCAATTGCATCTTTACACTGTGCTTTATCACGCTCATATTGCGCCTGATTTTTCTGCATTTCACCATCTTTCTCAAGCGTCGAACGCGCCCAATTGTCTAAGCTGGTCATGGCTTTACGACATAAAGCATATTTTCCTTCAGTCACAGAGTCAGTCATTTTGACATTAATTCGCCAATCCGTACTCAACTTACGAATCGGTTTTCGCACATTGTCTTCTATTAGATTTAATTGTTTTCGATAAACATAAGGTTCAACTTGGTTAATTAACGTCCAAGCTGCATGAGCATATGTGGTTGCGTCATTGGTAAGTTTTGGCGCAGCTTTGATTTCGACCTTTTGCTGAGGTTCAGAAGATGAATTACCACATGCTTGTAAACCTAAAACACCTAAAATCAAGGTCATACTCAATAATAATTTCGACTGATTTGCGAACATAAAGTCACGCCTAAATAAACATTTCACTCCTATGCTAGTAAATTCAGGTAGAATACTCAATCTTGATTTTACCTTTTGTTTTACTCTGGTTTTTAGGTGTCCTGTGTCCGAGCACAATCTTCCAGTCCAAATCGCTGGCTTTTGGCAAGGCGCGAAAGATAGCCAAGCCATTATTTTTACCTACCTTCCTGTTTCTTTTGCCTTTGGCGTATCGGCAACTCAATTCGGGTTTAGTGCGTGGGAAGCACTCTTTTTGTCATGCTCCATGTATGCTGGTGCAAGTCAGTTTCTGGTGGTGGCATTATTAGGGAGTGGCACATCCATATGGATGACCGCACTCACCGTAATTGCCTTAGATATTCGTCATGTGCTTTATGGTCCAGCCTTACAAAACCTCATTCAAGATCGTTTAAACTTAAAAAAGACCGCAGTTTGGGCTTGGGGACTAACTGATGAAGTATTTGCCGCAGGTATGATCAAACTGTCGCAACGTCGTCAAGAGTGGTCAGAATCATGGATGTTAGGACTCAGCCTATTTAGCTGGATGTCATGGGCACTTGGTTCATTTTTAGGTGGATTATTTGCTGATCAAGTCACGCATTTGCCTCAGTTCTTACAAGCGGCATTAGACTTCCTACTTCCTGCTTTGTTCTTGAGCTTTTTATTAGCCGCTTTTGAAAGAAAGCATACTTTTGTGGTTATTGTCTCTTTAGTCGTTTCGGCTATGGCGTGTTATTTTATCAATATGTCAGCAGCAATTTTCATCGGTATTGCATCAGGTATTTTGGCGGGATTATTTAAATATTACATTTTAAAACAAAAAGATGAAGTGAGTATTTAACATGGACTTACATATTATTCTGGTCGGTATTTTGGTAGGTATTGCAAACTTTGCCTCTCGCTTTGGTCCCTTTTATTTATTGCAAAAAAGCCAGCAACATCAACAGTCACGTGGCTCAACATGGCTAAAAATAGCATTGGGCAGTATTGGTATTGCAGCGATCAGCTCAATGTTGATTGTTGCAACTCTTCCCCCGTTAATTGAAACACCCAATAAGAGTTTTGCGATGTTCGTCGGTTTTGTGGTACTGACAGGGTTGTACTTTAAATTTAAACGAATCGTTTTAGCGACGCTTATTGCAGCACTCGCCTATGGTTTGGTCTATACCTATGTTTAACATTCATCATGCTAAACCTTCTTTAAAAATCACCGTTTAGATTATGAAATCATTTCATTGAATGGTAAGGTGTTTTTAAAATAAAGAATCTTTTTGACCAACAATTTGTGCATTCTTAATTTTCATCACATTGTTTAAAGCACATTATAAAAACACATTAGGCTTCCTGCTGTAGTCAAAAAATGAGCATTCAATACTTTTAAATATTGATAAAATATAAATGTGGTCTTTCTACGGTAACACGAGATGGATGTTGCGATTGTCGAATGGAGGATATGAAAAAAAACAGGGCACTACTTTGTTTGCAGTGCAAGAATACGGTTAAAAAATGAGGTGAGCAAAGTGAAGCATCGCCTAAGTAAAACAAATAATTTAAACTTAAGATGTTAAGCGTGGCATTACAAACTTGATCTTTTTACATATCATTTCTATGTTATGGTAAATGTTTCATGATTGATAAAACTTAACCACATTTAAAAAATCATCCTAAAGCTTATTTCGCAAGATTTCTATTATGTTCATTGCACACTTACCTTCGGGTTATATTCTTGCCCGACTTCTTCATCAAAAATTCAAACAAACTAAAATCAGCCACAAAGCATTCTTTAGCATCATTATGCTTGGCGCTATCTTCCCAGATATAGATCTATTTTATTTTTATTTGTTTGACCACCGTTCTGTGCATCACCACAAATATTTTTTACATTGGTTTTCTTTTTGGATTCCAATTTTTGTTATTGCTTTAATTTATTTAGTGAAAACAAAATACAACTCTAAAATCGCATGGATGTTCAGCCTTTTTGCATCTGCCGCACTATTACATATTTTCTTAGATACTTTTGTCGGTGATGTTTGGCTATTTGCCCCTTTTATTGACCAGCCCTACGTCTTCTTTGAAGTTAGCGCACGTTATCAACCGTGGTGGCTCAACTTTATTTTTCATTGGTCTTTTTTTGTTGAAATTCTCATTTGTATCATTGCATTGATACTTTTTATTCAAAAAAGGAAAAAATTAAAAAAATCAATTTAGCCATTTATTTTTTATGCAAAGCATTGGAACACTTAAAAAAGTAGTGGCTTAACTTATATAAAAAAAACTGTTAGACAATATCATTATTTTATGTGAATCAACCCTGAACAGATGCCTGACTTCTGCTATGCTAACAATCCATAAGACAAGCATGGAAGAATCGCATGAGCGTGACTATTGGTACCCCACTTCAATCATCTGCGTATAAAGTTTTATTGTTGGGTTCAGGTGAACTGGGTAAAGAAGTGGTGATTTCATTACAACGACTTGGTGTAGAAGTCCATGCGGCAGACCGCTACGAAAACGCACCTGCCATGCAAGTTGCTCATTTTTCTTATGCCTTAAATATGGCAGATGCAAATGAACTTAAAGCTTTAATCGAAAGAGTTAAGCCTCATCTGATTGTTCCAGAAATTGAAGCGATTGCCACACAAGTCTTGGTGGAAATTGAACAACAAAATATTGCCACTGTCATTCCTTCTGCTCAAGCAGTAAATCTGACCATGAATCGTGAAGGAATTCGACGTTTGGCAGCGGAAGAATTAGGCTTACCTACTTCTGCTTATCGTTTTGCAAATACTTTAGAAAGTTTCCGTTCTGCTTGTGATGATATTGGTTATCCGAACTTTGTAAAACCAGTGATGTCTTCTTCTGGTAAAGGACAATCTCGAGTAAAAGAATATGCTGAAGTCGATGCTGCTTGGGAATATGCACAAACAGGTGGTCGTGTAAACCAGGGCACAGTGATTGTCGAATCTCAAATTGACTTTGATTTTGAAATTACTTTACTTACTGTACGTGCGAAAAACCCTGAAACGGGTGAAATTGAGACCTCCTTTTGCGACCCGATTGGGCATCGTCAAGATGCAGGAGACTATGTAGAAAGCTGGCAACCTCAAATCATGACTGAAGCCGCTTTAAATGAAGCAAAACGTATTGCCAATAAAGTCACTGTAGCCTTAGGCGGTTGTGGTATTTTTGGGGTAGAACTGTTTGTAAAAGGCGATAAAGTATGGTTTAGTGAGGTGTCACCTCGCCCACACGATACTGGTTTAGTTACACTTGCATCTCAATTCCAAAGTGAATTTGAATTGCATGCTCGTGCTATTTTAGGTTTGCCTGTCAATACCGAACGCCATAGTGTTGCCGCAAGTGCTGTCATCTATGCAGGTACCGATGCGAATAATCTTTCATTCTCTGGCTTAAATCTTGCTTTGCAAAACCCTGCTACAGATCTACGTCTTTTTGGTAAACCTGAAGGATTTAAACGTCGTCGTATGGGCGTTGCAACTGCCCGTGCCGAAACGACAGACCAAGCACGTGAACTTGCACAAGAAGCAGCATCAAAAGTGACTGTTCATTTAAACAAATAGCCTATAAATTTGCGGACAAAATATCCATGATCAACACCTCTCCTCTGTTGGAATATGTAAGCGACAACAACGACATTAAAGCAATCAATCAATGGCGTAGTGATGTCGAACAACAGTTAAATGAGGCTTATGATCATGGAACAACCATACGTGAAATCGTTCGTGCTCGTTCAAATGTCGTAGATGAAGCCCTGATGTTTTTATGGAAACATTCGGGTTTAGATCAAACAGATTTAGGTTTGTTTGCTGTAGGCGGCTATGGTCGACGTGAGATGTTGCCCTACTCTGATGTAGACATCATGATTTTGTCGGAGGAAGACCTTTCCCCTGAACAAGAGCAGATCGTCACACAGTTTATTTCAACATTATGGGATGTGGGCAATTTCAAACCAGGTATCAGTGTACGTACCATCCGCAGTTGCTTTGAACAAGCCACTACCGATCTGACTGTAGCCACTTCTCTTATTGAAGCGCGCTTAATTATTGGTAATCAGCATTTAGCAAGATGGCCACGTCGAGTTGTTTCTCAGACTTGGACTGACAAAACGTTCTTTGATGCAAAAATGGCTGAACAAGCGCACCGCTATGCACAGCACAACAACACAGAAAGTAACTTAGAACCCGATATCAAAAATGCGCCGGGTGGTATTCGAGACATCAATCAAATTGGGTGGATTGCAAAACGCCATTTTCGCGTAAATCGTATTTACGATTTGGTTCATTTAGGTTTTATTTCTGAATTTGAGTTAGGTGTACTTGAAGAGGCTGAAAATTTTCTATGGGAAATTCGCCACCACTTGCACCGTTTAACCAAGCGCGATGAAAACCGTTTATTGTTTGATTATCAGCGTGATATTGCGGCTAAATTTGGCTATACACGAGAGGATGCCCATCATCCAAACTATCCGATTGAACAGTTCATGAAACGTTACTATCGGACAGCTCAACAGGTTTCCACGTTAAATGAAATGTTATTGGCATATTTCAATGAGTCAGTAATTACCCCACGCTTACCAGATTATGAGCGTAAAATTGAAAATATTAACGAACACTTCAAGCTGGTGGATGGCAAACTTGCGGTCCAACAACATAAAACATTCTCAGAAAATCCAAGTGCTATTTTAGAAATTTTCTATATCTTGGCAAATCGTCCTGAAATTGAAGGCATTCGTGCACGTACTTTACGTCTGTTGACTTTAGCCGCAAAACGAATTGATCAAGCTTTCCGAGATAATCCAAATCATCAAGCATTGTTCATGGCAATTATTCGCTCGCCTTATCGTTTATATGAAACGATGGTGGCGATGAAACGTTATGGTGTATTGGGCAATTATATTCCTGCATTTGGGCAAATTATGGGGCTAATGCAATATGATTTATTCCATATCTATACCGTCGATGCACATACGTTACTGTTAATCCGTAATTTAAATCGCTTTAAAGAGCCAGAGTTTGCCAAAGATTACCCTGTTGTAAGTTCAGTTTTTCAGCGTTTAGTCCGCCGTGATATCGTTTTCCTTGCTGCAATATTCCATGATATTGCCAAAGGACGTGGCGGTGACCACAGTGAACTGGGTGCTGAAGATGCGATTGAATTCTGTTTGGCACATGGATTTACCGAGCGTGAATGTAATTTGGTGGCTTGGCTGATCCAAAATCATTTATTGATGTCGATGACTGCACAGAAAAAAGATATTTCTGACCCCGATGTAGTTAAAGAATTTGCCGAAAAACTCGGGGATATGGAGCATTTAGATTATCTTTACACACTGACTGTTGCCGATATCAATGCAACCAATCCAAAACTTTGGAACACTTGGCGCTCTTCTTTAATGCGTCAACTGTATACACATGCACGTGATGTGATTCGTTCAGGCTTAGGTCGTCCAGTGGACTACCAAATGCTGATTGAGGATACTAAATTTTCAGCAAGTGAAGTATTGGTGGATGAATTCCCACTCGATCAAGTGGAAAAAGTTTGGCAAGAGTTGGGAGACGAGTACTTTCTCAAAGAATCAGCAGATGAAATTGCATGGCATACCCGCGCCATTTTGCAGCACGGCGACAACCCTGCACCATTAGTGCTCATGCGTGCGCATCGAAAAGCAGCACAGGATGCTGTTCAGATCTTTATTTACACACAAGATCAACCTAACTTGTTTGCAACCACTGTTGCTATTTTAGATCGTATGAATCTTGACGTCCAAGATGCGCGTATTATCACTGCAACCAAAGCATTTAGTTTAGATACATATGTCGTTCTAGATCGTTTTGGTACTTTATTAACTGATCCAGAACGTGAAAACACGGTCAAACAGGCTTTAATTAAAGCCTTATCTGAATCAGATAAATACCCTGGTCTAATGCAGCGTCGCATTCCACGCCAACTTCGTCATTTTGATATTGAAAATACGGTTGATGTAACACTCAATGAAGCGTTACAGCAAAACATGGTTGAAATTTCAACTCTCGACCAACCCGGTTTACTTGCACGTGTTGGTGGTTTATTTATGATGCAAGGTTTAGATATCCATTCAGCTCGAATTGCTACACTTGGCGAAAAAGCAGAAGATATTTTCTTCGTCACTAAAAAAGATGGCACTCCTCTTACAGAAACAGAAGCAGAAGTCTTTACCGCAAAATTAAAAGCGGCACTGGATGAAGCATCAAATCAAATCTGTGGGCAACATTAATCTTTAATTCTATTGTGGTAATTGTTTCATGAACGCTAGTTTGTCTTTATTACATCCCTATCCATTTGAAAAGTTAGCGCAACTTTTTCAGGATGTAAAACCCGCAGATTTACCTTTGATTCCACTTTCTATTGGTGAGCCGAAGCATCCTGCACCTGAGTTTGTGAAGCAAGCGATCATTGATAATTTTCAGCATCTTTCAACTTATCCCAATAGTAAAGGTTTAGTTGAACTACGTGAAAGTATTGCACAATGGTTGAGTCGTCGCTTTCATCTCAACAGTATCAGTGCTGAAGATCATGTAATTCCTGTAACAGGCACCCGTGAAGGGATTTTTTCCTTTGTCCAAGCATTGATTAATCGTGATGATGCACCTTATGTGGTGATGCCGAATCCGTTTTATCAAATTTATGAAGGTGCAACACTTTTAGCAGGTGCTCAGCCCTACTTTATCAACTGTACCGAAGAAAATGGTTATCTCGGTGATTTTGATGCTGTCCCTGCTGAAGTTTGGGAAAAAACCGCACTCTTGTTTGTTTGCACTCCTGGCAATCCTACTGGTGCAGTCCTTTCAAAAGAGCAATTTAAAAAGCTGATTGCGCTTTCTGATCAATATGGTTTTGTGATTGCCTCTGATGAATGTTATTCAGAGTTGTGGTTTGATGAAGCACCTACTGGCTTACTGGAAGTTTGTGCTGAGTTAGGACGCGATGATTATAAAAACTGCATTGTATTCCATTCGCTATCTAAGCGTTCTAATTTACCGGGTATGCGTTCAGGCTTTGTGGCTGGCGATGCGGCATTACTCAAACCTTATTTAAAATTCCGTACTTATCACGGCGCTGCGATGCCTGTTCAACATCAATTGGCTTCGATTGTTGCTTGGAACGATGAATCACATGTTGAAGAAAACCGTCAGTTATATCGGGCAAAATTTGAGTTGTTCCAAAATGAATTAGGTCATCTTTTACCTTTACAAAAACCAGACGCTGGTTTTTATTACTGGTTAAAAGTCGATCATGATGAAAACTTTGCCAAGATGCTTATGGAAAAAGCCAATATTAAAGTTTTACCTGGTCGCTACCTCTCGCGTGATACTGCACAAGGTAATCCGGGTGAAGGTCATGTCCGTATGGCACTGGTTGCAGATATTGCACAATGTGAACAAGTGATACAACGTCTAAAAGCAATTTTGTAAACCACAATAAAAATGCCCCAATCAAGGGGCATTTTTTATGACTGCTATTAAAAATCAAAAGCAGCACTTAGCATGAATGTTCGAGGTTGCCCTGCAACCAAATATCCATTGTTGGTATTTGACGTACTGTTGATGTTGTCATATAAGCCAACAGATGACCAATCATTTTTATCAAACACATTATTCACACGGAAGTTAAACATAGTCGGAGTTTGACCCAGTTTAGTTTTATATGTTGCACCAAGATCAAGCGTTGTCCAATCACCTACTGGTATTTATATAAAATCAAGCACTTTGTAGAAAATATGTTTGTAGATTAAAGCAATATAGAGGAATAGCCACTCGATATGAGAAGTTTAAACGGAACTATAAAATTTCTGTTGTATTCGCCTGTATATTGATGGCTCTTGTAGGTTAAGTTATCAATACTAAATATCAACAGATCCTAAGCTACATTTAGCTTATTAATTAAATATTGTTAACAAAAGATTTGACGGTTATGCATTTTTTTTACTCAATAAAAGTGCAAATCCTGCTATTCCAAGCATCCCACTACAAATTCTATTAAACATTTTTTTTGCAGTCCTGGTTGAAAGTAACTTTTGGAGATTTAATCCTAAAAATGCATAAATACTTATCGCTACTATTTCTAAAATAATAAAAACAACTCCAAGTATTAAAAACTGTTCACCAACAGGCTCACTAGAAGATACAAATTGAGGTAAAAAAGCTGTAAAAATTAAAATTGCCTTTGGATTACCACCAGCAACAATAAACTCATGTCGCATAAGTGAAAGCTTACTAGGCTTTTTCACTAAAGATTTTTCACCATGTATAACCTGTTCTTCAGGTTCAATACGCCACAATTGGATAGCTAAATATATTAAGTACAGTGCACCTAATACTTTAATAAAAAGAAATAAGATCTTTGATGTTGTAATAATTGTCGCCAAGCCTGCAGATGCTAAAAATATCATTATCACGAATGCAAATAAACGACCGATTCCTCCGACGAAGGAAGAGCTAAACCCATAATGAACAGCATTATGAACTGATAACATATTGTTAGAGCCTGGGATCATATTTAAAGCAAAACATGCTGGAATAAAAACTAATAAAGTTGTCCACGTCATTTTAAATTACCAAACCTCACCCCAATCTCTAAATTCAAATTTTTAATAGAGATAGGAAATACCATATTTAACATAAAATCTTTTATATCACCCTTCAAAAAACGAACTTTATACTAAAAGCTGAGCTATTGAAAATAATGAGTGTTTTACAAAATTTAGATTTTAGAATTCATTAAAATAGTTAGCTTAAGCATCTAGCCAGATATAATATTTCTTGGCTTTTATAAAATCAAGCAATAAACGCCACTGTAAGATAGTTTGATTTTCTTAAATTACTAAGTAAAAAATCTCTTTACATATAAAGTGCTCCTCTAATTAGGTACTCTTCATTTAAATCAAAGAGTTAATTAAGTTGTATAAAAGTGTTGATTAAAACAGTACTTACCTTAATTAAACTTTCGATATAGTTGAATTTAAAAGTTTATATGAGGCTTATTTTATTTCAATTATAAACTCAGACATTCAATTTTTCATTTAAAAATGATATCTTTGCTCACCATATTTACCTAAAAATCAATGTTGCAGAATCATATGTTTAAAGAGGGACAAATTAAGGTCTACAATGAAAATAAAGGTTATGGCTTCATCCAACTTGAAGATCATGAGAAAGATTTATTTTTTCATATCAGTGATTTTCCTTATAAGCAATTCCCTCCAAGAATCGGAGAAAAATTAAAATTTCGAATTGTGAGTGAAAACGGAAGAATAAAAGCTGAAAATATTATTCGTTTAGATTTTAAGATCGAAGATAAACAAAGTCCAAGTTATAGTAAGCGCCAAATTCGGTCGCAATATAAGAAGAGAAAACCACAGGAAAAGAGCCTCAATTTACTTGAAATTTTTATTGGTGTATTTATATTCTTGGTATTTCTAGCTGTCTTAATTCCATTTTTATCAGGGATATATAAAAGAGAATCTTTAAAAAGACAAGCTGTTGTTCCTGTTGAAAAAATTTCATCTACCGCAACTAATTCAGTTCCACAATATCGTTGTGATGGACGTGTTTACTGTAGTGAGATGAAATCATATGACGAAGCAGTATTTTTTATAAATAATTGCCCAGGAACAAAAATGGACGGTGATGGAGATGGGGTGCCATGCGAAAGTCAATTCTGATACTTCTCCATAAATTTAATTATAGTTTGGTTTTAAAAGCTCTCTAAAGGGCTTTCATGTATATACCCCACACTCTCAATAAAGGAAAATAAATTGAATATTAAGTTTGATCGTTTAAAAAATATTAGCAACCAAGATATTATTGAGCTGAATACAAATGAACGTGTACTCAAACAGATGCCTTTAGCAAATGGGGTTATTTTTGATGAAGAAAAATGTATTGCTTGGGTTAAAGAAAAAGAACAGCAATGGATTGAATATGGTTATGGTCCTTGGGCTTTTATTGTAGATGGGAGATTTGCTGGTTGGGGCGGTATGCAGTATGAAGACGGCGATGCAGACTTAGCTTTAGTACTACATCCTCAGTATTGGGGATTAGGTAAACAAATTTTTAATGAAATTATTAAAAGAGCTTTTACTGAAATGGGTTTTGAGTCAATCACAATTCTATTACCTCCAACAAGGACAAAGTTGAAAGGAATTTTTTTACTAGGCTTTGTGATTGATAGAGAAATTATCATAAGTGGTAAACGTTTTATAAGATACAGACTACATAAATCAGTCACCCTTTAATGTAATGGATCTTACATAAATTAGCACTCATCTAAGAGCCTTATTCTTCGTATCATTCAAAGTGCTACTTTCATGGGTAATTTAATTTTACTGCTTCACTATTTTTAATCTCAAAGTGTCAATACATCCTATTTTCATATTAAAAACATAGAAATAATTTCAACATAGCAAAATGCAGCTTCACGTTCTTTTATCAAACTTTAAATATTCCAATCCCGAGTATGTTCAAGATAAAAAAATACACATTTAAATTTGAAAAATATCACAGATACAACCCACTCAAAGCTTGACCAAACCTAGATCGTTTAGAGATACTGCACTATCTTTACCTATTTAAAAAACTAAAATGAAATCGCATGACCCAATGCAAAAAAAACGCATAAATTCAAAAATCTGGATCGTTGTTGCAGTGATTGTTATTGTTTTAGTGGTGATTTTCTTTGCATGGAAATCTTCAAATAAAAAACAAGTTTCTTCACAAAATGTAGATACACCCTCGTCGAATACAAAACCCTCTCTCACCGTTACAGTGGTACAGCCTGAGCTTCAAAATTGGAAACAATACTTTACCGCCAATGGAAATATTGCTGCTTGGCAAGAAGTCGTCATCGGTAGTGAACTGTCTGGACAGCGCATAACCAAAGTCAATGTCAATGTTGGTGATTCAGTTCAACGTGGGCAAGTACTTGCTGAAATCAATAGCGAAAGTATTCGTGCTGAACTAGCTACAGCAAAAGCCAATTATGCTGAAGCAAAAGCCGTACTTGCAGATGCAATTCTCAATAATCAACGTATCCAACAACTTAAAAATACTGGCGCAATTTCTCAACAGGAAGCTACTCAATATCTGACTTCACGGAATACAGCTCAAGCTCGTCTAGATGCTGCGAAGGCACAAATTGATAGCAATCAACTCCGCTTAACACAAACCCAAGTCATTGCTCCTGATCACGGCGTAATCTCTGCACGTACTGCGACTGTGGGTTCTTTAGCACAAACTGGTCAAGAGTTGTTTCGCTTAATTCGTGATAATCGTTTGGAATGGCGCGCTGAAGTTACCTCTACTGATTTATATAAACTAGCGAAAGGTATGACAGCCCAAATTACCTCGCCTGATCCTTCTCGATCTGCTGTTCAAGGGACAGTAAGAATGATTGCACCTGTGATCGACCCACAAACACGCTATGGTCTGGTCTATGTCGATATACCAACCACTGACGCAGTTCGTATGGGCATGTTTGTTAAGGGCGAATTTGATTTAGGTCAAAAACCCGCTTTAACTGTACCGCAAACCGCTGTTTTGTTACGTGATGGTTTCTCTTATGTATTCATAGTGAATAAAGATAATCGTGTCTCTCAACAAAAAGTCAGCATTGGTAGACGTTTGAATAATCGAGTAGAAATTCTTGATTTACCTGCCAATACTCGAATTGTAGCTTCAGGAACAGGTTTCTTGGCAGATGGGGATTTGGTCAAACTGGGTCAAACCATTCCAGATACCCCGTTAACAAAACAACTTGTGGCTCCACAGGAGAAATGATATGAATTTCTCCGCTTGGTCAATTAAAAATCCAATTCCTGGCATTTTACTTTTCATTATGCTTGGATTAGCGGGTTTAATGTGTTTTCATTGGATGAAAATACAACAATTCCCTGATATTGAGTTGCCGATGGTCACTGTTACGGCGGCTTTACCCGGTGCTGCTCCACCTCAACTTGAAACAGAAGTGGCACGTAAAATTGAAAATTCAATTGCTACTCTACAAGGGCTTAAAAATCAATATACCAATATTCAAGATGGTGTGGTGGTCATTACAGCCGAGTTTCAACTAGAAAAACCGTTGCAAGAAGCTGTCGATGATGTCCGCAATGCCGTTTCGCAAGTGCGTTCAGACTTACCAGCGGATTTACGTGACCCCATTGTCAGCAAAATCAATTTATCTGGCTCACCGATCCTGACCTATACCATTCAATCTCCTCGAATGGATGAAGAAACACTATCTTGGTTTGTCGATTACGATATTGCCCGTGCCATGTTAAAAGTCAAAGGGGTTGGCGCTGTTTCTCGGGTTGGAGGGGTTACTCGTCAAGTCGAAGTTGAACTCGACCCTGAAAAACTTTTAGCACTTAACGCGACAGCAACAGACATTACCCGTCAATTAAGACTGATTCAGCAAGAAGCTTCAGGTGGTCAAACCAAAATCGGAGGCAGTGAACAGTCCATCCGTACCATTGCAACCGTTAAAACAGCTGCTGAAATTGGTACTATGGATATCGCACTGAGCGATGGCAGACATATCCGTCTTGATCAGGTTGCTACTGTACGTGATGGCATTGCTGAACGACGTTCTGCAGCTTTATTAAATGGTCACCCTGTTATTGGATTCGAAATTACACGGAGTAAAGGTGCAAGTGAGGTTGAGGTTGAAACAGGCGTCAAAGTAGCATTGGATCAATTAAAAAAAGCTCATCCAGATATCAAAATCACCGAAGCATTTAACTTTGTAAATCCTGTGGTCGATAACTATAAAGGCTCAATGTCGCTCTTGTATGAGGGTGCAATTCTCGCCATTTTAGTGGTCTGGCTGTTTTTACGGGATTGGCGAGCAACCATCATTGCCGCAACAGCACTGCCCTTATCGATCTTACCTGCTTTAATCGGTATGTATTATTTGGGTTTCACCTTAAATACTGTCACGCTTTTAGCAATGTCATTGGTCGTCGGTATTTTGGTCGATGATGCTATTGTTGAAATTGAAAATATCATCCGGCATCTCAGAATGGGTAAAACACCCTATGAAGCTGCAATGGAGGCAGCAGATGAAATTGGACTAGCTGTCATTGCCACAACATTTACCCTGATTGCAGTATTTTTACCGACAGCATTTATGAGTGGTATTGCAGGTAAATTCTTTGTTCAATTTGGTTGGACTGCTTCATTGGCAATTTTTGCCTCACTTTTAGTGGCGCGTTTGCTCACACCAATGATGTCAGCGTATATTCTCAAACCGTGGATCGGTAAAATAGAAACGCCACAGGTACAAGAAAATCAAATACAACATCCCAATGATCATGGGGATCTTGAGTTAGCACATGATCGTGCAAAAGATGGTCGTGTCATGCGAGCGTATATGCGAATGGTCACATGGTGTTTAAACCACCGTTGGATCACATTGGGCAGCGCTATTTTATTTTTTGTCGGCTCAATTATGCTGATTCCACTCTTACCAACGGGTTTTGTGCCACCGCCAGATACTGGACAAACCCAAGTACGAGTAGAGTTACCACCTGGCTCTCAGTTTCCTGATAGTTTGAAAGCAGCTGAATATGCACGCAATTTAATCAAAGATCATCCTGAAATTAAAAGTGTATACACCACAATTGGTGGAGGATCTTCAGGAACCGATCCATTTGCTGGTGGTGCTTCCAGTGAACCGAGAAAAGCCACCTTAACCATTCAAGTCACCGACCGCTCAGACCGCTCTGTCAGCTTACAAAAAATTGAAAATGATATACGCCAACGCTTGGCACCACTTCCAGGCGCACGTATTCAAGTCGGTATTGCAGGTAATAACAGTCAATATCAAATTGCACTTTCAGGGGATGATCCTGATGTTCTCATCAGCACAGCACGTCAAGTCGAACGTGAGATTCGCACCATACCTAATATTGGCAGTATTACATCAAGTGCTGCATTAATTCGTCCAGAATTAGTGATTCGTCCTGATTTTGCAAAAGCAGCGGATTTAGGCGTCACCACTCAAAATATTGCTGAAACTGTTCGTATTGCCACTGCGGGTGATTTTGATCAGAACTTGGCAAAATTAAATCTGTCACAACGGCAAATTCCCATTGTGATCAAACTGCCTTTATCTGCACGCCAAGATCAAGACTTGATTAAGCGCTTGATGATTACAGGCAGTAAAGGTCCTGTGATGTTAGGGACGATTGCTCAGGTTAATATTGAAAGTGGACCTTCACAAATCGACCGCTTTAATCGATTGCGCAATATCAATTTTAATATCGAACTCAATGATCAACCTTTAGGTGATGTTGCCAATGCAGTAGATCAACTTCCAACCATTAAAAACTTGCCACCTTCAGTAAAGCGTACCAACCTTGGTGATGCGGATGTGATGCAACAGCTATTTGAGAGCTTTGGTCTCGCCATGTTGACGGGTGTACTCTGTATCTACGTGGTGTTGGTATTATTGTTTAAAGACTTCTTACAACCTATCACCATTTTGGTTGCTTTACCTTTATCTCTGGGGGGTGCATTTGTATTGCTGCTTTTGGCAAAGAGCAGTTTTTCCATGCCAAGTCTGATCGGCTTGATTATGTTGATGGGTATTGCCAGTAAGAACTCAATCTTGTTGGTGGATTATGCCATTATCGCACGGAGTGAACGACAATATTCCCGTATCAATGCACTGCTCGATGCCTGTCATAAACGTGCGCGACCTATTATTATGACGACTTTAGCAATGGGTGCAGGAATGTTGCCAATTGCATTGGGTATTGGTACTGATCCAAGCTTTAGAGCGCCAATGGCAATTTCTGTGATTGGAGGGCTGATCACCAGTACTTTCCTCTCCTTACTGGTTATTCCTGTGGTATATACCTTTATTGATGACATTCACAATATATTGTTTAGACGCAATAAAACCAATAAACCATCAGAAGCTCCACTTTAACAGTGAAGGCTAAATATTAGGAAAAATGGGTAAATCAAAAAATAATGCCGATCTAAAGCAAAATTTAGATCGGCATTTTAATCAGCTAAACAACAACATCCCAGCAAATACGGCAAAACATAACCCCGACAAATAATATATCGCTTTTATTTTCGATTGAAACCAATGCAACGCCTTTTTTTGGCTCATCAGATGAATCAACCATAAATTCCAAAATAATACGACACAGACCATCCATAAACTCACCAAGCATAATTGCCATGTTGTATAGGGTCGATAGATCACTAAAATGATTGTGCCGTAAAATAGAATATTTTTAGGATTTAAAACACTGGATTGAATGCCATAAAACAATGATTTTAGTTTTTTAGGGACTTTCTGCTCACTACTACTTACTTGAGTATCATGAGTAAAATCAGCATGCCATGCATATGTAAAGCAGCGATAGGATAAATAGCTTAAATAAATTATCCCACCCCATTTCACCACATCTAAAATAGCTTGATGAAGTTGCCCCAGTATAAACAGTGAAATAAACACAAAGCCGATCACCACGATATTACCGAAGACAATACCAAGACATACACATTTTGCTGCGTGTCGCCCTTCTCTAAATAAAGTGGTTAAAATCAGAAAAAAATCAGGTCCGGGAGAAAGTAAAGCAATAAAATGTGTGACTGCAACAATTAAAAACAGTTCCATTAGCCGATTCCAAAAAATATTTAAATCAGCTTAGATATTTTTGGACCCGCTAATCTTGTAAAAAATTGCGCAATTATGCGCTCAAAAATTGGGTCTGAAACTGTTTAGGTGTTATACCTGTATGGGATTTAAAGACATGGTGAAAATGGCTTTGATCGTTAAAGCCCAAGGCATGCGCAGTCTGAACGATTGTTTGCCCCGACTTTAAAAGATGTCTGGCAGTATTTATTTTCTGATTAAGTTGGTAAGCATGTGGTGTAAGACCAAAATTATTTTTAAATAAGCGAATAATCGCATAACGGCTAATTCCCACCGCTTGACTTAATTCATCCAAAGAAAGAATGTGCTGACTTCTTTCAATTAAAGCAATCATTCTACTCAAATACTTTTGAAAATAATCGGATTGCTTTAAAAGATCCAACTCAAAATGTGACAGTAAAATTTCAGATAAGACTTCAACTAACTTTTGTTGCTTGAATGAAATGGATAAAGATGAATCAAACAATACCTCATTGAGTTGAGTGAATGACTGATAAGCATCTGAATGATAGATAATCTGAGGTTTTAATACCGGAACATGCTGAGGATAAAGCTGCTCAATATCCTCAACCAATTCTGAAAAGAGTTGAACAACCCAATGTGCATCCAAATGCATCATTTGATAGCTCCAAACCTCATTTTCCAGTGGGTTACAGGAGTGCTCAATTTCTGCAGGAATAATGACCAAGCTACCTGCTTGTATTTGTTGATCCTGAGCAAAGTAACTGCTAAATCGACTGATACCACAATCCACAGCACCAATTGAAAATGTCGGATGACTATGGGATTTATAACAAATTCGACTCTGACATGCCCTACGTGTTTCAACATAGGGCATTTGTGGATCACTCCAAAATTCAACAGTTGTATCTGAGTACATCATCTTAGCAATTTGACTGAGATACAGATGTTGGATTATTCAGCCAAGGCTTTTTCAATGTCTTGCTCAATATCTTCAGGTTTGGTAGTAGGCGCGTAACGGTTGATCACTTCTCCTTTTTTGTTGATCAAGAATTTCGTAAAATTCCATTTAATGCCATTCCCCAAAATACCTTTACTGTTATTGGTTAAATAACGGAAAATCACATGTGCTTCTGGTCCTTTGACATTGACTTTGGCAAACATAGGAAATGAAACACCGTAGTTACGCTGGCAGTAGCTGCCAATTTGTTCATTGGTACCCGGATCTTGTCCACCAAATTGATTGCAAGGAAAACCTAGAACTTCAAGTCCTTGATCTTTATATTTTTCATAAAGTTTTTCCAATCCTGCAAACTGTGGAGTGAAACCACATTTACTCGCAGTATTGACAATCAATAAAACTTTTCCTTGGTAATCTGAAAAAGATTTATTTTCACCCTCTAACAACTCAGCCTCGAACTGATAAATGTTGGTCATGGATACGTTTCCTCGTCGCCTTTTTCTTGTGATTTTAGTTCTAAAGAAGCGGAATTCACGCAATAGCGTAAGCCCGTCGGTTGTGGTCCATCTTCAAACACATGTCCCAAATGTGCGTCGCAATGATGGCATATAATTTCGACACGATCCATCCCATGAGAGTGATCATCTTGTTCTTCTATAACACTATTATTAATCGGTTTAAAAAAACTCGGCCATCCGCAACCACTGTCATATTTGGTGTCAGAGGTGAATAATTCTGTACCACAGCATCGACAAACATAAGTTCCATGCTGTTTAGTATTCCAATATTTACCTGTAAAAGGAGCCTCTGTGCCCTTTTGTCGGGTAATTTTAAATTCCTCTGGTGATAACTCTCTTTGCCATTCTCGGTCTGTTTTATTGAGTTTTCCCATCATTAAACTCCTTTAAATCTTTGACATTCAATGTCATGCTTCAGTACTTCCATATTTACGCTAGAGCTTGGAAAATTTCTAGCTAAATTTCAACATAGATTGTGATATTTCAGTAATCTATATTTTTAACTCAAAATAATTGGATAAGATTATGTCCGTTTTAGGTAACACAACCCCACGCGAAATCAAAAAATCGTCAAAGTTAGAGCATGTTTGCTACGACATTCGTGGACCAGTGTTACGAGCGGCCAATGAGATGGAAGAAGCCGGTCATAAAATTATTAAGCTCAATATTGGGAATCCCGCCCCGTTTGGCTTTGAAGCCCCTCAAGAAATTATCAATGATGTGGCTTTAAATTTACCGAATGCAGTCGGCTATACAGATTCCAAAGGTATTTTCCCGGCACGTAAGGCAATTTGTCAGTATTACCAGCAAAAAGGAATTTTGGATTTACATGTCAAAGATGTGTATATCGGAAATGGCGTATCTGAACTGATTGTTATGGCAATGCAAGGCTTATTGGATGATGGCGACGAAATGCTGGTTCCTATGCCTGATTATCCATTATGGACTGCTGCGGTAAATCTTTCGGGCGGTACTGCGATTCATTATAAGTGTGATGATCAAAACTATTGGTACCCAGACATTGCCGACATGGAAAGTAAAATCACACCAAATACTCGTGGTATTGTGGTCATTAACCCTAATAATCCAACAGGCTCGGTGTATCCACGTCATGTTTTAGAACAGATTGTTGCACTGGCTAAAAAATATGATCTGATTTTATTTGCAGACGAAATTTACGACAAAATCGTCTATGACGGTATCGAACACGTTTCTGTAGCTGCACTTGCAGGTAATCAGTTATGTATTTCTTTCAATGGTCTGTCTAAAGCATATCGTATCGCAGGTTACCGTTCAGGTTGGATGGCGATTACCGGTGATAAATCACGTGCTGCAGATTATATTGAAGGTTTAGACATGCTTGCGTCAATGCGTTTGTGTGCTAACCATCAAGCACAATATGCGATTCAAACAGCGTTAGGAGGTTATCAATCGATTAATGACTTGATTCGTCCTGGTGGTCGTTTGTACGAACAACGTAATATCGCATGGGAAATGTTGAACGACATTCCAGGGGTATCTTGTGTTAAACCTGAAGGCGCAATGTACTGCTTCCCTAAACTTGATCCAGAAATTTATCCTATCGAAGATGATGAAAAATTCATGTTAGATTTCTTAAAAGCTGAAAAAGTTTTATTGGTACAAGGCACAGGTTTTAACTGGCCTACGCCTGATCATTTCCGCGTAGTTTTCCTCCCAGCTGAAAATGAGCTTCGTGAAGCAATGAACCGTTTAAGCCGTTTCTTGGCGAAAATGCGTTAACTTTCACCGATCCCAAGCATAACGAAAGGCATTCGTTTTTGAATGCCTTTTTTACTTCTCAACCTTCAGTATGCCCTCAAACAACACTATTGACGGTATATTGCACAATATATTCATCGAATGCTGAAAAATCATCCTGATCGTGACTTTATCTCATTTTAAGAGTATGTAACTATAAATTTGAATGATTATTTAGAAACTTGCATTTTTAAATAAGTATGGGCAACACTCCAGTATTTATATAGATTTAAAACTGGCATAAAAAATGCTTAAGACCAGAACAAAGACTGAAAAGGAAGACTTATGAAAAAGACGGTTACTGCGCTTGCGCTTGCAATTGGCATGATTTTGCCCTTTAGTAGCTATGCAAAAAACAATGTCGTTGTTGTTGCAACAGGTGGAACAATCGCTGGAGCAGGTGCAAGCTCGACCAACAGTGCAACCTATACTGCGGCAAAGGTTCCTGTGGATGATTTACTCAATGCTGTTCCACAGATCCAAAACCTTGCCAATGTGACTGGTGTACAAGCTTTGCAGGTCGCTTCTGAAAGTATAACCGACAAAGAGCTGTTAACTATTGCGCGTAAAGTCAATGAATTGGTTAAAAAACCTGATGTGAATGGTGTGGTCATTACACATGGTACAGATACATTAGAAGAAACAGCTTATTTTCTTAGTCTCACAGTTCATACTGATAAGCCGATTGTCGTGGTTGGCTCTATGCGTCCACCTTCAGCACTTTCTGCTGATGGACCTTTGAACCTTTATAGTGCTGTCGCATTGGCTGCTTCAGACACTGCCAAAGGAAAAGGCGTCTTTGTGCTGATGAATGATGATATTTTTGCAGCACGCGATGTCACTAAAGCCATCAATATCCATACTGATGCATTTGCAAGCCAATGGGGTGCTTTAGGCACACTGGTTGAAGGAAAGCCATATTGGTTCAGAAATGTTGCTAAGCGTTTTAACAATAGTTCTGAATTTAATATTGAAAATATTCAAGGTGATACACTCCCACTTGTACAGATCGTTTATGGTTCTGGCAATATGCTTCCAGATGCATATTTGGCTTATGCAAAAGCTGGCGCTAAAGCAATTATTCATGCGGGAACAGGAAATGGTTCTGTTGCGAATTATATTGTGCCGACATTGAATCAACTTCAACAACAAGGCGTACAAATCATTCGTTCGTCACGTGTTCCACAAGGCTTTATCTTGCGTAATGCTGAGCAACCTGATGATAAATACGGTTGGGTTGTAGCACATGATTTAAACCCACAAAAAGCCAAACTTCTAGCAGCATTAGCGCTCACAAAAACCAAAGATCCTAAAGAAATCCAGCGTATGTTCTGGGAATATTAATGCTTTAGGGTAAACACTTGCCACATATTGAACTGTATCGATAATATGTGGCATTTTTTATGATGGTCGTTAAAAATAAATATTGAGCAAAAACCACAACATCATTTTGGTGCAAATAATGAAAATACAGCTGATAACACTCCTCATACTTTCAGGTTGTTGCCTTTCTAACGCTTCTGCCAATGTCCCTTTTAAAAAAGTATCTGAGTGTGATAGTGATTATTTTAATGGCGATTATTGCACTAAAGCCAATATGGCAAAATATAAAACAGCACTTAAAAACATGAAGGCTAATTTTGATAAAAAATATATCCTATTAAATACTGGAACTTCTGACTCATTAGAAATGATTGCATTAGATACCCAAACTGGTATTGCCTACCCACTCAATTATCAATTTACGGGCTGGGAAGATAATCAAGGCAATGTTAAAAAGAAACCATCCTATACATTTTCCTTAAATGATCCAAAATTATGTTTGATGGGCTCGCAGTTTGATGGTGATCATCCTGGTACGCATGAAACCTATAGCAATATTCGAAACTGTTTTAGCATCAAAAAAGAACGCTCATTTACATCTTTTGATTCAACCTATACCGACAAAGTTCAATATCAATATGATGATAAAAAAAAGACATGGATTCCTTATCCAGATTAATCCGCTCTGCTGAGTAATTTAACACGCGCTATACGTTGCTTTGTCCAATTCATACAATTCGCCAAGATCAAGTATTTTTATTACAAGTTCTTGGCTTTTTTGACTCAATCGCTCCACATTATATGTTCCTAATTAAGCGTTAGTTTTGATTAGTTTGGTTTTTATCATCTTTTTATATTGTCTTTGTTCTTTTTTGATTTTGTTGTCTTTTTAAATTGTCAGACAAAATAAATCGGTGATGTCCTGTAAAGCATAGAACTTGTCCTAAACTCCAATTCTGAGCCTATGTTATTCCTCCTAGGATAAAAAATGACAGAATTTTAGTGAAATACAATGAACAAAATACTCCCTAAATTTTCATTTTTGAGCAAGTTTTCTGGAAGGAGTTTACTTTTAGGACAAGCTTTGCTTGATCAAGCTGTTAAATATTCAACTTTGCCATTTTCAGCTGCAGACATCATTCACCCACGAGTGGATGATAAATTTTATTCGTGGACGCATTATGGAATTTTCTTTCCGCTATTGCCTGAACCACATCGCTACTTAAATATTATGATTTTTATTGGTACTCCAGGTGTCTTGGCTTTTGATCATGACGCAATTACCCACGGAGATCCTCGACAATCTGCTACATTCTTTTCCAGTACTGCAGCCGTAGAAGATCATTTACTCAAAGCCTATATGATTCCACAAGAAACACATATTTCGGATTCAGATCATCTGATAACGTTAGGTGAAGAAGTCTCAATTTCTGGTCAATTGCCTTACATTCATTTGAAAGGACATTATTGTGGATTAGATTTTGAATTTGATTTAAATGTTTCCGATCATGCATCATGGTTTGTAAAATCACCAATTTATGATCATTTTAGTCTGTTAAGTCACTTTAAAGGAAAATTAGAATATCAAGGTGAATATACGCTTACTGAAGGCTTATGTACGTATGAATATGCACGTGCAGTTGGTCCTTATAACCTTTCAAAGACATTACTTGAGGAGCACAATAAAATTCCTTTAACATTCTTTACCTACCAAATCATTAATTTGGATAGTGCAACGCAATTATTGTTGACCAAAGTTGATGTGCTTGGAAAACCTGCTGCGTACACCTTACATATACGACATACTGATCGTCCTGCGGAAGTCT
Source organism: Acinetobacter sp. B-6 (assembly GCF_056930735.1). Classification (NCBI taxonomy): domain Bacteria; kingdom Pseudomonadati; phylum Pseudomonadota; class Gammaproteobacteria; order Moraxellales; family Moraxellaceae; genus Acinetobacter; species Acinetobacter sp. B-6. The sequence goes on along the minus strand of NZ_JBXPBY010000009.1, from coordinate 191,758 downwards.
ATACACAAGTAGAATTTAAAGTAATCGCACATGACGTTGATGATTATGTTGCACCAGACGGACATAAGATGCGTTTACCACGTTTATTTAGTTGGACAGTTCATAATGATACCCATGAACTTATATTAGATATTACCGCTGAAATTGATAGCCCTTATCGCTATGGGCATGGTCGTGGTTATGCCAGTGCCTATAATTTTGCAGGGCAATATTTAGAAACTGCGGTTGAAGGACGTGGCTATATTGAATATATTGATATGGTCGACCAGAATAGTTTTAATGATTGATCTATTAACTTTATATAACCTGAGTTCGATAAAAATCCTTGATGAAAGATGATACAGTCAAACTGCCTGATTATTCATATAAGTGATTTAGATGATTCATTTATTTTGTACTTTTTGAATCATTGATGTTGTTGCTATCGTGAGGCGACATGGATGTCGCCATGTTGAGCGGGGGTAAAGGATGTACCCCTCGCTCAACGAAAGATTTTTGTCACTTTTCATCTCTGAAAAGTGAGGTATCGCCTACGCAAAAGAATTTAAACTTTAGAAGAAAAGCATGGCAGTGCAAGCTTTAGATCATCAAACAATCTATTGATCGCTTTCATTTTATTGATCAAGAGAAATGAAACGCTATTGATGGTTGCGCTTACGGATCTCCGCTCCTCGTCCTCAAATTGGATGAAAATCCAGCAAATATCTACATGGATTTATTATTTTTCAATGAGTTGAATATTTAATTGCATCGAACTCACGTTATATATTAAGTCTCAATGCTCAAAACAACAGCAATATTGTCACCATAAAAAAGAGGCTTCAGCCTCTTTTCATTAGATCAAATCATTCAATTTAATTAAGCAGGTTGTGTTAATTCTGTCATTGGCCACCGTGGCGTTGTGGTCACAGCTAATCCATCCTGCTGCCCCGCTTTTAGACGCTGATAACCAGCAAATGCAATCATGGCACCATTATCGGTACATAAAGCAGGTTCAGCATAATAAACTGTTGCTTTAATTTTAGCTAAGTCTAACTCTAAACGTTCTCTTAATCGTTTATTTGCACTTACGCCACCCGCGATCACTAAACTTTTTAGACCCGTTTGTTTTAGTGCTTTTACTGATTTCTTTACTAAAGTATCCACCAAAGCTTCTTGGAATGAAGCTGCAATGTCAGCATGATAGTTTTCAGTATTGGCATGTTCAGTTTCAAGTTTTTTCAGTTGTACTGAAACCGCAGTTTTTAAACCACTAAATGAAAAATCCAAGCCTTGATGCAACATAGGGCGCGGAAATTCAAATGCTTCTTTACTGCCTTGTTCAGCTAATTTTGAAATATTTGGTCCGCCGGGATAAGGTAATTTCAACATTTTCGCAACTTTATCAAATGCCTCACCTGCAGCGTCGTCAATCGACTCACCTAGAATTTCATACTGACCTATTCCATGCGCAGCCATCAATTGGGTGTGTCCACCTGAGACCAATAAAGCAACAAATGGAAATTTTGGAGGAGTTTCTGATAATAATGGTGCCAACATATGCCCTTCCATATGATGCACACCAATCGCTGGTTTATTTAAAGCAAAAGCCAAAGTTCGACCAAACAAAGCGCCTGTCATCAATGCACCCATTAAGCCTGGTCCACGTGTATATGCTACTGCATCAATTTCAGACTTCTTAATACCACTCTGCTCAAGCAATTGATTAATCAAAGGAATTAGCTTTCTCACATGATCTCGTGAGGCTAACTCTGGAACCACACCACCATACTCTGCATGCAATTTAATTTGACTATATAGCACTTGTCCTCTTAAGCCGACTTCACTGTCATAAAGTGCCAAACCTGTTTCATCACACGAAGTTTCTAAGCCAAGAACGATCATTAAATTGCCTTTTACCTATTTCAAAATATTGCCAAAGCTATTATAGACTTGTGATATGAGATGTAAATGAGTAAAATACTGACCTTCACTTGTGATCTAGGGTAATTCGACCCTGATCTTATCCATAACTTAATGAGGATTCTTCATGCCACAAGTTAAATTGAAAGAAGGCGAACCAGTTGACGTAGCTATTCGTCGTTTCAAACGTTCATGCGAAAAAGCGGGTGTTTTAGCTGACGTTCGTAAACGTGAATTCTACGAGAAACCAACTCAAGAACGTAAACGTAAAAAAGCTGCTGCTGTTAAACGCTACCAAAAGAAATTGGCGCGTGAATCAGTACGTACAACTCGCCTTTACTAAGATTAATTTGTGATTGATTGACTCAACCTGGACAACATAATGACGACTTTAAAAAACCAAATAACTGATGTTTTGAAAGCAACAATGCGTGCTAAAGAAATGGATAAGTTAACGGTAATACGTGGTCTACAGGCAGCAATCAAGCAAATCGAAGTCGATGAGCGCATAGAGCTTGACGATAATCAAGTTCTTGCGGTCATTGAAAAGCAAATCAAACAACGTAAAGAATCGGTCAAAGCCTTTGAAGGCGCAGGCCGTGAAGATTTAGCTAGTAAAGAACAAGCCGAAATTGAAGTTTTATCTCAATTTCTACCTGAAGCTATGTCAGAGGACGAGCTTGATTCTCTCATTGCGCAAACAATTGAAGCGCAAGGTGCAACTAGCATGAAAGATATGGGTAAGGTGATGAATTCTCTACGTCCGATCATAGCCGGACGTGCCGATCCTGCACAAGTTTCTGCCAAAATTAAAGCAAAACTTGGCTAAGCCCCAGTCATTAATCTACATTTCTGTTTGATTTGGTCTATTTAATCCATTTATTTTGCAATGAAATAATACACCGTTAAATAGTCCAAATAATCATATCAAAAAGCATTTCAATTCTACATTTAATCTGATAATGACAAATATCTCTCAAACAACCATCAACTGAATCTTTACAGATTGATATTCAAGATTTTCATTAAAAAACCGTCCTTTTCAGACAACTTTCGTGCCAGTAAGTTTTCAACATCAGCGTTTAAAAACAAGAAAGTTCCATTTAGAAAATAAGGTATGGACAAACAACTTTGATGCTTAAGTTATATCGCCTTTTTGCTTGAATTTTGCATTTCCCCAAAAACTAATCGATACACTATTGAGCTACCCATCAATATTATGAATACCCATAACACCTTAAAACCCATTTGAAGCATTTAAACAAATAATTAAATACAAAGTTTTCTTGGTTTTACAATGCGATCAAGCGTGATTGACAAAAAAGCCTTTAACGCCTACAAATTTGGTTCATCCAATGCCTATGCAAGGTTTTCAGGAAACTCCTCAACACAGTTAGCGTATCTTGTATTGTAGAAAATAAACCATGTGTATCAGAGGGTTGAATAATTTTTCGAGCATGTTTGATTATTTTCAATTTTAAATTGCATCATATCTATAACTCAATGTTTCCTAGATACCCTCTGATCAAGACAAAGACTATTTCAAATCACATTGAATATTATATTTATGAAGTAACTGCATTTCAGGAGAAGACATTACTTTTTCAATCACATTTTGCTTAGTCATCGACTGAACTGACAAAGGTAAATACTGGCGACTTTCATCAGTTGTTTTATATATATCATTCACATATTTCTGAACAATTGAACAAAATTGTGCTTTTTGTTGTTCATTAAATTGAGTTAATTTAGGGTCTAAACTACGCAAAAAAAACTTCATATCAGCATTATATTGAGCAGAAATACGCTCTACCTCACGAACATATTGTTCTGGCACCGCAGCAGATAAACTATGTGTAAATAGTAAAGCGCTTAAAAAAATTAGAATTTTCTTCATGTGAATCAAATACTTTATTATACATTCTCAGTCATTTAAGATTAACCTGTTCATAGCAGAATAGAAAGTAAATTTTCTTTAATCTGTTTATTTAAAACAAAGAATACGATTAAATTTTCATTTTTCGTTCGTCTTGCATTACTTTAAGCCTTGTTTCGATTCGCGCACTCATTGCATTGTTTTCTTTAGCAAGACGCTTGGCATGTAAAAGTGATTTAATGGCATTTTCTTCATCACCTGTCCAATACTGAGCTTCCGCTCTATTTCTTAGAACATTTACAGTACGCATCGGATTTTGTTTGTCTAAATTCGCTGCCTGTTGCAACAATTGCCAACCAATAATATCTTTATTGTTTTTACTGACAAATCGATTAACCAATTGTTCAGCTTCTTTCGGCTTATTTTGTCTTAAATACACTTCAGCCAATTTATAGCTTAATGCCCGATTTTCAGGCGTAATGCGCTGTTTTGTGATAATGGTTTGGTAAGCATCATCGATTTTGTTTCTACCCAAATAAATATTGGTTTGAATTAGGCTCACCAAAGTATGATCTGGATTGATTTGTTTAGCTAAATTAAGCTGAGATTGAGCATTGTCATAATCACCTTGGAGTAAATAAAACTCACTTAATGCCAACAAACCGGGAAAATTATTTTTTCGCGCAAAAGCCATTAACTGACGATCATTGGCTTGCCCAGAAACCACTAAAGTATACCATTTGATGATATCAAATTCTTGCTGTGAGCTATGTGTGGTAACTTTTGGAAATTGATTTGCTCTTAACCTCGCCTCACTCATCCGCTCTGTTGTTAGCGGGTGCGTAAGCCAAAAATCAGGTAAAAAACTAAGCTGACTGGTTGCTCGATGCATAATTTCAAAGAAGTCAGCCATACTTTCTGGATCATAACCCGCACCATACATAAATTGCATACCGATACGATCAGCTTCGCGCTCTTGGTTACGGCTATAACTCAGTTGTTTGTCCATGAGTGCAGCTTGTGTACCCATCATCACAGCACCGCCAACATCACCATCTGCCTTGGAAGCCAATGCGGCACCGACAATAATACCTGCGAGTGCCAATAAGCCTTGCCCTTTAAATGCTTCTTGGGAGCGACTGTAATGACGCTGGGTAACATGGGCGATTTCATGCCCCATCACACTGGCAACTTCATCGATATTGTTTGATGCTGTGACCATCCCTGTATTGAGCGCAAATAAACCACCCGGAACAGCAAAAGCATTAATTTGTGAATCCTTGATGAGCACCAAGCCGACAGGTTGTCCAAGTTGGGTCTGGCTTAGGATTCTGGAGAAAACCATCATAAACTGGTCTTCTAACCATGGGTCATGGAGTACAGGCATCTGCTGTTGAACTTGACGATAGACTTTTTCACCAATGGTTTTTTCTTTTTGTTGATCAATAAACCCTACCCCACCACCAATTTCAGGAACATCAAATTGCCCCCCATTTTGATGCTGGGTAAATGTCGCTGCTGAGCTGATTGAAATGCTCAAACATAAACATAAGCTGAGTAAGGTCTTGTTCAATAGATCGGCTCAATAATCTTTGTGTTTTCAATATAACATTGAATTTAGAACAAATTTGCAATGAAGTGTTATATTGTTTTAACTTTACTTTACATCTTAATTAAAGTCTTGATTCACCAAATATCTTGGCATATGACCTGCTAACGCATCAATCAAATTTTGATAAGCCAATTCCGCCATTTTTTTACGGGTTTCTGCAGTTGCTGAACCAATATGTGGTAATGTCACCACATTTTCAAGCTGAAATAGTGGTGATTCAGCCAAAGGTTCTTTTTGATAAACATCCAATCCTGCAGCAAAAATCTGTTGATTGCTCAAAGCGTCGATCAGTGCTTGCTCATCAACCACAGATCCACGAGAAATATTGATAAATATCGCATGCTTCTGCATAAGTTTTAGTTCAGCAGCACCGATTAGTGCTTGAGATTGCTGATTTAAATCCACTGCAGTCACTACAAAATCAGATTGCTCAAGTAAATCTTCAAGACTTTTGTACCGTGCATTGAACTGCTGAGCGACTTCTATTTTCTCACGGCGGTTATGATATAAAATATTCATATTAAAACCGTAAAAACCTCGACGGGCAATTGCGGCACCAATATGACCTAAGCCAATGATCCCTAGAGTCTTACCAAAAATGTCTTGACCAAATTGAGCTGGACTGATGGTACGTTTCCATTCACCTTGCTTGGTCCAGTGGTCTAAACTTGGGACCTTTCGTGCTGCGCTCATTAATAATGTGAAAGCTAAATCTGCGGTTGTTTCTGTCAGTACATGAGGGGTATTTGCCAGCCATATTTTCTTTTGATTTAAGTAGGCAAGATCATAATTATCATAACCAACACTGACAGAAGATATAATTTTTAACTGCTGTGCCGTTGCTAAATTTGTTTCGTTCAGTAGACGACCTGCACCAATCATTGCATCAGCATCAACCACTTCAGTACGAATCTGTTGATTGATATCACCTTTTTTCGGGTCTAAAACAACCACCTTAAATTGATGATTTAAACGTGACAGAATTTCTGAATCGATTTGGCTAAAAACAACAACTTTTTGTTTCATTTAGATCAAACTCCCTTCCAACACAATCATTCAATAAGTTTTCGATATTTATTTTTGCATCATTTGCCATAATCTACGCTTTAGCAGTGGTTCTTTCAGCATTTCATCTAAACTCGGCAACTCCAAAATATCCTGTTGCCCAAGATGAGTGATTTGCCCAAGACTAATTACCTTACGTTCTACGCTCAATGCATCAATAAAACCTTGAATATAAAGGTTTGCTCCTCGACCATCTTGATACTGTGGCAAGGGAAACGGCCATTTCAATTCATGAGTATCTCCGTTGACTGCACGTTGAATATTGCTCCATAAAGTCAATTGTTCAGCATTCAAGTCAGTTGTTTCAACCAATAATAGGCAATGTTCAATCGCATAGGCTTGAATTTCAAATGCAGACAACTCTAGTGCAGATTCTGTCCCAAAATGGGTATGCTGCTGAATATGTTGTGATGTTGAAACTTCTTCAGTCAGCTGTGTTTCTGGATTACGTTCAAGTAATGTGACTTCAGCAACTTGAGTCTTTTCAGCTGTTATATTCGATGTCTTTTGAGTGCGCTCAGCATCGATTTGCGTAGATAAATTTTTAGGCTCAAACGGTTGATGTATTACAGGATGTGATTGTTCAATATCTCGATATAAAGCACTTTGATAATGGCGTGTTTGTACATCGACCTTATTAATCCACAGGTCTACTCCCATCGTAGCCAAAATGCTACGTTGATGTTCTGATACAATCACATTCATTACAGATTCAATATTTTTCATACAGGCTATATTCTAGCGATGTTTGTTTTTTTTGTCGCAACAATCGACACAAAATAGCGGATAAATTAGACTTCAAGAACAGAAACACTACACATCCAGCTAAAACACTCAATCACATCCATCCACTACAGTGAAGTGACGAGAATGCCGTATTTTGCTGTTAGGTACATCCCTTGACGGATGATGTCAGTGCCATTGGCGTGATGAACTTTTAGCTCCTGAGTAACAACATCAAATTGAAAAGCATCATAACAATCTTGATGCTGACAAAGCCAATATAAGGTATCTGCAAGATGCTCATCAACAATATAGCTTTCAGCCAAGAAATCTTTAGACATAATCAAATTGAAATTAGGGAGTTGATCCTATTGTAACGCATATAACATAAATATAATCAATGGAGGAAATCAGAGACAGCGCATCTTTGCACATGACAAGAAAATGTATGAATTGTTGGTACTATCGTTACACTTATTTTTTAATATCACCATACTGATTCCATAAAATCATCATATGGTGATATTTTACTAAAGTTTAAAGAAAACTAATGATGAGCACCGCATTTACGACACTCTTTAACCACAATATTATGACCAATTTCATATTCAAAACTGTGGATACACAATAATTTTCTGATTTTTTGCAACATCATCAAACTCCTTTTAGAAATCTCACATCATTTAAAGTTTCATCCTGAAACATCACTGTCTTAGAAAGACATGTGATATGTTTATCATATTTAAAAGTCTATGCGTAATAATTTTTTATTCGCCTTTAGTCGAAGACCATTATTTTTCTGTTTAAATTTTCAAATCATGATAATTTATCTAAATCATTGTTTTATATTGCTTTAAAAAATAAAAAATAGTTTAAAAAAAGATGATTTTTAAGCTTGATTTAATCTGACTTTTATATAGGATGAAATCATAGCTTCTTCTATTTGTCTTTACTTTTAATTTAGAAAGCTTTTGAGAAAATCAAAATTTAAGCCGATCAACAAGACTATAAAGGAATTTTTCATGCAAGGACGTATGATGCAACAACCATTGTTAATCAGCAGCTTGATCGAACATGCTGCACGTTATCATGGTGATACCGCAATAATTTCTAAAAATACCGATGGCACAATCACAAAAACAGATTGGACCCATGTCACTGAAAACGCAAAACGATTTGCAAATGCACTTAAAAATCTTGGGCTTCATTCAGGAGATCGAGTGGCGACAATTGCATGGAACAATCATCGCCATCTAGAATCATGGTACGCAATTTCAGGTAGCGGATTAGTCTGCCATACCATCAACCCTCGACTTTTTCCTGAGCAACTGATTTTTATTATCAATGATGCCCAAGATAAAGTGGTGTTATTTGATAAAACCTTTCTTCCCCTTATAAAAGCTGTTAAAGCACACACGCCAAATGTTGAACACTTTGTTTATCTTGGTGCTTTTGATCAAGATGTAGCAGATGCGCTTCCTGATGCTAAATTTTATGATGTACTCATCGCGGAAAATGCGGGAGATTATGAATGGCCAAACTTGGAGGAAAATACTGCAAGTTCATTATGCTATACCTCTGGTACGACAGGTAATCCTAAAGGTGCGTTGTATAGCCATCGTTCAACGATTTTGCATACTTATGCAATCTCGCTACCTGATTCTTTGAATTTATCAGCCAAAGACATTATGTTACCTGTCGTACCGATGTTCCATGTCAATGCTTGGGGAACACCGTATGCAGCAGCAATGGTCGGTTGTACCTTGATTTTGCCGGGTCCTGGTTTAGATGGTGCAAGTTTGGTCCAGATGATAGATGATTATAAAGTGAGCATTGCATTGGGTGTTCCTACCATTTGGCAAGGTTTACTTGCTGCTGCAAAACAATCAGGAAGCAGTCTGGAAAGCCTTAAACGAAATGTCGTAGGCGGTTCAGCATGTCCTCCTGCCATGATGAAAGCTTTTAGAGATAATTATCAGTGTGAAACAATTCATGCTTGGGGGATGACAGAAATGAGCCCTCTTGGCACTGGCAATCAGCTCAAAGCCAAACACCAAAATCTAAGTGCTGAAGAGCAATTTAAAATCCGCTTGTCTCAAGGTCGCCCACCTTTCGGTGTAGATTTACGGATTACCAATGAGGAAAATGGTACTCATGAAGTTGCTCGTGATGGGCATACGACGGGCAACTTGCAAGTGAAGGGACATTGGATCATTGAATCTTATTATGGAAAATCCGAAAATGCATTGAGTGCAGATGGCTGGTTCGACACAGGAGATATTGCGACAATCAATGAGGATGGCTATCTCATCTTGAGTGACCGCGCCAAAGACTTAATCAAATCTGGAGGTGAATGGATTTCTTCGGTTGAACTTGAAAATATTGCCATGAACCATCCTGAGATTGCGATGGCTGCGGTAATTGCTGCCAATCACCCAAAATGGGATGAGCGTCCAGTAGTGATTGCGATCAAACATCAAGGCGCACAAATCTCAGAGCAAGATTTGCTTGATTATTACTCAGATAAAATCGCCAAATGGCAAATCCCAGACAAAGTGGTATTCGTAGAATCTATTCCATTAACTGGCACGGGTAAAATGTTGAAACGTGATTTACGTGAACAATATGGCGATGTGTTATTAACAGATTAACTGAAACATCATGCTGATTTAAAGCATTAAGGCAACTTAAAACAGCCCATCATCAGATGGGCTGTTTATTTTTATCGAAATTTTGAAAACTTTTTAGATCAATAAAGTTAAATGATTTGAGCGGATTGTACTTGTTTAATGTTCTTTTTTATCTTTTGATTTTCATCAATATCAAAACAAAGTAGAAATGTCTCACCAGGAAAGATCACATTTTCATGTAATGCTTTTGTAGTTTGTATGATTGCCTCAATATCCACTTTGCCGAAGCCTTTCTTCAGACTAAAACCTAAAATATAGCAAGGTATATGTTTAAGATGTTGCACCTGCTTTTGTACCAGCCAAACCTGTTGAATACCCGTATACTTTCTAAGTTGTTGTAATAAATCTTCTAATACTTCTTGGGTCAATCCATGAGGCATAAAATGATCTCTGAAGCTCACCTCTTGTCGTTCGCTCATTGCCAACTGTTCAAGTGCGATACGATTTAACATGAGTTGTTGATACTTTTCAGCTTCAGCAGCTATGCCTTGCTCTTGATAAAATTGGTAAAGCATTTCATAAACTGTTACTTGATAAAACTCATTCAATTGAGCTGATCTTTCTAAAATAGCACAACCATTTTGATCTTTGCGCTCCAATAAAAGACGACCATAGATATAATTAGCCAAAGCATTTTCTAGATCTTCCTCGTATAGTTTTTTCATCAAATCAAATGCAATATCTGGTTGATGCAAAACTGTATCAGTAAGTTCTACTTGTGCAAATTTTTCATCCGTAGAGAGCGCTTCACCTTGCTCTAACTTTTCATTCAATTGTTTTAAATATTCTTTTTGTTGTTGAATATGCTGATGGTGTTGTTGCCAAACATCCAAAACGTTATTTTGCCATTGATGATCAAAAGTGGTAGTGATTTTTGCAAGCTGATCTCCCAAAAGTAAATCGGCTGTATGCCCTTTTTCAGCAAATATCAACTGTGCTGTTTGACCAATTGATTCTAAACGATCCATTAATGATGGATGTGTATCTTCCAAATTGGTTTGTAATTTTAGAGACTGATCCAACCATTTCTTGGTTTTATACGGTTCAGAAAATTCACTCAACTGATTAACGTATCCAAGATATGGGGAAATTGTGGGTTTGGGCATATTTTCGGCATGCTTAAAGATGGTTGGCCAAAATTCCTCGCTTAAATAACATCCTACTACATTTACCGTAGTTAAGGTCTGTGCCACAGTTTCAGCAGATGTCAATTCCACGGAAATTTTATCAGCTTCATATTCATTTGCCCGTGCAACAGGGAAAGAAAAAGAAGCAAAATATGGCACAAACTTTTTAAAGAAGGGTCTAAAAATAATATCTATTCGACTGGCATTTTGCTCTACAAGTTGATAAAGCTGAGCCCAACGAATCCTTTAGCGATAAATCCAATTCGCTGTTTTAGCATGATTTTTAGACAAATGCCCAAACTCATGTGCGAGCACTGAAGTTAATTGCAGCACCGATAAAGATTGCATTAACGGTAAGCCAATAATTAAATAATTTTCATACCACCCAAACAGCCCAAGTCGAGGCGTTTGAACGACGGCAGCATTAAAATCATCTGAAATGAGTACATGATGAAATGGAGGTGAATTTAATTTTAGTCTTAAGTTATTAATGATTTTAAATAACTCAGGCGCATCTTTTTCTTGAATAGCGATCCCTTGAGGTTTTTCTACACTAATCCAAAGTGATTTCACAATGACATATAGGAATATCGCAACTGGAATAATGATCTTAATGGCAAAAGCCTTTAAAACCAAAATTGATAGACAGGCTAAAATCAATAAAATCACCAAAACCATGACACCAAATGCTATATATAAATTTCCCAGCCATGCCAGTATTTTTACTTTACGGTGATACGCTTTGGGATTTTCTCGTAATTCTTGCTCAAGCCGAGCAATCGTTTCTTGGCTGTACATTGTTATTGTCCATATATTCTTTTCATGATTAGATTCTTTTATATCAATGACCCAATTTTGTTTCAATTGATTTAATCGAAAAAAAACTCGAATATAAAAATCCGAGTCCTTTTAAAACAACAGCTAAGATTAAATTAGAAACGCCAGTGGTAGAACAAGTCGATGGCTTTTTCCAAAGACTGACTTGCTTCTAAGTACAAACGTTTATTCATTTGATAACGTAAAGTCAATTTATTGACTGGGGTAAATACACCAACACCATAACGAATATATAAGTCAGGTGTAATATAGCCCGTTAAACTCACTTGAGTATCATCACCTGTCCCTTGCGCATCAAAAGATAAACCACTTAGACCAAATGTTCGCCCAATCTGATTGGTAAACGCGCGCGTCCCGCCCAAGCCTAAACTGATCCCTGCTGCGGCAATGGTATTGTTCACATCAGACTTAAATCCTTCAGCATTGCTTAATCCGCTTGAACCTTCATTGATACGACCTGTAATCAACGCATTCATGGCTTCTTGGTCTGACAATCCTGCATCGTTATAAACCTGAATATTTGGACTCGAAGCTGTTCCAGTCACACGTAATCCGACTGTACTACCCGAAATACTCTTGTTGGTATCCACATCTAATGTCGGATTTGACAAAGGTCCGTTAAAACGTGCAATCGCTCGGTTTAGATCCAGACGTTGACCATAAGCTTCCACAGTCACTTTTTGACTGACGCCAATCGCACCATTGGCACGCATTGCTGTTTCCAAACCACGTTGTGAAAGATATAAACGTCCGACTAAAGGAATACGGCTGTTAAAACCTTGGAAAATAACCTTACTACCCAAATTTACTGAAACATCTGCACGAATCGACCATGGCTGTGCAGCCTTAAGTAAAGCAAGCTGATTTTGTCCTTCTTTCACAATACGTACATCTGGTGAAACATTGACCACTGTCGCACTTGATTCAGGCATTGAAATAAGTGCCTGAGGGACATCAACCTTACCTTTCACTGTTAACTTCTTACTTAATGGTAATGCATCAAGCTCCATATCCGTGTCAACAATTGCAGTGATTAAAGGTGCTTGGCGAATCAATAATTTATCACCTGTCAAACGCATTTGTACATGTGGATCATTTTTCCAGTCGACACTTCCACTAATTTTACCTACACCACGACCACTGTTGAAAGCTCCATTGATTGTGGCAACATCTTGGCGAATTGAAGTATAAAGCTGAATATTGTTTAAGTTTACTGGCAGTGAAATCATACTGATTTCACCATTTTTCAAACGCATTTCGCCATCAAATAACGGCTTTGTCAGCGTTCCATTGATCTTACCTGCCAATGACAAAGTTCCATCCAATTTACGCACATCCGCAATAAATGGTTTTAATATTTTCAGTTGAACTTCATTAAAAGCAACCTCTCCACGCATCGGTTTAGCATCAACATACGGGTTGATTACAACACTTGCATATCCCGTTCCCACATTCGGCGCTTTCAAATCAGTACGCAATAACAAACCATCTTTGATACTTTTCGCAATGATACTTGCTTCATCATAATTCATGGATGTTGACGGATCATTTGGATCTTCTGCTGCAATACCAATTTGTCCATTGCGTGTCACCAATTTGGCATCCAATTTAGGCTGTTGCCCTTGCGCCCATGATGCTTTTGCATAACCATTTAGCTTACCTGTAAGCGCTAAACCTTCTGGCATAAATGCAGCGAAGTCATTCAAGTCTAAATTTTTAGTGACAAATGAAACATTACCATGCTTCTGACTCGCACGAACTGGCTGGTCAAAACATAATTGGCTTTGTTGACTTAACCAACAATGTTGTCCGACATACAGTTCTGATTTAGCTGAATTGAAAATAATAGGCGCATGTTGTTGTTGCAATAAATGTGCACGCACTGAGTCAAATTCGCCTTTTTGCACTTGACCCAGCCAATCATTTTGGGCATTAAACCCACCAGCAAATTGCACATAGAACTTTGAATAATAGTTCCAAGCTTGTAATTGTAGTAGATGAGCTTTGCGTGTTCCTGAAAGTGTAATACCTGCGTGTTGAATCTCACGGTTGCCACTACGCAAAGTTTCCAATTGCGCAACCATTTTAGAAGGCACAGTTTCTGAAGTCGGTAACTCACCTTTTAAGCTCAATTTCTTGATGCTTAAACTGTCATTGAATCTAAAATCATCCACCGCGAGATTGGCTGTCGCACTTAAACGAGGCTGTGCCTGTAAGTTTAAATAACCATGTGCTGTACCACGCAACCCTGGGTAAAGCTCATATAATGCAGGGGCATTCAATTTTAATCTTAAATTCTGTGCATTACCTGATGCTTGAACCTGATTGCTTGCATAAGACAAAAATAGATTATTTGCTTCAAACTGTTGAGGCATCAAACCTTTAAGGTCAGAGTTCAGCACGACTGCTAAATTACCGCGCCCTCGCAACGGTTTATTGTTAATCATCCCTGCAATATTCAATTGTTGAATATTAATTTTCTTTAAACGATCTGACCAGTTACCTTGTGTTTTGACATTGCCTGAAACTTCTCCACGAACTGATGAGACAAAATATTGTGGTTTAAAACGAACTAAAGAAGCATTGATGTCCCAACCAATACCATTGCTGATATGCACCAAACCATTGGCTAAAATTTTTCCTGCAACACCATCATGTTGAAGTTCAGAAATTTTGATCAGCTCAGGTGTTCCTGCAACACGAATTTTGAGTAAACCACTGCCTTGCTTCATTTGCGATGCATTTAAAGCACCATCATAATTCACAGCAAAACCTTTAAATGCGCCTCCAGCTTTAGCATCATTGAAAATAATTGCAGCTGTGCTTTTACCCGTCAATTGAATGGTTTCAGCTTTAGCCTGATCAGCAATACGTCCCGTTAAGTTAATCGCATCCAAATTAATCAACTGTTGGTTTGGTTTCGCATAGCCATTGGCTTTGATTTGCCCATTCAACAGATCCACTGGTGCAGTTGCAACCACGCTCTGTGGATTAAAATCTTTTGCATTCAACAATGCATTCCACTTCAATTGACGTTTTTCAGTCGGTAATTCAACCACAGCATTTCCAGACAAGCTGCCTTTTGTTGCCATATATTCAAAGGCTGGAATATGTAAATCATTGCCTTTTAGGTCGACCTGAGCATTATATTTACCTGCTGGCAAACTGCCTTTTTCATGCTGACGTACAACTGTTGCAACATGAATATTTTGTTGCCCCTCTACAAGTGCGACATTGACTTGTCCCTGCTCACTGCTCAACCAACCTACATAAGGCACAGCGCGATCAATGTTACTCCAATTTACACCCAGCAACATCGGTTCAGGTTTTTTGCCCTTTTGTTCTGCTTGATCAAGTTTAACTTTCCACGATTCGTATTTATCAAAGTCCAAATTGGCTGTTAAATGCATACCTTGCTTTAACTCACCAACTGAAGCAATTTTTGCATCCAATGAAACTGGCAGAAAATCCTGAATCGCCTGAGGTATCACTTTATCTTTTGGATTGAGTCGATCTAAACGCCCTTGTATATCCCAATGTACAACATCATGCCAGCCGACTAAGCCGGTAAGGTTGACCGCCCCACCCATGAGCTGACCATTTAAGTTATTGATATTGAGCTGATTAACCAAATCAGTATGTGCCAAAGCCGTGTATTGACCTTGTGGAATATTCTTACCACTAATATCTGTGTTGAGTTCGAGATTTAGACCTTTTACATCCCCTTGAAATTTAGCTAACCCATTTTTAGATAAAAGTTCTTGGTCTAGCATCAATGGCCAATGATAATCTTTAAATATCAAAGCACCATTCATAGGTACATCATGTTGCATTGGATGAATGACTGCCCACCCCGTCAACAAATCTGGGGTTTTAGTTGCAACACCGGCTTTAATAGTGGCTAAAGAACCACGGGCATGGACGTAAATATCTTCAACATTTAAACTTTTTAACGAAGGTAGACGAAGAATAGCTTTGGCATTGAGTGGGTAATCCCCTTGCTTAAAATCCATGTTTCCTGTGGCATCTTTGACCGACAAATAGCCCATGTCCATTTTTGAATTTTCAAACTTCAGAGCAGTACCTGACCACAATGCATTTTCCAAATGAATATCATTGATATCTACTTTTGAGGAACTGGTCTGAAATTGCAAATGATCCACATCTGCTTTGTCTAAACGCAAAACAAATGGCAATTTGATTTCACTGAATTTAAAAGGTTCATCACTTGGCGGACTTTTACTGATAATTCTTAAATTATTGACATCCGCATGACTCAGATGAATTTCTTTTTCTAAAATTGCGCGCCATCCCAAAGAAATATCTGCACGATCAATTTTAACATCCACAGCAGTCAAGGTAACCAAGACATTTTTAAGAATGATTCCTTGCAGCAAATTCCCACTTTCATATTGATAAGTAATGATTTTTTGACTTGCAGCAACGCGATCTAATAAAAACTTACTGCCTTTATCAGTACTGAACATTACAGCCAAAGCAGCAATTAATAAAATAATGACCAAAAGTAAAGACATCAGAATATTACGTAATAAATTACGCTTCTTCGGGGTCATTTCTTGCTTGGGTTGATCATTTTGCTGTTCATTTTGAACATCTTGATGTTCTTCATCAGCCATAATATTTCCAGTAATTCTCTTATATTTTTAGTTAATTAAAGTTGCGAACCAATAAAGAAGTGCAAACGAATTGGTTTTGCTGGATCGGATATTCCAGATGCAACATCAATTCGAATCGGACCAATTGGTGACTTCCAACGTAGACCCACACCTACGCTATATTCAGTATCATTACTAAATGACTTGTCATAAGCATTACCAAAGTCACTAAAGACTGCACCACGCCAACCATCTTTAAATTGATAATTGTATTCTAACGAGCCTACGGCTAAACCTTGTCCACCTACTTTATACCCATACTCAACAGGTGATAAACTTTTATAATCAAAACCTCTAAGACTTTGATCGCCACCAGCAAAGTATCTTAAGTTATAAGGTACTTTTTCGAAGTCTTTGGCAAAAATATAGCCCACATTCAGACCACCCACAATTTGATGGTTATCATTTTCGCCAAAAGAATACAAACCTTTCCATTCAGCACTGGTAATTGCCATATCCGTATCAGAGAGTAATGACTGACTACCTAATTGGATTTTATAACTTTGTTTATAGCCACGTGTTGGATTGACACGATTATCACTGATCGTTTTGGTTGCTTCATAACCTAACAACAGTGATTCTTGCTCTTGATCAGAGCCTGGAATCAAAAATGCGTCAGGAATATTGGCTATATCGACAGGTCCATTTTGAGTGACTCGATCTAAACGATAACGCACACCCAGAATATGTTGCCACTCTTTACGTGATCCTTTGATGATGCGGTCAACCCCAGCTACAGCAGATTCAATGACCAAGTCCATGTCATTACCAATGCCATCGCGAGTTTCGCGTTCATAACCGGCAACTAAACTGAAATAATCATTTAAAGGATGTTTATAAGGAATGTTATAACGCGCATCAATTGATTGACGAATCTGTGACAGCTCCATGTTTGCATCAAAGGAATGACCTAAGTGATTGACAATGGCGCGTCTATACTGACCACGCAAACGAACGCCTGTATCTGTTCCATAACCAATACCTGTTTCCAGACTATTTAAACGATCAGCATTTAAAGTCACAATCACTGGGATTTTTTTGGTTTCGCGCGCTTTATCCTTGAGCTGATCCTCATCAGACTCTTTTTCTTTTTGCTGTGCTTGCAGCTGTTTTAAATTTGGGTTGGCTTCTTCGCCCTGAGTTCCGGCAAATTGATTTTCATTAACTACATTCTGGGTCACTTCTTTATCTGATAGATGTGCCTTATCAGCATCTGTTTGTGCTGCAAAAGTTGATTCAGCAACATTTTCCTGATCGACCAAAGCTTGTAAATCTGCTGGCAACTCCAGTGGTTTTACAATCGCATCAGGTTTAATCGCATCTACAAGCGTGTAATTAAAATAACGTGAGTTGGTGAGATTATTTGCCAGACCGTTGACACGCCAAGCCGTATAATCTGCGCCATCTTTCCACGGTGCTAAAGTTTTTAAGATTTTTAAATCAATCGGTAACGGTTTAGAAGGGTCACTCATTCTAAACTCGACATCTTCTAATTTATAACGCTCGCCTGTTTCGTACTTTAAATTAATCTGCGCTTTATTTTGTGGTTGCTCCACTTTGACATCATGCAAACGCCAATAACTATCAAAAAATCCATTATTGGAAGCTGCATCTGCTATTCTGGTTTTGGTGGTTTCATATAAACCATGATTCAGAATATCACCTTCATCCAAGTCAGGTAATACACCAATCACTTGGAACTGAGCAAGATTTGCACCAGGACCTGTGAACTCGATGTTTTGTTCAGTAACTTTTACAGGATCATTTGGAGTAACTTTTACACCTAAATGACTCTCATCAATTTTATTAAATCTAAATTGGGCATTGTAATAACCCACAGCTTGTGCAGCCTGAACTGCAAGTGTTCGCAATTGTGGCACTGAACCATTAAAATCAGAATAAGCTTCTTGAGTAAACGTTCCGAGTTTGGCTTTTAAGTTGTTTGCCAAAACAGGAGGTGCACCTGAAACAGAGACACTGATTTTTGCAATCGGTGCGCCGTTGTCCTGTGGTCCTCGAATTTTATTGACAAGATTTCTAAAGAAACCTTTTTTAGGTTGCTCTTCCTCTGGAAGATTCGCGTTATGATCAACCAGGGTTTTACCAGCTTCGTTTTCTTGAACAGAAATTTGGTTATCTGCACGAATGGTTTGTATCAATTGATCAACATTGACTGGGGCTTGAGTGATCTCGGTTAACTCTTGTTGTGTGGCGTTACTGACTTCAACCTCAGGCGTTTTGCTCATGCCATTACGAAAATTTTGTGCTTCGGTTTTAGCCTGCTCTGCCACACTGTAAATTTCGTTTGCCATAGACTGGTCAACACTGACCGCGGGTAAATCTTCCAAGTCCTCAAATTCAATCGGTTTGAAATCATCCTGAACACCAATATTCTGCTGTTGCTGTTCAAGCATCTTTGCACTATCAAATTGTTCGGGCTGCTGTTGAGCCTGTTTTACTTTCTCATCGAGTTGATCAATTTTCTCGTTCGATAAGCCTTCTTGTCTTGCTGCCGACTCTAATTGTTCTTGATCATGTGTAATATTTACAGTACTTGAGTTTATGTTCTGACTATTCTGTGCTTGCTCTGCGTAACTCACGGGTACTGCAAAAATACTTAAAAAAACACTTGAACATATCAGTTTATTGATATGATAACGATCAAAGTGTAAATGAACACTATGTGAAAGCACAGATTTTTTAAAATTAATTTTTGCTGGCATACCACGCTCGAATGACCTAAATTTATTTGTAGAAAGATCCATGATTAAAAATCTTTCAAATACTCAAACCAATTGGTTTTACACATGATTTAAGGTAAAAACATGATACATGATTTTGAGAGATAGTTACCATTTCAACACATTTCTTATATATAACTAAATGAAGTCTTCTACAATGGAAAAAAATGAGCATATTTTAGGGACCCGACGTTTTTTACCGATGTTCCTCACCCAATTTTTTGGCGCTTTAAACGACAATGTGTATAAACAGTCCTTATTGCTCGTCATTACCTATGGATGGATTCAGCAACAATCAGCAAGTGTAAGTACCTTAAATAACCTTGCCGCACTTCTATTTATTTTACCCTATTTCATCTTTTCTGCGACAGCGGGTCAAATTGCGGATAAGTATGAACGTTCATTTTTAGTTAGAAATATTAAAATTCTTGAAATCATTATTATGCTGATTGCTTCGGCAGGTTTTTTATTGGGTAATTTGTGGATTTTACTGTTTGCTTTGTTTTTGATGGGTACTCACAGCACCTTCTTTGGTCCAATCAAATATGCGATTTTGCCAGAAATTTTGAAACCAAACGAGTTAATGTCAGGAAATGCTTTATTTCAGTCAGGAACATCCATTGCTATTTTGATCGGGATGATTTTGGGTGGCGCGGTTATATCACTCTCTCAAGGACACATGATTTGGATTTGTCTAACCATTGTCTCAATCGCTGTAGTGGGCTATATAGCGAGCCGCTTTATTCTCAAACAATCAACCTCCAACACTGATTTAAAAATTGACTGGAATTTCTTTAGAACCAGTTTCGAAACCATTCGCTATGCAAAAAGTTTGCCTTTAATCTTTATGGTTCTTTTAGGTAATTCTTGGTATTGGTTCTACGGCGCGACCTACCTGACGCAAATTCCTCAATTGACCCAACAAAACCTGCATGGCAATGAAAACGTGGTGAGTTTACTCCTGACATTTTTCTCTGTGGGAATCGGTGTTGGTTCATTATTATGCCGCAAAATTGGTGGTACTGAAGTGAATATCAAAATGGTGCCATTGGGTGCAATTGGTTTAACTTTATTTGCAATTTACCTTGCAGGCAGTCTGGCTTTTGTTCCTGAACGTACAGGTGATTTGATTTCCGTTACAGATATGTTTAGTTCTGGTGCCCCTTACTATCACGTGATGTTGGCAGTGACTTTACTGGGGATTAGTGGGGGTTTTTATATCGTTCCCCTATATGCCATGATGCAAGCATATGCACCAAAATCACATCGAGCACGCGTTGTTGCTGCAAATAATATCTTTAATGCGATATTCATGGTTTCATCGGCGATTTTTTCTATTATCATCTTAAGTATCTTAAAAATAGATATTAAAATTCTATTTTGTATTACTGCTGTGTTAAGCGCATTGTTTAGCACATGGTTATTAATTCGTTTAAAGCCATTAATCGCAACCACTCAAGTTTCTTTGGAGGACTAATATGCGTCAATATACGGGCATTGATAAAT
The DNA here is from genome assembly GCF_056930735.1 of Acinetobacter sp. B-6. Lineage (NCBI taxonomy): Bacteria > Pseudomonadati > Pseudomonadota > Gammaproteobacteria > Moraxellales > Moraxellaceae > Acinetobacter > Acinetobacter sp. B-6. The sequence goes on along the minus strand of NZ_JBXPBY010000009.1, from coordinate 171,003 downwards.
TGATTCATTCTTTTGATCAAGCGTTAAGAAGCTTAGTTCCTGGAGCGACATCTGCACAAAGAGCCAATCCATCCACTGAGACTGAAACTCAACTCGCTGTTAGTGAAGCACGCCATGTAGCAGGTTTAATGCGGGTCAACCACAGTGGTGAAGTCTGCGCACAAGCCCTTTATCATGGACAAGCACTGACTGCAAAACTTCCCAATGTGCGTCGTGAAATGGAGTTTGCTGCCATTGAAGAACAAGATCATTTGGCATGGTGTGAGGATCGTTTAAAAGAGTTGGACAGTCATACCAGTTTACTCAATCCCGTATGGTATGGACTTTCATTTGGTATGGGGGCACTTGCTGGTATCGCGGGCGATAAATACAGTTTAGGCTTTGTGGCTGAAACTGAACGCCAAGTGAGCCTTCACTTGCAACACCATATCAGTCAGCTCCCTGCTCAAGATGAACGCTCGCGTAAGATCTTGGTACAAATGAATGAAGATGAATTACATCATCGTGATACAGCATTAACTGCTGGTGGGGTAGAACTTCCAATCCCTGTTAAAATTACCATGACTGCCATTTCTAAACTGATGACCAAAACCAGTTATTATATTTAATGGCAGTATCTAAAAAAATAAGCCCTTGAATTGGGCTTATTTTTTAACTTTATTTTTGAAAATTTTAACTGTTCTAAATATTTAGCTGCTAAACAAAACCACATCTTCATTCTGATTAAATATCACTCTTGACCAAATATCAACTGGGCACTATCAGGCGCCAATTTTGCTGTTTGTACTGGTAATAAAGATGGATTTAAGGGATATTTTTTCCCATCAAATTTTAACATCACTTGCCCATGCTGATGTGTATATATAAACAGTTGCTTCCAGCCGTTGTGCATATAACTGGTCACATATACAGGTGTGTCTACCAAAGTGGTTTTGCTTAAAAACTCAAACTGCTGATTTGTTCCACCTTTAAAGACCAACATAGTACAGCCCCCAGAGCCACACCAATCCTGTCCGCTTAGAAGGACAATCGCATCCTCCACTCCATCTTGATTCAGGTCATTAAATGCAACATTAAATGTAGGCTGACCCTGAGTATAACTTTCTACTTGCTGTTTTAAGTGTATCTCACGCTGTTGCAATGATAACGAACTTGTCGATTTAGCAGGTTGCTTTTGTGGTTTTTCATGACTTGTTGTACAAGCACTTAACAAAAATGCAGCACTCATTAAAATCATAGATCGAATATTCATATGTACTCACCTTATGCGGGTAGATCAATCACAGGAAATTGATGAAGTGGATAGCTGAATCGTACATCTTGCCAAAGATCAAACATTGGGATTTTAACGTCCAAAGCCAGTGGAAGTTTTTTGGGATTAAAATGCATTGTATTTAACTCCGCTCCCCAAGCAATTAAATCAATATCCAAAGAAATATGATGAGATGGTCGGGTACGTCCTGACTCTGCTTCCATCTGTTTTAATTGACAGATCATCTGATCGACTGATAAATGGCTTTTTAATAAACAGGCAGCATTCCAATAATCTGCACCAATTCCATCACGACAAGGAATTAAATAAATTGGAGAAAAAACAGCTTCCCCCAGTTTTTTAATTTGAGTCCATGATTTTTGAAAATGATGTTGTGGTTGATTATTACTGGCTAGCGCTAGAGCGAATATCGTTTCGGTGGCGTTCAAGACGAATTCCTACAGAATTTGCTTGCGGGATAATAGCAGGCTTACGGATGGTAATCATAATCGATTCAATCGCAGGAAAGGTAGAGAAAAGCGCATTTAACACCAATTTCGCCGCATGTTCGATCAATTTTGGGGCAGCATCTTGAATCACTTTGGCTGAAATGTCACAAATCTCAGCATAATTTAACGTATGTTCAAGTTCATCAGAATTTGAAGCTTGCTCTAAACTGGTTTGAATATGCAAATCAAGCATTAAAGGCTGGATAATTTGACGTTCCCAGTTAAAACAGCCAACAACAGTATCGACTTTCAAACCTTCAATAATAATTGCATCCATGATTTTAAAATTTCTCTTATTCAATGAAAAACCCTTGCGAAAATGTATTTATCAAGACTTGTCGTCAATCTTTCAAATACTTTTCACAAGGGACGCTTCATATTAATGCTTTAATAATGATGCTGGGTCGATATTTTGAATCATCTGCAAACGTTGGTCAGCATAGATATCTGTATAGGGTGCAAGTACTCGCATAAAACGATCAAAATACAGCATTTGCTTAAATAATAAAGCAAAATCACGTGGGAAACGTATACCATGACGCTCCCCGACAGCAACCATATCCATCATGATATCGTTAAGATCAGATGGATTTGAAGTCATGATTTGCTGAGGATCAGCAAGCAATACACCACTAAATAAACGTTCCAAATCGTCTGCTAAAACGTGAGTGTCAATTTGAGTACTGGTCATACCCATTTGCAACATATTTTCAGCCATCAGTTTGTAATCGGTCTTTTGCAATGCATCCATAAATGCCATACATGCTTGCCAAACTTCAGGTTTTAACTGCCCCACAATCCCAAAGTCGATAAAGCCAATTCGTCCATCTTCTAACAACATTAGGTTGCCTGCATGTAAATCTGCATGGAAAGATTGGCACAGCATTAAACTACCAAACCAAGTATTCATTGCTGTAATCAGTACCTGCGAAGGGTCTCTAGCAACTTTTTTGACTACTTCAAAATCTGTCAGTGGTACACCATATAAACGTTGCATTGTAAGAACACGACGAGTAGAAAATTGATGATAAACCTTAGGAGCTATTGCAGCAGTATTTCGAGAGACATTCAAATAATTGACAAAATCATCTAAATTTTTAGCTTCTTCAATAAAATCAACTTCACGAACCATACGTGTTTTGATTTCTTCAACAATGTCAGCCAAAGAAGCAAATTTAACTTTAGGTATGGCTTTTTCCAAAACCTTGGTTGCCCAATGTAGAACGTTTAAATCAGTATAAAGAATGGTTTCTACACCAGGCTTTTGAACTTTGATTACAACATCTTCGCCAGTGACTAAGCGTGCAGCATGCACTTGTGCAATGGATGCTGAGGCTAATGGCTTTTCATCAATAGAAGCAAATATTTCTGACAAATCGCGCCCTGCAAACTCTTGTTGCAACACACCTTGTACATAACTAAATGGTAAATAAGGGGTCTGATCCAAACAGCCTTGAAACTCTTCAACATATTCACGAGGAAATAATGAGGGTGTACTGGCAATAAATTGACCTAATTTAATATACGTTGAACCTAATGATTCAAAGGTTTCACGCATCAACTTGGCATTACTGGGTTTTTCTGTGGCATATTTAATGCCTGCTTTCGCTGCAATTACAGCCGTTTCCCCAACGCGGGCGACTGAACGCAGACCATCGAGAAAGATATTATTTTTCATAATGTCAACATTAAATTGAGTTTGTAGGAGTTTAACAAATTAATCAGCGTTTGCAGTATGGCTAAGCTGACAGTTTGTACAATCTTGATCTTTTTCAAAGGATAAAATTCGTTGTTTCATTGTTAAACCATCCCACAGCAATAATTTTTGCTTGAGCGGTGTCCTTCCCAGACCGAGGTATAAAAGTGCATGATGTGCCTGTAAACTGGCGATGACATTTGGAGTTGTCGCCAATACGCCAGAGTCCGCACAACGTAAGCTTTCATTTTGCTGCTGCCCTTTGGGAAATAGGCACTCATAACAAGCTGAATCCCCTTCAACCATAAACAGCTGACCTTGAAAACCAATTGCGGAAGCACTAATCAAAGGAGTTTGAGCATGAGTACAGGTTTGATTGACAAGATAACGTGTAGCAAAGTTATCACAACCATCAAGCACCAAGTCTTGTTGTGAGATCAGCATTTGTGCATTCTGTTGATCAAGCCGGTTGGTATAATGCTCTACTTGAATAAAGGGATTAATCTGTTGCAATCGTTTGGCTAATATTTCTGCTTTATAGAAACCAATATCTGGCTCGACATAAGCAATCTGTCTTTGTAAGTTACTTATTTCTATAATATCTGCATCAATCAGGCTAATTTTACCTACACCTGCGCGTGCCAATAGCTCAGCGGTGGTACAGCCAATCCCACCGCAGCCTACAATCAGGATATTGGCAAGCTTTAATTTTTCCTGTGCCTCTAAATCCCAACCATCTAATAAAATCTGGCGCGAATAAAGGTGCATTTCAGATTCGTTCAGTTCTAAATCCATATCCATCATGTACTAAAAATAATTCCGCTGTTGCCATCTGCAATATAACATTTTCAAGGTTTATCACGTAGAACATTGTAAAAATGAATCTGAAATAAGTGCTTGAACAATAGTATTTGCTCAATGACCTATCCAAAGTAGAAAGTTGCTAAATTATTTTATTTATCGCAAATATTTTTCAAGTATTATTTCAATATTGAAAATTTATAAATTTCATTCTACATTAGCTTAGAAAAAAATTTCACACTGAGTATGGCTATGGAACTTGACCGTTACGACAAACAAATATTAGAAATATTAACCCATGAAGATATCAACTTAAATGAATTGTCAGAACGCATTAATCTATCTGTGAGTTCAGTACACCGTCGCATCAAGCATTTGATTGAAACAGATATCATGACCAATCTAAAACGTGATATTAACTTCGAAAAATTAGGCTTTAAGCTACATGTGATTTTACAGATTTCACTTAGTAAACACGACACTGATACTTTTGCAAAATTTTTAGAAGAACTGGAAAATATTCCAGAAGTGATTAATGCCTTTTTAGTCACGGGGCAAACTGCAGATTTCTTGGTTGAAGTCATTGCTAAAGATATGGAAAACTACAGTGAAATTTTACTTAAACGTATTGGTAAAATTGATCATGTGGTCGCGCTACACTCAAGCTTTGTGATCAAAGAATATAATCGAGTATTTAACTGTACTGGCTTACTTAATCGTATTTAGTTGCTGATTCAAGTGCTGACGTTCTATAAAACAAATAAGGGATCTCTCCCTCCCTTATTTAGACAAAAATCAATTTTTTTAATTGAAATGATCTTAATTGTTGTTTGTTAATTTAAGTAGAAATGAATCAAACTGCACTTTATCAAGAAACTTTAAATCAATATTGCTACCGTCGATAAAAAAAATTTTTGCTTGATGAATGTTTCCTTGTATCGTCTCAACTTCCATAAACTTGATGTTTGCTGAATTAATGTATTTATCTCTATATTTTACAAACACTTTTTATCCTTAAGAATGAACCAATTTTACTGATCAACCGATCATTTAAAATTAATCAAAAACGAGACACAAGTCAAATATTTTTAAGTAAATGTTAAATATATAAAATAATAAGCTAAATTTATCTGCCTTTAAAAAGACAATTGATCAGTTGTTTAAACGTGATGATTTACTCAGTAAAACGATATTTTAGCTATTTACTGTTCTCATTATTACCATGTCCTTGATCTTTTAAACAACTTCGAACGTGGCGAAAAGCGATTGAGTTTATAGAGTGGTGATAACTCAATTACGGCAGAATTTCACAAATAAAAACCAGCATAAAAAAACGCACTCAAGAGTGCGCTTCTTTTACACAAATTAGAATTAATTTTCTAATTCAGCTAAAACTTCGTCGGTAAACTCAACATTGGTATATACGTTTTGAACATCATCTAAATCTTCAAACATATCAATCATCTTCACGATGAGTTTTGCTTGATCTACATCAGAAATGAGCGCTTTGGTTGATGGACTCATCACCACTTCAGCATTGTCAGATTTCAAGCCTGCTGCAGTTAAAGCATCTTGTACATCACCAAACGTTTCTGGTGTAGTAATTACCAAGATTTCGTCTTCATCGACTTCGATATCTTCAGCACCTGCCTCTAAAGCAATGTCCATGATCTTGTCTTCTAAAGAAACATCTTCAAAAGTAATTTCACCACGCTTGGTAAATAAGTAAGCGACCGAACCTGCTGTACCCAAGTTACCGTTGGTTTTAGAGAAACAATGACGAACGTCTGGTACTGTACGATTGAGGTTATCAGTCATCGTTTCAACAATAACTGCTACACCACCAACACCATAACCTTCATAAGTGACTTCTTTTAAATCATCATTATCTTCACCACCAGCACCACGCTGAATAGCACGATTAATGGTATCGCGTGTCATATTCACTGAAAGTGCTTTTTCAACAACAGCACGTAGACGAGGGTTACTTCCCACATCAGGACCGCCAAGTCTTGCTGCTGTGGTTAATTCACGAATATATTTGGTAAATACTTTACCGCGACTTGCATCTTGTTTTGCTTTACGATGCTTAATATTGGCCCACTTGGAATGACCCGCCATGCGAAATATGCTCCTGTAGATTGGCCTTATGCCATATCAAATTGCAGCAATTCTACCATAAGCACTTTTTTATGAGAAAGTGCTTATTTTTTAGTTTTGATGCAAATTAAGAGTTTTTTGGCTCAGGAATTACAATATCCAATCCTGTGTGCTCTTTATATAACCGTTTAATTTCTGCGAGATCCTGATCTAAATCATTTGGATAAATTTTTCCAAAAATTCCACCTTGCTTGGTTTTTGAGTTGGCATACATTAAAACAATCGGCACACCTGCAGCTTTGGCTATATGCCAAAAACCTGTACGAATCGGTTTACGTGCTTCTCCGCGTTCAGCACGAGTAGCTTCAGGTGCGATCACCAAATTGAATTCATCCTGACTTTGAAACAATTCAACCATTTGTGAAACAATATCTTTATTTGATTTACGGTCAACAGGAATCCCACCAATTTTTTCTAAAATTGGTTTCATGGGTCCTTTAAATAATTCTTTCTTGATTAAAGTATGAATTCTAATGTTATGAATTTGAAATATAGCAAGTGAAAGCACAGCATCCATCATAGACGTATGCTCAAAGCCAATAATCACTTGTTTTTTTTCAAGTACACTTTGATCCACGTCATAAGACCAACCCGAGAGCTTAAAGGTAAGTTCTCCCAAAAACTTTTTCATATAACATGTATGCCTTAAAAATTTGATTTGAGGATTGTCTGAGCAAAAGCAAAAAAAAACAATCACTATTACGCTTATTTTTCTACACTTGTATATTTTATCTTAGAATAATCGTCTTTTCTTAAAGCAACCAAAACATCAATGGATTTATTTATACAAATTTGAAAAGTATCAGACTTATATCCTGATCATAAGCCGATACACGACATCACAACGCAATAAATTTAAAAATGCAGTAGATTTTAAATAAATATAAACCATTGATCGACCTAAAAAATGTCAAATAAAACTGATCGCTTATAAAATATAAATCTAAAGTTTAAAAACAAACACCGTTATATTCCATGTTCATCTCCTTATTCTTCATAATACATTATTCTACATCCTAATCGTTTTCAAATAGAGAAATGAGTATCAATTATAAAATAAATCATGACATATCAGCATTTTTTTTGCTTTTTAAGGAACGCTTATATTTAATCCCCCCTTTGTATTTTAGTATTTTTGAATATTGCATTAACTCACTCAATTAATTATAAAATTCACCTAAAAAATAATATAACTTAAAAATTAATTTAGCGATACTAATTTGTTTTATGCTTTTTTAACACAATCAAAAAATAATTCAATTTATCAAAAAGTAAAACTATGTCACTATTTTGCAATATTTTATTTGTATAAAAAATAAACTAAAAAAAATAATTTTTTTAAATAAATTTCTGATTTTTATTTAGATATAATATTAATACTTTATTTTTCATTACTTTTTTAGTCTTAATTGCACTTTTAAATTAGAGTTTTTACTCTACTTGTTGATTATTTTGTGTAATTTTAAATAACTCATTGTCAAGAAGACAATGATGATCTTTAAAAGGATGAATCTAATGAAAACAAAAAAGATGTTTCAAAAAGCCATCGTTACAACTTCTCTATTGTGTCTTGCAGGGGTTAGCCAAGCTGAAGATTTTAAACGCTTTTCAGTTTCTACAGGCTGGCTACATATGACGTCTATGGGAAAAGCGCAGCCATTTAGAATCAATACTTCGGTTGGTGCGAATACAAAAGCAGCGGTGGGTGTAATTTCAGGGCAAACAATTTTGGATAATGTGGATCAATCTCGTATTGATGCGATGGACCCAACACTCATCGAGTTACTTAATACGCCCAGTAATACAGAAGGTCGATATTTATTTGATGATTTACTCGAAGTTATCATGGCTGAGGACCCCACTTTGATTGATCAATTAACAGGAATTGCTGAAATCAATGGCATTGCCAATTGGACATCAAATGCAGGTTTAGAAGTTGAAGATGTTGATACACTCGGTTTGATGTTTACCTATAATGTTACAGACAATGTTGCTGTTCAGCTGATTGGCGGTGTCCCACCTAAAGTTGATTTAAAAGGCAAAGGTGCTGTTTATGCACCCTTCACCGCAACATCTCAACCTCTTCAAGGCTTGGTTGGCGATCTATACTTAAAGAACAATCTTTTGATTACAGATTTAGATCGCTACAACAATGCTGCTTCTGCCAGAGCCTGGACACCCGCAATTCAAGCACAGTATTATTTTGGAAAATCTGGTGTCAATAAATTTAGACCATTTGTTGGCGCAGGTGTTATGTATGCCTATTTCAATGATATTAAAATCAATTCAGGAATTAAAAATGATTTGGTCAATGCGGGGCATATGATCCAAAATATTCATGATGGTCAGGCAGGTGCTTCACTTGAAGGCAAACCATCAAGTGGCAATATGAAAGTTAAGGTCGATGCTACAGATGCACTTGCACCTATCGTCACGGCTGGATTTACCTATGACTTTAAACCAAACTGGTTTGCTACGGCATCTATTTCATATGCTAAATTAGATAATACAGCGACAATCAGTGTGGTGAATACCAATAACAATGCAAAATTAATCCAAGCGAAAACTAAAATCGAGATTGATCCACTGATCTCATACGTTGGTGTTGGTTATCGTTTCTAATTTTTAACCTATAAAGCAATAAAGATTGAAGTCATTTTTTATATTCGATAAAGGAATGACTTCAATTAGGATTTAAAAAATTGGAGTCGAAAATGAATTTGCATTTATTCGCTAAAAACCTGTAGGTCAAACGCATTCGCTATCGTATTTCATCTTCATACAGCGTAAATAAAGCAAAATTGCGCATAACAAATAGTTTTTTGGTTTTATTAAAATACTTGAATAGTAAAATTAAATAGAACAACAAAAAACAAGATAATAGGTGAAATTCGGCTTAAACAAAACTATTTAAATCAATAAAACTCGACTACTTATCAAGCAAATAAAAATATTAAGAACAATCATTTTTCTAAATTTGTTGCAATTTCGTGACAATACTCTCATTATATGCAAAATTTTTAAACAGATATTGATCATTAAAAATTTTAACTATACCTAACTAAACTTTGGAAAAAAGATGAAAAAATTACTTTTAGTATCAATTTTGGGTGCTCTATCAGTAACTAGCCATGCAGCGAATACTGAAATTCAACCTTATGTGGGTGCAGGTTATACATATTTAGATAATGATGTTGATATTCACTTTTTGGGACTTAATGCTGGTGTTCAATTCAACCAATATATTGGTGCTGAAGCATTTTGGAACAAATCAGTAAATGACATCAAATTTGATGAAGACTTTGAAGAGCTAGGCGTAAGAACTGATGCAGATGTTCAATATTATGGTGTTGCTTTAACGGGTAAATATCCTTTAGAAAACAATTTTTATGCTAAAGGTATGATTGGATATACACGTGTTGATCTTGATGTAGATGCTCAATTTTTAGGTTATAAAGTATCTGAAAGTGAAGATGATTCAGGTGTGATTATTCAAGCTGGTGGCGGTTATAACTTTACCAAGAATATTGCAGCTGAATTAGCATACACATACATTAGCGCTTTTGATGGCTTTAATGGTGTGAATCTTCAATTAAAATATAACTTCTAAGTTAACAATAAGAAAGAAGGATAAATATCCTTCTTTCTTAAATCACAAAGTAAAATAAAAACGATATACATCATTCATCATACTGATCGTTTGATATGAGTTAGCGATTCAAAACACCAATAATTACTTAAATAAAATTTTTTAGGTAAATTTCGCTCAGTCAATTTATTTTATTCATCTTATAAATAATGACGAATTTAAAAGTAGCGATAGCAAGCATAATAGACATGCTGCTTCAGTATCAAATCTAAACTCGTGTTTTATAAAAAACTTAGATATTGCACAAGATTTAAAACACACCATAATTTTACTTGATCAACAATCCCCGTAATAATAAATCTAAAGCTGCTCGTGCATGTATTAATCTTTGTACATTATCTCCCCCTTCAGCAATCCAAAATGCAGCTTCTGTTAGACTGCCATAAATTAAAGAAGCAATTGCTTGTGGGGCAACAGGTTCAATCACATTCTCTTGGAGAAGCTTTTTAATGAGTTTTTGCATCGAATCAATACAGTCTTTTTGTGACTCCAATGAGCTTCCTCCTAAAACAGCGCGGGCATCACGAAGAACAATACGTTGGAACTCTGGCTCTAAAGCCATATCTAAATAACGATGACAACGTTGACTAAAACCAAGCCAAGTATTTTCAGCATGATCAGAAATAAACTGTAGCTGATGATCCATCTCACTATCAATTTGCTTCACAACCGCTGCTAATAGTCCTTTCTTATCACCGAAATGATGATAGAGCGCTCCACGGGTAAAGCCTGCTTGAGCAGTCAGGTCATCCATTGAGGTCTCTGCATACCCCTTTTCACTAAATACTATACGTGCCATTGCGATCAAAGCTGCACGGGTTTCTTCCATTTCAGCACGGGTGCGACGAACCATCAAAAAACTCCTTACATACATTTCGTATGAATATTTACATACACTGCGTATGAATGTATGCTTTATTCATACGCAGCGTATGTATTTTACAAAATCCTTGTATCTTTACAAGAAATCATTTTTAGGAAGACCGAATGATTGATGCATATCGAGAATTATTTTTAAAACCCCATACGACCACATTCACGATGGCTGGTTTAATTGCCCGTATTGCTTTGCCGATGAGCAGTATTGGAATCATCCTTATGATTTCACAGTTGTATGATAGTTATGCCCTTGCAGGTTTAGTGTCGGCTACATTTGTCCTAACTTATGCGCTTATTTCCCCACAAGTATCAAGGCTTGTTGATCGCTATGGACAAAGAGATATACTTCCAATCGTAACGATCATCTGCACAGTTGGCTTTGTTATCTTAATTTATAGTGCTTGGAACCAAACTGGCAATTGGTGCTTATTTATTGGAGCATTTTTAGCAGGTTTTATGCCAAGCATATCGGCAATGGTGAGAGCCCGTTGGACAGAACTTTATCGTGATCACCCCAGATTACAGTCGGCTTATTCCTTAGAAACAGTACTTGATGAAGTGTCATTTATTATTGGACCTCCCTTATCTGTAGGCTTATCTATCATTTTATTCCCTCAAGCCAGCTTAATCGTTGCAATCTTATTACTGATTATTGGTGTTATTATATTGATTCTTCAACGTGCAACCGAACCCCAATTGGACGATTTAAATACCCATCTGCCGAATTCTGGGTCGATTATCCAACTTGCAAATATACGTTTACTGACTTTACTTATGCTGAGCATGGGCGTTATTGTCGGTACAGTGGATATCGTGAGTGTCGCCTTTGCTGAAGCAGTTTCTCAACCCGCTGCTGCGAGTCTAGTGCTCTCTGCTTATGCTCTAGGATCATGTATATCGGGTCTGTGGTTTGGTGCACTTAAGCTATCAATGCCCTTACATCGACTTTTATTACGTGTCGGTATAGCTACAGCCATCGCAACCATTCCCTTAGCTTGGATTAACAGTATCGCTATCCTGACTTGTGTTGTATTTGTGGCTGGAATATTTTTTGCACCGACGATGATCGTGGCAATGTCACTGGTTGAACGTCTTGTCCCGAAACACCGCTTAACTGAAGCAATGACATGGTTATTGGCTGGTTTAAATATTGGTGTAGCACTAGGCGCAGCAAGTGCAGGGCAAATGCTTGATCGCTATGGTTTAGAATATGGATTCTTGATCGCCTTGAGTGCGGGTGCAATCGTATTCATCCTTGCACTATTTGGAAATTATCGTTTAAGACATCATGAATAATCGTCAGCTTAAAATCATTCAAAATAGCTTGTTCACAACTCATTAAAATAGGTCATCAGACGTGAATCATATTGATTTCAAAAATTCATTGTTCCTTAGGGCGATAGTTAAGATAAAGCTTTTTTGCATTGAATGATGGTTTTTTAAAGCGCTTTTCGACAGCTAATATTCCATTTTACAAAAACTGGTGAACTTCAAAATCATTTAAGTTGAAGTTCATTTCACAGTATTGCTATTTAAAAAATCTATAGATTCAGATATCTAAAACAAACCACGCTCAAGTTTTTCTTGATCATTTTTTTACTTTTAAGCAATCTGTCGCCTGATTCAACTTAAACAACTCATAGATCAGTTCATTTTTTTCTGGCATTGTAAAATCAATTTCAACTTTTTCTGAAGAATCAAACTGATGGTAACTTATTGTAAATTTTTTAGAATGGATTAACTCTCCCATCAGTCCACAGGATTCCTGCGGACCCATCGCAACAAATAAAATTTGTATTGCTTTTAATCCCTCATCCGCAAAGTCTGTTGATTGCAGTTTCTGATTGATACCACTATCCATGGTGATATATATCGGCTTATTAGAATCAATGAATCGAGCAGTTTTACTTACTCCTGAATCAGCAGTCAAAGCGACAGAAAGAGTTAAAATACTGCTTTTTCAGGATAACCCAGTGCTTTCGCAAAATTACCTTCTTTTTGGTATAGCCGAATTGCCTCATGACCAGAGTCACTGTAAAGCCTCAAACTATCAATCGCTTTAAAGTTATCCGAGATAATTTGCTTCTGCCAATCATTTGCATAACAAAAAGTTATTGCCATTGAAAGTTGGAGAAAACAAACTAATTTAACAAGTGTGGTTATTTTTGTTGGCATCATTTAATGCAAGTACTCTTTTCTAGATTTGGAAATGATCAGCTAAACTCAAGGTCTACTTATTGATTTAAATGTGTGATTCATAGAGATCGTTTCAATTTAGTATTAGTTATCTATAGTTCTCTAAAATCCTTGACAAGGTTTTATTCAATTCTTGAAAGTATGACTTATATTACAAACTATATACTTAATCTAAATTCTTCAATATCTCAACTGACTTACCAAGCCCCCATTCATTTCTCATGTCTATTATATTAGAATTTAATTATAATACTCTCATTCTTACAATTTACCCTGTAAAAAACGACATCAAAAATTAGAATATTAATTACATATAACTGATATTGGCTAAATTTAACCAATATCAGTGTTTAATATGAAATATCTTAGCTATAAATTATTTAGTAGGTAATTGCTCAATCATATAATTTACAAAACCATCTATATCTTCTTTTTCATTTTCGGGTGAACCCTTGCCAGATAAATCTCTAACAATTTTCCCGATACTTCCATTTTTCCCTAAAGATATTCTTTCAGAAGATTCATAGGTCGCTAATGGTTTATTGTTAAACGTTATAGTTGAAGTATATTGCAAAGTACTATGTGCATACTTTCCTACGACTTTTGAACTTAGAAAGCTTAAATCCTCTCCAGAAAAAACCCTTTTTTGTTTTATATCAAAAGACACTGATATCGGTTGTGTAGTTTCTTGATCCGCTAATAATCCTTTTAACCTCAATTCTTCATTTAATTTTTGAATGTAACGTTCTTTAATTTGATCTTGAGAATAAAATGTGGGTGCATCAAGTTTACTTGACAAGGTTAAGTTAACTTCACCTACTATATATTTCTTAGGCTGTATATTCTCTACAGTTTCTGAACTTTTATAGGGCTTATAAAATTGAGTGGGTTTTGCATAAACAGAAAAAGAACAAGTTCCAATTAATGCAAAAACAAAAAAAACATTTATTTTCATGTATATAAAATCAAGTATAGTTAAAACTTATAAAAAAGACTAAATACTATATTAATTACAGTAACTTATCTAATTTTTTGATTAAATTGAAAAACTGTTCACATAGTAGTTTGATTCAAGCAAAAAAACTTATTTGTTAAGTGTTTTACCTGCATCTAAACGTTTTTTACGCCATTTCCTGTCACTATTATGTGAACAGTTTTAGCCTCTGTTGAACTTGTTTTGGCAATCGAACATTTTGTATCTTTAGGAGAACGGCATATTTATTTTCTCTGTAAATTGTTAATAACTAAGATTATATTATTTAAAGTTAATTTTATACAATAGCTAAGCATATATTTTATAAAGAAATTTCCGGCCTAGTTTTAATTATTGAACACTGTTACTGATTTTATTCGGAATTCGATTATAAAAGAGTAAAGATTTCAGCAACCTCTAACCTCATGCCAATCTAGCTTTTCCAAATTACCTATCACATACTTTGTCTTTATTGAATGACTTTAACAAAACTACCCACGACATAATTAGAAATCTCCTATGCAGATAGGAGAAAAAGGTCAAACATCAGAATGTCCAAATTCCCCCAAGCCTTTTCGTTTTCCACAGGCTTTACGCCTCGATGGTCTAGATCATAGAAGATTCATCTTCATCGTAGATCGAGTGGAAAGCCGACGTGCTAGAAAACGTTAAGTGGGCAGATAGATTTACATGTGGGATATAGACCAACGGACTATCGAACGAATGGACCTCAAAATAGACCAAAAATCCGATGGTCTAAAAACAACAGGCAATAAAAAACCCCATAAATCAATGATCTACAAGGTTTAATATGGTGGGCCCGCCCAGACTTGAACTGGGGACCAACGGATTATGAGTCCGCTGCTCTAACCAACTGAGCTACAGGCCCTATAAATACTGACGATAGAGTATTTTCGAGAAAGAATACTAGCGAAAATAAAATTGAATTACAAGAACTTTAACAACAACTTAGATTTAATGCATGTTTTTTGAACATTAGAGAGCGAATTCAACGAATTATGACAAAGCAACTGTACTTTGCAATATCGATTACACCAAAATGACTAGTGATGATTTTTATGTTTATCTAAATAAACTTCTAACCCGCTCCATAAACAAATCAGCATAAGGACAAAGATCATCACAATAAAAAAGATCATCAACACACTGCAATCCTTTTGCGTATTGTTAAAATTTTAAGCTCGTTGCTTAACCAAGACTAAAGTCTAAAACATTCAATATCGATAGTGAATATAAGGTCGGTTATTTTTAAAACAAAATAAATCTTATGCTATTGTTTTTAATTATTAATTTTGGTTTTCTTCATTTAATCACGAAGATAAGACACAAATTTATTCACCCTACTGACTTTTTAAACTTTGGAATTATTACTGTAATAGTGGCACTTCTATTCAAAAACATATACGATAATGATAATTGTTATTACTTGAGCAATATGAATCATGGCTTTGAATGCACATCGTACTTTTATTCAAGTGAAGGAAAAAATATATTTAGGTCCCAACTATATTCGTATCATTTTTGACTGTGTAGATACGGATAAATACAAACATACAAGTATTGGCGATAACAATAAAGTCTTTATTCCAAGACCTGACCAAAGTGAAATAGAGCTTCCAGATTTTGATTTTGATCAACGTAAATGGATCGTCGACAATCCTACCCTTATGCCAGAAATTCGCACATATACCCATCGTGATATTGATCTAATCAATAAAACTTTAACCATTGAGTTCGCAATGCATGGTACAGATACGGTTGCTTGTCATTGGGCTGATCGTGCGCAACGAGGTGATCAAATTGGTGTCACCATGTCTACTGCGACACGAGACTTGATTCCCACTGGGCTTCAACATTATCTGATTATTACGGATAGTACAGGTTTAGCCGTTACACAAGCAATTTTAAAAACATTACCTACAAGTAGCAAAGCTTATGTGATTGCAGAAGTGCCTACTATCGCAGATCGAATCGAATTAAAAACACAAGCTGATTTAGAACAAATATGGTTATATAACCCTACGCCCTTGAAGCAAAGCTTATTGGCAGATGAGTTAGCGAAACATCCAGAGCTGATCAATCTACCGCCGAGTCGTTATGCACACATCACTGCTGAATTACAAGCTGTACGTGCTTGTCGGAATATTCTCAGGAAACAAAGTGACTGGGGGAAAGAAGATTGTTATGCGTGCTCATATTGGCAAATTGGTAAAGCAGACAGTGAGCGATTATCTAAAGTTGTTGATGATTAAAATAATGTTGTGAGTCCAATATCTCAATTGATTTATTACAGTGCAACTGATTGAAGTTCAAACAAAAGTCTCTATGCTCGTTCTCTGTGTAGAGACTTTAATCATTCAGTGTAAATTAAAATATCGGTGAATAGGCATCTGGCATAAATCAAAAATGAGACTGGGTTGTGATTGTGAATCATTTCAACATTGCAAGTGATTTCCTCGTTCAGAAAAAGTACAAATTAATCATTATTTCATATTTAATGATAGAGCCAATTTATTAAAAACTCATACCGTAAAATATGACTTACCTTGATCAATAAAAGCAATGTAATGAAAATCTTGTTGAATAACAAAAATCTTTCGTTGAGCGAGCAGGCTTATAAAAAAACTCCGACCTAATAAAATAAAAAGTATCACAATCAATCTTCCAATTACGCTTTTAATATGTTCAAGTCTTAATCACAATATTTCATGGCTTTATTCTTTGATAAATTTAACTGTGTATGATGCAATAACACACAAGAATAATTACGAAACTCGTATTCCTTAATCATTTTGTCCTGTATGAGCTCAATCCGAATCTGGGTTTCTAAATAATCTTTGAAAAAATCTACCTGATTCAAACAAAACATATATTTTTGCTGATGATTCTCTAAGTTGTGCAAACTTGATTGATAAACTTTGCTTGTCAACACATCGTTTACATTTCCGTTTGCATATAAAAACACAATATCAAACCTTGAGAAATCATCAGAATTGAATATGGCTTGGGGCTTCAGCGCACATATATTTTGATTCACGCGTTCATATTTAAAATCTTGGATATATTTCTTTTTACATCCCTGTACAATCAAACAAGAACTTAAAATTATAATCAAACCACAATATTTCATCGATGACCTAAAAAACAATCAGTTGATACAAATAAATTGCTGGTTGGTGAGTGGAACTAAAACCTGTTTAGCATAAAACTCATTGAATATCTGTGTGGTAATATCTGAAAATGGTTCATCTTTAAAATGCGGTAAAATTGAAAAATTGATCAATCCCAATCCTTGAATATCCTGTAAATAAGGCGCTTTTGAAGCATCATCCATTGTTCTGATATATTCTAAATCTTGTCCCAATACGATAGAGCCAGCGGAACTGCCTATATAAGGTTTTCCCTGATTGATCAACCTTGAAATGACTTTGTCAGCCTGAGATCGTTTTAATTCTTGTAAGAGATAAAAGGTATTCCCTCCTGAAACAAAGATAAAGTCATTCCGATTTAGCGTCGCTTCAATTGACTGGATATCTTGCTCATCTATATGTAAAACATCAACCTGAATGCCTAGTTTTTCAAAGGCTTTTTTATCATCTTCGACATAAAATGTAATTGATTCAGGCTTACTTGCAGTCGGAATAAATGTAACAGACTTACCGATTAGAGGCTGATCAATATGCTGTGCAAAATCCAAATAAACATCCGCAAAAGAAGCTGCTAGAAAAAGGTTTTTCATGATGAACGCTCTATTTTCAGGTTATATTAAAAAATATTGTTAATTTTTAAAATAATTCAAAATCTTAAATGAAGACAATAAATCTAGATATTCAAATCAGTCCAACTTCATCATAGCACAGCAAAGCGACGGACTTTATGTAAAAATACAATGCTCAAATCAGTTTCTCATTCATATAGCGCCAATAACGTTTGGGAACATATTGAATATGAAGTTTGATATTTTTACGTGCCGAAATATTGACACTATTAAAATAGTCTTTCCAAAGTTGGTCATAAAGAATTTCATCGTCATCCAGTTCAATACTAAAATCCTGACTGGTCCCCTTATCAATATTTTGATCAATCTCAAATACATTCATACTGACTTGATGAATATTTTTTAAGTCATAATAAATGCCAAAATTCCGCAACTCATCATAAATGAGCCAACGTTGATCTTGATATCTTGCTTTGAAGTGCTTTTCAATCAATGGAAGAACATTGAAATCAGGACGTACCAAACTTAAAAATAATTCATCTTTACACTTTTTGAAACGGACAAAAGCCTCCATACGGTGCTTCTCACGCCCCACTTGTTTCGCCCATTTAGAAACTGCAAGCACATCTGCATGACCATAATCAGCATCGACACGTCGATGTGATGAAAACACGTAGATACTCAAATTAAATAAATGTTGAAATGCACTTTCCTGCTCAGATAAAAAAGTATAATAAAAATTACGCAATGTATTAGATGAAACCTTTTGCTTAAATGCCTTCCACACGCGATCAGCGTGAATTTCATTAGACTCAACAAAAATCGTTTCATCCAATAAACTGGATTGAAGACTATTTTGGCTGGCTATCAAGACATCCAGCTCTTTAAACTGAAATGCACGAAACACACAGCATAATAAGCCAGTCATCGTTCCATCAAAAATATACTTTGCCATTTAAAATAAAAGGTCCAACTGTGGTGAAAGTTGTTGCGTATATTTTGATTGACCAGTTTGTAATATTTGATGACGAATCTGACTCGGTAATTGATCCTTTACAAACGCAGGCGTATCAGCACAACGGATAAAATGGACAGCACGATTATATGCAATACCCATTTTCTTAATTTGATCGATATGAATCTTACCAAAACGTCGAGCCTGAATAATTTTTTTGGCTGAACGTACACCGATACCAGGTACGCGCAATATCATACGATACTCAGCACGATTGATGTCTACAGGAAATTGCTCAGGATGTCGTAATGCCCAACTCAGTTTGGGGTCGATATCCAAATCTAAATTCGGATGTTTTTCATTGACAATTTCTGTTGCCTCAAAACCATAGAAGCGCATTAACCAATCAGACTGATACAGACGATTCTCACGTAATAGTGGTGGTGCAGAACCGACAACAGGCAATGCCTTTTCTTGATCATTGATTGGAATATATCCTGAAAAATAGACCCGTTTAAGTTTAAATTCTTTATAGTGATGATCTGCCATGAGAATGATATCTTGGTCTGTTTCATTGTGTGCTCCCACAACCATCTGTGTGGTTTGCCCTGCCGGCACAAACTTCGGCACAGACTTTATAATTTTTCTCTCATCTTTAAACTGAATTAATCGATCTCGTACAATGCCTAAGTCTTTTTGCACTTCTCCATGAGTTTTTTCTGGTGCAAACTTTTTTAGCCCTTCTTCGGTCGGCATTTCCAAGTTAATACTCATGCGATCAACATAAAGCCCAGCTTCATGAATGATTTCTTGTGACGCACCCGGAATGGTTTTAAGGTGAATATAGCCATTAAAATTTTCTTCTAGGCGTAGTTTTTTCACCACCTGCAACATACGCTCCATAGTGTAATCAGCAGATTTAAAAATTCCTGAACTTAAAAATAGCCCTTCAATATAATTTCTTCGGTAAAAATTAATGGTTAAATCCACGACTTCTTGCACAGTAAATGCCGCTCTTTTGACATCATTTGAGCGCCTAGAAACACAATAAGAGCAGTCAAAAATACATACATTGGAAAATAAGATTTTAAGTAAGGAAACACATCGCCCGTCTTCGGTATAGCTATGACAAATACCAGAACCAGTATTTCCAAGCCCTTTATCCTTGTTTTTACGTTGACTTCCACTGGACGAGCATGACACATCATACTTTGCAGCATCTGCCAAAATTTGCAATTTTTCTCTGATACGTTCTGTCATGACTTAAACTCAATTTTACCAATGAATTTTAGTCATTATATAAACTCTGAAGGCTGTAAAATATTGATCTAATCATCATCACGACATGAGCTGACGTATAAATTATAATCCATTATTTTTACAGTAAATTATCAACTCAAACTTCTAAATGAAAACTAGAAATATACAATGAATTTAAATCATTTAAACATTGCCCATTCATGTTGATGGGCAAATCTCAATAGTAAAGTCAATGTTCTTCTAAGCTTGCGCTGAAAGTGGCAGTCCAAAGATGCGATCAAATGACCAGTTAAAAATAAATGTATAAATAGGAATAATGACAATCAATGCTGCATCCAACAGGAATGCATCAAGAAAACTGATTTTCATCCACCATGCAATCAAGGGGATTAAAAATACAATTAAGGTCAGTTGGAAGCCAATAGCATGAACAATACGACGTTTTACCGTACGTTGACGTGAAAGTTGACGTTTTTCCCAAGCCTCAAAAATAAGGTTATAAATAAAATTCCAACTCACAGCAATGGTCGTAATAAAAATCGCCAATGGACCCGTTTGACTCAATTGAGTCCCTGAAAGTAATGCAAGACCTAAAGATGAAATTGTCAATCCGATGATTTCATAACTACTCACATAAATCACTCGACGTTTAAACCCTTGCATATATCAATCTCAATTTTTTAAGAAAGGCTATTTTAATTTCAGTTATAATAATAGATAAAGATAATAGCTTTCAGTTGAGCTGATACCAAACTATGAATTTCACCAGTGAAAATATTGAATTGTTTGTCAAAGTCATTGATACAGGTTCTTTTTCAGCTGCCGCTCGTGCCCTGAATAGGGTTCCATCAGCAGTAAGCATGGGAATCGCTAATATTGAAGCTGAATTAGGCTTACAACTCTTTGAAAGAACACCAAGAAAAGTCATTCCAACAGCAACTGCACTGGCATTAGCCCCACAAGCTCGCATTATTTCTGAACAATTAAAACAACTCAGTAAACATGCTTATGAACTTTCTTTAGGTCTAGAAAGCATATTAAAAATAGGTGTGGTATCGGATGTAAATAATCAGAAGCTTTTGCGTGCAATTGATCAACTCGCCTGCAAATATCCGTTATTAAATATTGAAATCATTACTGCGCCACAAGATGATATTTTACATTTATTGTACTCTGAGCAAATCAGTATCTGTTTGGCAGGTTCTGGGCAAAATATTAAAATACAAGAACATTTGCAATTGGTTAGTTTGGAAACCGTCGTTGCAACTATTTCTGCTCAACATGATTTAATCACTCACTACAACCACCCTATTTATATCGAAGATCTGATCAATATTCGTCAAATTATTGTGGCGAGTACCGATTTAGATATTACTGACTTAAGACCAGTAATTGGTGCATCTTACTGGAGGACCAATAATCTACAAACAGCTATTGATATGGTTGAAGCAGGTTTAGGATGGGGAAACTTTCCATATTCACTGGTCAAACCATATATTGAGGAGGGGCGTTTAATTCAAATTAATTTTAAAAATACTTATAACCAACTTTCTGTCCCGATTTATTTGATTTGGCTAAAAGATAAAGCACTCCCTAAAGCTACTCGAGAACTGATCGAATTGATCAGACAAAGTTTAGATCAGGATAGCTGCCATAATGCTTAAATTTAACGATCAAATATAGCCTTAAATAAAGTTGAGAAGTTTCTAAATTTCATCCTTCAATTACATGACTTGTAAGTAAATTTACAATAGATAATCCACATTTATCCATCATTAGGTATATTGATTGAATGATCAAAACAGATAAGGCTTTGTTATGAATAATAAATTAAGAGTATTTACCTTAGTCAGTGGAATTGCATTACTTAGTGTTGCTGCACTCGCTCATTCAGAGCATGAAAAAATCCCAACAGCTAAAGATATCAATCTAAATAAATACTTGGGGCAATGGCATGAAATCGCTCGCAAGCCCCTCTATTTTCAGAAAAAATGTGATTATAACGTAACTGCTCATTATTCATTAAATGAAAATGGAAGCATTAGAGTGGATAATACTTGTTATAGTCAAGATGGAAAACTTCAGCAATCGATTGGGGTCGCTAAAGTACAAAATGCGCCTGTCAATTCAAAATTAAAAGTTACATTTTTACCGAAAGCTTTACGTTGGTTACCTGTAGGACGCGGTGATTATTGGATTCTAAAAATTGATGAAGACTATCAAGTGGCTTTAGTTGGAACACCTAACAAAAAGTATCTTTGGTTACTCAGCCGTTCTCAAAAACTAGATCCTGTAGTTGTTGAAGAATATTTAAATTATGCACAACACTTAGGCTATGACTTAAAAGATTTAATTTATACCAAGCAAAAATAGTAAA
This sequence comes from Acinetobacter sp. B-6, assembly GCF_056930735.1. Lineage (NCBI taxonomy): Bacteria > Pseudomonadati > Pseudomonadota > Gammaproteobacteria > Moraxellales > Moraxellaceae > Acinetobacter > Acinetobacter sp. B-6. Next base: position 148,557 of record NZ_JBXPBY010000009.1, on the reverse strand, counting down.
GACTTGGAAAATTTATAAAGGCATGCTTGTTAAAACGGCGAATGAACAAAATTTCAAGCATCGAATTTTTATTCATTCAGCATCAGACTCGATTTTTTGCTTGAATACAATCAGTCTGACCATAAAAAATTTGACTTGGCATGCTCAGGACTTACAATACGCCTTTTAGATTTCCAGTATTACCAAAATCATGTCAAACGATCAAATCGAAGCACAAATTGTTGACTTAGACAATTTGCAAGAACACCGCGAAATTGTGACGTTTATGCGCAGATCGTCGCCGCTCAATACTTCACAACGTACTGCACTTGAGCAACATCGTGAGTTAATTTTGGAATACCCTGTTGGCGACTTGCGACAGCATTTTGAACATCCGGAACGCCCACTGACTGTAGAAATTGGTTTTGGTATGGGGCGTTCTTTGGTGTTGATGGCAAAAGCCAATCCTGAGCGTAACTTCGTTGGAATCGAAGTTCATGTTCCCGGTATTGCACAGTGCGTTTATGAAGCAGGCATGGCAGAAGTCAAAAATCTTCGTGTTTTAGATGCAGATGCAATTCAAGTGCTTCGTGAAATGCCTGATAATAGTATCAATACTGTTCAGCTTTATTTTCCTGATCCTTGGCAGAAAAAACGTCATTTCAAACGTCGTTTTGTGTCACATGATCGTATGCCATTGGTGGAAGAAAAACTTGAAATTGGTGGTACTTTTCATGCTGCAACAGACTGGGAACCGTATGCTGAATGGATGCTTGATGTCTTAGATAATCGCCCCCGCCTAGAAAATCTTGCGGGGAAAGGCAACAGTTATCCTCGTCCAGAATGGCGCCCACAAACTAAGTTTGAACGCCGTGGAATTGAATCAGGTCATAAAATCAATGACTTTATTTTCAAAAAAATCAATTAAATCAGAATTTCTTCGCCATCAAAAAAGCTGTAACAATCGTTACAGCTTTTTTTACGTCTTTTTACATCGTTAAGCTCGATACGGACTTGAATTTCGGGCTCAGCACATTGTTCTGTAGTTTTGTTTGCATGTATTCAGCATATACAGACAATTTTTCATAAATGTGCTCAGAATAAAACATATCTTCAACTAAATTTTGTGCTCGATAAATATCATAAAGCCCTAATAAAGTTAAAATCCTCGCATTCATTTCAGAGAATTCTCGGCATAATGCCATATGCGTAGCATCTTTATATTTAAAAAGCAGTTGTTGCATATTTAAGTCATCTGCTTGGTATTGAAATGAGCTCTGCAGTTGATGATCCTGTGGGCGAATCAGAAAAATTCTAATTCTGAAATAACGCTCAATTTCATATAGTCCCTGGATGTCGATTGGATAATCTGTAATTAAAAAAATGGTCTGTATTTCAGACAGTGTCAGCGCTTTGAACAACTCAAAACAAATAAAGTCCTGCTCGATTAATGCTTGATCCTGAAAATCAAGACGTAACTTTAAGCTTTCTAGGACAGTTTCATCTTTTTCAGTTAAATTTATGGTTTTTTCAATTTGATAATAAGGCTTGAGCAGACTTTGAAGTTGGTCTGTTAGTGGCGAGGTGTACAAAACGGTTTGATTTAAATTTGCCAAAATAAACGGCGCAAACAAATAGGCAAAGTCTGTTTGATTGGTGGTCATTTCAGATTGGATAATCAATATATGTCTTTTTTCAGAAAACTCACGCAAAACTTTGGCACGTAATAATGTTGCTTCAAAGTTAACGAATTTCTGATTTAAATGATTGATCACCGTCATTGAACAAGCATGATCAGATAAAAACTGCGTAAGCACATTCAACTGAGCTGTCATAAACATTTCTCTAACTCACTTTCTACCACCTCAAGTAACAGTATTCTGAAAACAAATCATAAATAAATATAGTCACAAATATTTATAAAAAATATATAACAGATAGAGCTAAAACGATGTGATCTGTTATAGTTATTTCACAACTTGTCTTGAATAATGTCATGTATAAATCTGAACAACTGGCACATAGTCTTAAAGCATTGATTGAAAATGGGACATGGAAAGCACATGAAAAACTCCCTTCGCTTCGACAGCAAGTTGAACAATCTGGATTCAGCCTAATTACCGTCATGAATGCTTATCAAGAACTTGAAGCGCAGGGTTTGATTTATTCAAAAGAAAAGTCTGGTTATTTTGTCGTTGAGCAAACTTCTCAGCACAGCCTACCAGTACATGTCGTCAATGAAACGATTGAAATCAACTCAGTGGTATTTAAATATTTAAAATCGATACAATCTGAAAATATCATCCCACTGGGTTCCGCATTTCCAAATAGCCAATTGTTATATTCAGCCAAACTTATTCAATCACTAGGACAACTTGCAAAGCAACGGCGCAGTTATGAACAAACACCCAGTTTACCGCCAGGAAATTATCAACTGCGTAAAACTATTGCACAAAAGTATGCCATGCAAGGTATCCCAACGGATCCCTCAGATATTGTGATGACTTCTGGTGGATTAGATGCCTTAAATCTTTCATTACAAGCGCTAACGCATGCTGGAGATTACATTTTATTGCAAGAAACCATGTTTTATGGCGCATGGCAAGCAGCTGAACGTCTCGGTTTAAAAGTGATTACCATTCCTGAACATGCTGAGCATGGTATTGATTTGGAGGCTTTTGAACAAGCTATTCTTAAATATCCCATCAAAGTTTGTATGATGATGTTGAATAGTCAAAACCCCATTGGTTTCACTGTAAGTGATGAGATTAAACTCAAGCTCGCCAAACTTCTGCATACTCATCAAATTTATCTCATTGAAGATGATGTCTATGAAGAACTCTACTATGGTCAAAAAAAACCGCTCCCAATGAAATATTTTGATCAGCAAAACTGGGTTCTACACTGCTCGTCTTTCTCTAAAACTTTGGGGGCAGGTTTTAGAATAGGTTGGGTCTATGCAGGAAAATTTTCTGAACATATTCAACACACTCAATTAATGAGTACACTTTCAGTCAATTCATTTATTCAAAATGCCTTGGTCGAATATTTATCTCATCGCCATTATGAAAAACATCTAAAAACTTTACGCTTAACTTTACAACGTTATAAAAAGCAATACTTTAATTATCTCAAAGCCCATTTACCTGCACAATGTCATGTGAAATATTATCCTTCAGGGTATTTTTTATGGATTGAACTACCCGAACGAGTCAATAGCAATGATGTCTATCATCAAATGTTGGAGAAAGGCGTCAGTATTACACCGAGTAATTTATTTAATATCACAAACCAACAAAATAATTTTATTCGAATCAATTGCTCTTTTGAATTAAATGAAAAATTTATTCAAGCACTTAACCATTTAATTACTATCATTGAAGCAGCACTAAAAGACTAATTTTTATAACAGATGAAAAGTTTCGCTGTTCATCTGTTATATTTTTTTTCTAATTTTTTGTATCTACGCGATATCAACTTATATCGTCATAATTCAATCATATTAAGCAGAAAGAGATTTTGCGATGAATGATGACAAAAGCCCTAAAAAACCACAATATGCGGATAGTTCTATTTCGGACAAAGCCTTTAAACGAATGATTATCTGGTTTTTTATCTACTGTAGTCTATTTTGCATCGGAGTCATCGTCACCATTGGTGCAGATCACGCTGCTATCATTAAATGATGAGCCATTTTAGTAATCAAGTTACAACAAACACTCACCTTACTCCAGTGAGTGTTTTTTTTGTATTTGTTGACTAAGTAAGTTATAGACACAGCTTAGATCCAGACGTCCTTGTTGTTCCAACATATTTTGATGCATTTTTAAAATATTCCTATCACCACGCATTGCAGGTCCAGTTTGCATGGCTACGGGATCATTCTGGGTCGCTTTATGTGCCGTTTCTAAAATCAGCGGATACAACAAGTTAAAATCAACATGTTGCGCATCAACCACTTGTTTTGCCATGTCATAACAATAATTACTAAAGTTACATGCAAATACCGCTGCCAAGTGTAAACTCAAACGTTGTGCTGAAGTATAGTGATAGATACGCTCACTTAGACTATTGGCTAACGCTGTCAGTATTGCCAAATCCTCAGTTAATTCAGTTTCAATGAATAAAGGTGTCGTTTTCCACTCAACATTACGATCAAAACTAAATGTTTGTAAGGGATAAAAAACCCCTGATTTTTGATGAAACTCGGTCAAAACTTTCAAATTGGTACTACCAGAAGTATGTACAATCAGAACTTCAGTCAGCTGAGAATGAACAGATTGAATCACTTGTGCAATGGCTTGATCACTGACAGCAATCACCAATAGATCAATTTTAGGATCAATATGCACTAGTCGTTCTATCGCTTGTGCATTTACTTGAGATGCTAACGTTTCTGCGTGAATTAAATCACGACTATAAATCTGTACAATGTCATGTTGTTCTGACAATTTTCGTGCTAAATGAGTCGCAACACGACCTGAACCAATGAAACTAATACGCATAGCAACATCTTAAATTTAAATTGGCTTACAGCATGCCAATAAAAAAGGGATGAATCAATTCATCCCTTTCTTTATATTTCAGAAAAATGATCTGAATATATTTAGTTTAATTTAACGCGTTATTGAGATAAATAATACGTTCAGCAGTTCGCTTATTAAAACACTTGGTATATTGCATTTCTTTATTTTGTTGAGACATCGCATCATCCCAATATTGGCGTTGTTGCTGATAGGTTTCAACTTCACTTTCAGGCAGTTCACTATAACTTTTTTGTGAAATCACTTTACAGTCTACATCACGCTTTTCAAACCACTCTGCTTGATCTTGCTTGAGTTGTGCCTTCGCTTCTTCCGTTAAACTGTCCCAAGTTTGATTTAAACGATCAACTTGTTTGGCTTTTTCTTCATCAAGCTCTTTTTTACGGATATCCATGGCTTTCTGTGCAAGCTCAGTCTGTGCCGCATTTTCGATCTGATTTTCTTGCTGACGTTCACGTATATCTTTATTTTCTTTAATATAAGCAGCATATTGCACTGCTTTAACAGAGACAAAACTGACACCTTGAATAATTGCATCTTGATTTAACACATCCAGCGTTAAACCATCTTGATCTGTTTTAACCACATTATAATTAAATTTGCCTTTTAACTGATCATTACCGAGCACCAGTTTAGACTCGCCTGCTTCAATATATTCTCGAAGCGTACGATAACCTTCACCTTCACATTCTTCGCTACGGCAATCTTGACCATATTCAGCATAGGCATTTTCAGCACGCTGTTGTAAGCCTTTAGGAAATTGTACAACCAGCTGACTTTCGCACTCTAACTGATTGGTTTTAGTAGAATCATTACTAAGAGTGCGTACATTTTTGACTTCAAATTTCAGACCATTATTGATTTTTTGCAATAATGCTTGGTCTGCTTCATAACCTGAATTGGCAATATTGTCTGAAACTTGACGTAAATATTCATCTTTTAAAAATTTCTGAATTTGATCAATATTGCTTTGGTTGGTACAACTCCACTCAGCAAGTGCGGTATTGTTATCATCTTTTTTCTTTTTAAAATAATCACATCCTGACAATAGCAAAGAACTTGAAAGGGCTGTAATTATAAGTAAAGGGCTAAAGGATTTATTCATTGTTTATCCAATCATCTTTTTATCTGCGCCATTTAAACAAAATTTGATGCGATTTTCGAGCAAAAAATAAAAAAGCTTCTTTGTCCAGAAGCTTTTTTATTCATTTCATTATAATGAGAATCTTAAGGTGTGGTTGCACCCACCACTTCAAACTCAATGCGACGATTTTTAAATTGCCCTTCTTTCGTCGAATTATCTGCAATCGGATTATCCTGACCATGTCCTTCCGCAGTAAGCTGAGAACTATGAACTCCCTTTTCAACCAAATAAGCGACAACGGATTTCGCTCGTTTTTCTGATAAGGTTTTATTTGAGGCTGCATTCCCGACATTATCAGTAAAACCTTTGACCACAAGTTTTGCATCAGGCAGTTGTTTTAACAAACTCGCTGCTTTATCCAAAATGGCTTTATTGGCATGAGGAATATCTGTAGAACCAGTTGCAAAGTTAATCACCTGAAGGTTTAAAGCTGCGGCAATATCATTGACATTCGCAGAGTCTACTTGAATATTTGACAATGCTTGATCAGCTTGTGAATTACTTGTATCGACATTTGCTGTCGCATCCGATGCAGCGAGATTCGCAGTTGATTGGTTTGCTGTAATATTTACATTTGGAATAATACCTTTTAATTCATCAGCCAATTTTTGTGCTTGAGCCAAATCTGGGGCTTGAATGGTAAATTGATCACCCATCCATGCCAATGAAATATTCGGAATTCCTTTAATTTTTGTTAAAACTTGATTGATTGCATTTTGATCTGGCAAGTCACCTGCATAAGCTGTATTGGCTGTAATTTGACACTGATCTGCTTGACCAAACACAGAGGCAACAGCACCTTTTAATTGATCCAACAAAGTTTGGCTACTGGATTGTGCTTGGCAATTTGCCAGCTTACCCTGTGCATCAGTAGAAAGCTGAAATTCAGCAGCTTGTAAATCTACAACAGCCTGTGAAGCTGAGCTTCCTGTTGCAGATTCGCCAACTACAGCAGGTTTACTGCTACATTGCTTGAACAATAATGCAGCTAAACCTGCAATCACCAATAAAGCAATGATGGGCAACAGCCAATTTGATTTTTTTGGCTCATCTTGAACTGGGCTTGAGTTAAGCGGTGGAACAGGTGTAGGCGTGACAATTTCAACGGGTGCAGGAGCAACGGGCTCAACAGGTGGTATGACCGTTTCTGCAACAGGCACAGCTTCTGCATTGGAAGCGAAACCTAAGCCTCCAACGCTGAGCCCAAGTGCTGAAAATAAGCCCCCAGCCCATGCAGGCAACGCAGCCTGAATATTCCCCCACTGCGCCTTAATTAAATCGAAAATTTCATGTTTATTGTCTGAGCCTGCCTGATCTGCAAGCAAAGATAATGTGGGAGAAATAGCATGATTTAATGTGTTTTCAATGTCTTGTGCCGGTGCATCCCCCCGAACCAGATCAAGAAATTGGCTTACCGTTTCTGGACGATAACTAAAAATGTCAGCGAGCCGTGGATTCAGATTTTGCTGAAGTGTACTAATCAGTTCAGGTTTGGATTTAAAAATAGTAAGAAGGATGGGAAAAAAAGCGCTTAACGCACCGATTTTTTCATCTTGAAACTGTTGATCATGTTGTAAAACTTTTGTTGTCACTTGTTGTTTTAAAAGCTCAATAATATTCATAATTCTGGACACTCCTATATCATTGTTGTGTTTGTCGCATTAGAATCACTTATTGATCGTTTTTTATTCTAGTGGTTAATTTTTGATATTTATAATATCTTTTTGTAGCAATAAATGTTTTATATCTATAAAAAAAGCCAGCTTATGCTGGCTTTTTAAACTCAATAGAAGTGAACACTTTCCTATATTAAGCGATAAACGTCGCTACAACTTTACCCAACATTTTTTGATTAATTAGTGGTGTATTTTTCCCATTTGAATAAATGCTGTCTTTGCTCACTGTCCATTCCATGTCTGGATCAACCAATGCCCAACCTGATTCTTTCACCCAACGTTCAGTCATGTTGGCAACTTTTGCAGGTGCAGAAGTCACTTTTTCAACCCATTCTAAAGGTTCAAATAAACCTTCACGAACCAATTGAACGCCAAAAGACACATAGGTATCAAATGCACTGATACCGGGCAAAGTTTCAGCAAATGGTGCTAATTTAGCCGAGCCACTTAAAGGTTCATGATGCGTACAAATCGCATCAATAATACCCTCTTTTACTCCCTTACGAAGTAATTCCTTATCTTGTTCAGCACGTAAAGGTGGGCGTACATGCGCAAGCGAATTAAAACCATCAATCAATTGATCAGTTAAATGCAGTTGGTGCATCGCAACATCCGCTGTAACTGGCAAACCTTTCTGCTTTGCAATTTTGATCAAATCGACAGATGCGCCAGTCGAAAGTAAGCCAAAATGCGCTTTAACGCCTGTTGCTTCAATCATCAATAAATATTTTGCAATAGCGATTGTCTCTGCAAGCGCAGGAATCATTGGCAAACCTTGACGTGAGGCAACAAAACCTTCGTGTACACATCCGTCTTTGGCAATTTGATGCTCTTCAGGATAGAACACAACGGTCATATCCAAACCCGCGGCATACTCCAGTGTACGAAGTACCACATCATCATTTTCAAAGGTCGCATAGGCATTTGAAACAGCTGTACAGCCACCCTTTTTCAACCCCGCCATATTGGCAGGCTGTTTTCCGTTTAAACCTTGTGTTTGTGCGCCAATCACCTGTAAGTGGATACCGCCATCCAACATGGCTTTTTCAACCAAACCATGAATTAAAGCGCCGTTATCTTGCACAATCGGTTGGGAGTCAGGTGGCGTGAACACATGTAAAATGCCATTTTCACGAGCAGCTTTACCTTCTGACTTTAGTGTTCCATGCTGTTGTTGACCTGGCTCACGTAAACGTGCGCAAAGATCCACCATGGTCGGCATCAACCACTTCCCTTGCCCATCAATGCTTTCAACAACGTCATTCGAGGACTCTACAAGTTTTCCATCTTTCAGATAAACAGTTTGTACGCGGTCAGTTTTGTTGATGGGGTCTAAGACACGTACATTTTCAATTTTTACAATACTCATGACTTTATCCTCTACCTTAAACTGCAATCGCGTCTAATAAACCTTTTTCCTGCAACTGACCTTGCATTGCCAGCGCCAAAACAGCCATACGAACTGCAATACCGTTGGTCACTTGATGAAGAATCACCGATTGATCCCCATCCGCAATGCTGGAATCAATTTCTACACCACGATTCATAGGTCCAGGATGCATCACGATACAATCTGGTTTTGCCAAAGCAAGGCGTTCTTTGTTCAAACCATACATTTTGTAAAACTCAGCTTGTGAAGACAAAGCGGGTGAATCAATACGTTCATTTTGAATACGTAAGGTAATGATCACATCGCAATCTTTAACCCCTTCATCCATTTTATTGAATAGACGTACACCTTCACCATATTCATCAAAACCATGAGGCAATAATGTGTTTGGGGCAATGACACGGATATCTTTACAGCCGAGCGTTTGTAAAGCCGCAATGTCTGAACGAGCGACACGTGAGTGTTTAATATCGCCAATAATTGCGAGGCTAATATCTTCAAAATTCTTTTTAGTTTCACGGCGAATGGTCAACATATCCAACATTGCTTGAGTTGGATGTGCATGACGTCCATCACCTGCATTGATAATAGCAACATGAGGACATACAGTTTCTGCGATAAAGTGAGCAGCACCTGAAGAAGAATGACGCACCACGAAAATATCGGCTGCCATTGCTTCTAAATTCCAAAGTGTGTCACGTAATGTTTCACCTTTTGAAGTACTTGAACGTGCAATATCAATATTCAGTACATTGGCTGACAAGCGCTTTGCAGCAGCTTCAAAAGTGGTACGAGTACGAGTTGAGTTTTCAAAAAACAGATTCATCACTGTACGACCTTCTAAAAGCGGTGTCGTTATCAGTTGATTTTGATCATTTATAAAAGAATGGGCTGTATCTAGAATTTTAGTGAGGGTTTCTTTAGAAAGACCTTCGATGGTCAGGAAATGCTTTAAGTTTCCATCATTATTGAGTTGAATCTGGCTCGGTGTATGCAATGCCGCCAAGTGCATGAGAGATTCCTTAGAGGTTAAGTTAACGTATTATACAGATTTTCCTTTTCTTTGGCAGACGAAGTTTTGGGCAAATAACGCTAAAAATACTGATCAAATTTTAAATTTGATCAATTTCAAATCAGACTGCTTCACATCCATTTGCAATAGCTTTTGTTTTAATTGTCTGATCAGTTCAATATAGTCTTGGTCGGATTGATCTTTTAAAAGTTCAAGATAACTGTCTAATCTATTCAGTGCTTTATCTCGCCATTTAAACAACTCCTGAATCGGATGATATTTTTCAGGATCTACATGGGTTAGGTCATATTCCAATATTTGGCTATTTGTTAATGCCGTATCAAATTCTTTGACTCGTTTTAGGCAATTCAGCGTATCTTCTAGTCGAAAACGGATTTCATGTTCACACAAAAATTTTAAATGAGCTAAATCATGTTGCTCTGCAAAATACTGTGCTAGTGGTAATGTAAATTCCTCATAAGGATACCAACGACCATGTGCGCACGAAATCAATTCTTTAAACTTTTTATTGTCCAACCATTGTCGAAAAACTGCATCTTTTGCCAATTTATAATCTGCCAAACGTCGTGCTGTTTGAGCGAATGATTCATCTGCTGTACCTGAATAAATCATTTGATGTCTTTTTAAATATTTGCTGATTTCCGTATTAAACTTACTATAACTCAAAGTCTATACTCTATGATCATTATGATTTTTATCAGCTTATAAGTTGAATGGGATATTTACTGTTTCAAATGCGTAAAAAGCTTCAAGCCCGACCATCTTTATACTTAAAGCTTTTAATTTTGTATTATCTCAATGCACCAATATAGTGATGAGAAACTTGTGCACGATATATTTCTTCTTCCGTTGCACCAGAAACATAGCCTTCTTCAGATGCTGAACCCTGTTCTATCCAGTCAACGGTTGTATCTAAATCTTGTTGTTCTTGATCAAGTAAATGCTGTAAACGTAAAGCATGTCGATTGAGCTCAGCATCTTGAGTTGCTAAAGATATATCAATGACATACTGCGCATAGCTTTTATTGTCAACCAAATACATCACATCTATGACGCGCCCTGTTACACGTCTAAGTCTGGTTAAAATGAGTGCCCCAATTGAAAATGCATCTGCATGTGCAATAAATCGATTGTTATTGACTGGTTGCATAAAAATCCCCTGTATTCATTTAATTTTTTAACATCAGCACACTGACCAATACGATGAATAACTAAGCAATTTATATACCAATTTTAAATTCTAACAGCTGTCATCTTTTAAAAAGTTCAATCAATCAGAATCTTTAAGTCGTTGAATCATGATTTGACCGACACATCTAGGTCCTTCCAATAAATTGAATAATTGCCCAATGTGTATATGACGTTCATCATGATCAAACAAAAACCACATTTCTGCTTCATTCGGAGACATTGCATTCATTTCAAGTGCAATACTCCAAGTATTGATCTTATGCTTGTGCAAAATCTCTGTTGTACAGTAATAAACACCATGTTGTGGGATATACTGACGTCCACCGTTCTCAGGTGTATACCAATCAATCAACACTTCAAAGACTTGCTTTTGTTTTATCATGACAGGTTAATTATTTTGTTCACTGATGAATTCCAAGTTACCACGTTGTTTGCTCTCCATCGTCATCGATCACATCAACCTGAACATATTGACCGAATAAAGCCAAAAAAGCTTTTATTTCTTGTCAGAGTTGATCATTCATTGCAGATATTTCCAATAGAATTTGGGATGCTTCAAAAATCAAACGAACATCATATTCCCATGCATTTTCTATCACTGTCATTGCTTTTAAATAAATAGGGTCTGTGGACAATTCGTCTATGTTTGCGACTAGGTGTGTTTTTTAGGCGATTCTAGACGCGAGATACGAAATTTAGTCATTCTAAATGATGAGAAACGCTGTTTCGCAAGGGAGCGACGAAGCGACAAAAAACACACTAGTCCCCGCTGCGCCTTGCGCTGCAAACAAAGCAGTGCTTTGTTCTTGCTCAGGGTTGTGGCTAAAATTATCTCAGGCTACGTTATGAAACTTGAAAATAGTCTCGCTATTCTCTTCATTTCATGCCTTGCCTGCTCAATTTTAACCCACAACGCAAGTCATTTATGAAATGCCCACAGCCCCTAATATTTGACTGGAGGAATTGATAACTCTGCAATTGCTGAGCGATTTGAATCACCGATTGACAATGTGTTCGATACCATTCTACTGGCTGAAAGGTGACATAAAATTCCGCTGACATATCCAAGCTCTCTAGATAATGATCTTATAAAGCAGGTGAATGATAAAAATATGTCCAACACATTTCTATTGAGATAAAAATAAGTACCAATCCCATCACTACATTAAAAATTCGTGCGCGATTTCCTGTGTTTAAAAAGTTTGCTAATTTTTGCCCCACAACTCCCCACAAGAATAAGGATAAATAACACACCACAAAATAAATCAGCACAAAAATCAGCAAAGCATTTTCGATTTGACCTGTTGAAAACAAACCCGTACCTGCTACAGCCGCAATCCATGCTTTTGGATTAAGCCACTGCATCAATGCACCTTGCATAAATGTGGGAATTTTAGTTTGAGCATGGCTTTGGGTAGAAATCGTTGTGCCTTCTGCACGCAGAATATTTAGCCCAATCCATAACAGTAAAACTGTACCCAATACAGTAATAATATCCAGTAGTAAAGGATAAACCACGATGATTTGATATAGACCAAAACAGACTGATGCCAATAGCAAAGTAAAGCCAATTGTTGCCCCTGAAATAAAACCAAAGCTGCGTTTAGCGCCATAATTCATACTACTGGTTAAAATGGTTAAATTTACAGGTCCTGGCGATATGGACATTGAAAGTGAAAAAATGAACATTGAAAGAATAAGACTCAGCATTTTTTTAAATTTCTTGATTTGATCTTGGTTAGATATGGATATTTGAATATATTTCAAGCAAATCACCACAATCTATGAAAGAATTTTAAGGTTTTTGGAAAAATTCGATCTTCTTGGCACAATCCACAAGTTTTCGTCATCAAAATACGCTAAAATATGCGATTGCTTTAATGTCTTTGGAAATATTCATGAATTCGAAACCGCGTCTTTCTACATATTGGGTTACCTGTGCAGATGGACTAGAAACCTTACTGCAAGAAGAAATTCAAGGTTTAGGGATTCAAAATATTGAAAAATTTCCTGGACGTTTGGTCTTTAAGGGTAAACTTGAAGATGCTTATCGTATTTGTATGTGGTCACGCCTCGCTTCACGTGTGCTCACGCCTATTCATACACATGAACTTGAATTTACGCATGATGCGCGTGACGTTGCTGAAGAACTTTATGAAGGTGCGATCAACTTTGATTGGTCGTTAATTTTTGCACCACAAAGTACTTTTGCCATTCGCCTACACGTTGAACGTGATATCAAGGTCAATACTCAATTCGCGACCTTACGTGTCAAAGATGGCGTGGTTGATTCTTTCATGGAAGCAGTGGGTAAACGCCCAAGTATTGATATTAAGCAACCTGAAATTACCTTATATATACTTGCAGGCAAAACTGAACATACCTACTGCCTAGACTTATCTGGCGATTCTCTACATAAGCGTGGCTATCGCCGTTACATGACCGATGCACCGATTAAAGAGAATTTAGCCGCAGCCATCTTACAAAAAGCCAAATTGAAAGAACGTCACCCAGAAATCATACTTGACCCAATGTGTGGTTCAGGTACGTTTATCATTGAATCACTAATGATTCTGACTGACCGTGCGCCAGGTTTAGTCCGTCGTTTTGGTTTCAATGGTTGGAATGGGCATGACCATGAACTCTGGATGTCGATCAAAGCTGAAGCCGCAGACCGTCATCAAGCCGCATTACAACAACCTTTACCAAAATTCTATGCTTATGATGCAGATTGGGAAGCTGTCAAAGCCACCAAGCAAAATATTATTGCGGCAGGTTTTGAACAGCAACTCGATCAAATTCAAATCGAAGAACGTACATTAGCAGATTGGCCAGACTTCCATGCTGAAGGTAAAACATCCTTTGTTGTCACCAACCCTCCTTATGGTGAGCGTTTGGGAGATAAAGCTTCAAACCGAGCATTATATTTAGGTCTATCTGCGCTTTTACAAAAGAATTTCCCAAATCAATATGCAGCTGTTATAGCTGCAGCAGTTGAACAAGCGGATGTATTGGCTTTCAACAATCCACAAATTTTACGTTTGATGAATGGTAAATTACCGATTTATGTTCGTTTTGGTGATATTAAACCAGCAACAGTCAGTAAGCCCTTCCTTGCTGATTGGCAACCTCAACAATTTGAAAAGATTGAAGGTGCTGAAGACTTTACCAACCGTTTGCAAAAAAACATGCAAGCTTTAAAGAAATGGGCAGTCAAAGAAAATATTTATTGCTTAAGACTTTACGATGCGGATCTACCTGATTTTAATGTTGCAGTTGACCTTTATGGTGATCGTTTGCATGTCCAAGAATATGCGCCACCGAAATCAATTGATCCTGAAAAAGCCAAAAAGCGTTTTAATCTTGCTTTAGCCTCGATCCGTGCGGTAACAGGTTTAGGTCGTGATGCAATTTTTATCAAAACCCGTGCGCGTCAAGAAGGTAAAGCGCAGTACACCAAACAAAGTACTGCGTCTAAACGCTTTATCGTTCAGGAAGGTAAAGCTAAAATTCTGGTCAATTTAACTGATTATTTAGATACAGGATTATTCTTAGACCACCGTCAAATGCGCTTACGCATCGCAGCAGAAGCCAAAGGCAAACACTTCCTTAACCTATACAGCTACACCTCGACTGCAAGTTTGCATGCCGCTTTAGGGGGTGCTGCCAGTACAACCAGTGTGGACTTATCCAATACTTACTTAAACTGGTCTAAAGAAAACTTTGTACTGAATGGTCTGACCGTAGATCATGCTGATGAACAACACCAATTTTTCTCAAGCGATTGTTTCGAATGGCTCAAAGAGGGTCATGAACAATATGACTTGATCTTTATTGATCCGCCAACTTTCTCTAACTCAAAAAAATTCTACGGTACATTCGATGTTCAACGTGATCATATCTCATTACTTAAACGAGCAATGAACCGCTTAACGACCGAAGGAACTTTATATTTCTCAAATAACTATCGTGGTTTTGAGATGGATGAAGAAATTGAGGCTATGTTTGATGTGCAAGAAATCAGCAATGAAACCATTGGTTTAGATTTTAAACGTAATCAAAAAATCCACAGAGCTTGGAAAATTAAACACTTCCCTGTTTAATTTTTTTCTCGCTATTTATACGCCACGGGGTCAACTTCATGACCAATGTACAAGGTCACCCGATCTTGTGTTGTGATACGAACATCGTGGCGTTGATAAGGGTTAAATCCAATATCGATAATTTTATATTTTTCTAAAGGGGTAATATATTTATCCCCTGGTTTATTTGGATCAGGGTCTTTTTTTTGCCACTCAAAATCAGTCAATACAGTAGAATATATTTCATCCTTTTTTGCTGCATCTGCTTGTTGTTGCGCGATCTTATGATGTAAATCTTTTTGCTCATCTACAGATTGTTGAACATTCTGTTTAACGGCTTGAATAATAATCGGCGAAAGCTTTACTACACCTACAGACTGTTCTGCAAGATCTTGGTCATCCAATTGATTTGCCAATATCTCACCCGAACCCAGTGCCATTAACAACATCGTCAGTAGCTTTAAATAATCAGATTTTTCCTTTATTTTGATCGTCATGATCAACTTCCCTTTCTTATTATTCCTGTCTAAAAATTATCAATTTTTAACAAATGTTGCAATCAAACGATCAGAAAACCCGATAATAGGTAAAACAGGTTAGGTTTATCTGTTAAATAAGCCCGCTTACTGGCTGAAATAGGTCCAAACAGAACTAATCAACACATTCCGCTGTAATTCTGCCTGCATTACACATTTCCCATAACTGCTGGTGTGCATAACGGTTACCTTGTGCTTCAGAACGCTTCAACCATTGCACTGCCAACGTTACGTTTGCAGCAACACCCTTACCTTCCAGATACATCTGCCCAACACTGTTTTGAGCATCCTCATCGCCCTGCTCAGCAGATTTCAACATCCATTGAAATGCTTGCTTTTCATTTTTTGTTATTCCATCCCCATATAGATTCATGAGGGCAAGATTACGTTGTGCATTGGCATCGCCTTGTTCAGCAGATTTCTGATACCATTTTGCAGCCAAGGCTTTATTTTGCGATATGCCCTCACCAGTATAGTAAGCAAGCCCTAAATTATTCTGTCCTGCTGGATCATTCTGTTCTGCTGATTTTTTATACCACTCTACAGCTTTGGAAGGATCTTGCTTGACCGTAAAACCATATTTAAAGAAATCACCAACAACTGAAAATGCTAGCCAAAACCCTCCTTGAGCCGACTTTAGCATCAATGCTGCCCCGTTTTTTTGGGATGCCTCATCTTCGCGATGTAATAAAAAGTCAGCATATTGATACATTGCTTCTGGATCCCCCTGTTCTGATCGTTTGATCATTTCTTCAAATGTTCTTTCAGGTAAGGCTTGTGCCAAAGGGTTAAAACATAAAATTGAAAATAATAGGATATACATTTTTTTATTCATTGAATATTCGCCGTTGATATATAGATTTCTTATAACATAAAAAAACCAACCGTCTTATAACGGTTGGTTTTTTATCTTTGGTACATGACTCGATTAGCTGAGTTTTAATTTCCCAAAATCAAGCTCACCATTTTCAGCACTGATCAAGATGGTATCACCCGCTGTGAATGCACCTGACAAGATTTTTTGCGCCAATGGGTTCTCAACCTGCTGTTGGATTGCACGTTTGAGTGGACGCGCACCATATACAGGATCAAAACCAGCATCGATCAGAATGTCAAACGCTTGATCATCAACATTTAAACGAATATCACGTTCAGCTAAACGTGCGCGTAGACGATCTAATTGAATATCCGCAATGCCTCGAATCTGCGATTTTTTCAATGAGTGGAACACCACCAATTCATCTATACGGTTGATGAACTCTGGACGGAAATGCTGAGAAACGGCATTCATCACTGTTGCTCGAACATCTTCATCGCTTGCACCTTCACCCAACTCACGAACATCACTTGAACCTAAGTTAGACGTCATCACGATAACCGTATTCTTAAAGTCGATCACACGACCTTGAGAATCTGTCAAACGCCCATCATCAAGCACCTGCAATAAGATATTAAATACATCTGGATGTGCTTTTTCCACCTCATCAAACAACACCACGCTATATGGCTTACGACGTACAGCTTCAGTCAATACACCGCCTTCTTCGTATCCGACATAGCCTGGAGGCGCACCAACTAAACGACTGACCGAATGCTTTTCCATAAATTCTGACATGTCAATTCGAATGATCGCATCATCACTGTCAAATAAAAAATTGCCTAAAGCTTTGGTAAGCTCGGTTTTACCCACACCTGTCGGTCCAAGGAACAAGAATGACCCACTTGGGCGATTCGGATCGGAAAGACCTGCGCGTGAACGGCGCACCGCATTTGCGACTGCCACAACAGCCTCATCCTGACCAACGACACGGTTATGCAAGAAGTCTTCCATATGAAGCAGTTTTTCACGTTCACCTTGTAGCATTTTGGACACTGGTATACCTGTTGCAGCACTGACAACTTCTGCAATTTCGTTTTCAGTCACTTTGGTACGAATCAGTTTTGGCTCTTCATTCACTTCCGCAACTTCTTCTTCATTCAAGCGTTTTTGCAACTCTGGAATCACACCATACTGCAAACGGCTTGCTTCAGCCAAGTCACCTTCACGTTGCGCTTTTTCAAACGCTGTGCGAGCTTTATCAAGTTCAATTTGCGCCTGATTAGTGCCGTCAACCAAACGTTTTTCTGCAATCCAAACTTCTTCCAAATCACTGTATTCTTTCTGAACTTCAGCAATTTGTTTTTCCAAATGCTCAACTTCAGCCTTACTGACTGAATCCGCATCCTTCTTAACCGCTTCCAATTGCATCTTCAACTGGATTAAACGACGGTCTAAACGATCTAGTGCTTCTGGCTTAGAGTCAATTTCCATTTTGATTCGTGATGCAGCCTCATCAATCAAATCAATCGCTTTGTCTGGCAATTGACGATCTGTAATATAGCGATGCGACATTTTCGCTGCAGCAATAATCGCGGAGTCAAGAATTTGCACCCCATGATGGGTCGCATATTTATCTTTTAAACCACGTAAAATTGCGATGGTATCTTCCACACTTGGTTCATCTACCAATACTTTTTGGAAGCGTCTTTCTAAAGCTGCATCTTTTTCAATAAATTGACGGTATTCATCCAAGGTGGTTGCACCTACACAACGTAACTCACCACGTGCTAACGCAGGTTTTAGCATATTCCCTGCGTCCATTGCGCCATCACCTTTACCCGCACCCACGAGCGTATGTAGTTCATCGATAAACAGGATGATTTCACCATCAAATTTCGCGAGATCTTTTAAAACAGCTTTTAAACGCTCTTCAAACTCACCACGATATTTCGCACCAGCCAATAATGAACCCAGGTCTAAGGACAAGACACGTTTGCCTTTTAAACCTTCTGGTACTTCACCATTGATAATACGTTGCGCCAAACCTTCGACAATCGCAGTTTTACCGACACCTGGTTCACCAATAAGCACTGGATTATTTTTGGTACGACGTGACAATACTTGAATGGTACGACGAATTTCCTCATCACGACCAATCACAGGGTCGAGTTTTCCTTCTGCAGCACGAGCAGTTAGATCAATGGTGTATTTATTAAGTGAATCTCGTTGATCCTCATGGTTATTTGCCATCACTTGTTCACCCCCTCGAATATTTTCAATCGCTTTGCGTAGTTTTTCAGTGGTCACACCTACGCCAGTTAATAATGTTTTGGTTGCACCTGTTTCAGCCAATGCCAAGATGACCCAATCTGTAGATAAGAACTCATCACCTGCTTTTTGGGCAAAGCTGTCTGCTAAATTCAACGCTCGAACAGCCTCAGGATTGAGGTTGATATCTCCAGTCGGTGTTCCAATTTTTGGTGCATCCGCCAACGCTTTCTGCAACTTTGCTTTTAACTCAGGGATATTTGCACCAGCCTGTTGTAACAGACTCAGATTTGAAGGTTCATCCAATAACACTGAAAGAATATGAATACCTTCAATGGCGGTATTGTCATTACCCATTGCCTGAGATTGTGCATCTGATAAAGCTTGCTGTAAGCGGTTCGTAAATTTTTCAAATCGCATTCTTGTTATTCCTCACAACAAATTTGTACTTGAATAATAGATGGGAACGGTTTTGTAGATTTCAACTATATTTAAAAATTAATTTATATATTTTTCAAAAGCTTACTAAAATAGTCAGGATACATTTTAGTATTAATATTTGTGCTAAATTCATCTTTTTCAAGTCAATTTAAGCAAAAATATTACGTATGACCTTTAAGCGTTTGTATTTTCAACGATATGCTTTAGAGTAAGCAGTATTGAACTTTTTTAGAATAACAACAATGTTGAATTTCAGTAAATTATTGTCGGTACTATTCACTATAAGCATGTTAAATGCTTGTGGCTATCAATCGCCGAACAGCGATAAATTTCCACATAAACATATTCAAGAATTAACACCTGAAACATCAGATTTAGAATTTAAATGGTTTAAATCGCCTGCTGACACGATCTTAAAAGTTTTGAATGAAAATTTTATTGTTTATGATTGTTCGATATTTGAAAGAGTCAATCAACCCAAACGGGATTTAAAAATTTGTAGTTATGATTTACGTACCCATCAACAGCTTCCGGCATATTTTGTCTCGTCTTCACCCCGGCAGTTGATCCAACAAATTGAATATTTAGGTCAAAATCAATTTTTAGTGACTATAAGAATTTTTCAAGCCGATTATCAGTCGTCCACTCAAGCTTATCTTTTCAATGCGCAGACCCAAACTTTTACTCAACTAAGTACCTTTTCTTATGATCAATTTGCTTATGCACTATTGGAGCAAATGGTACAGGAAAAAACTTATCAAAAAAAAGTTTCAGAACATGACATCATCGTTTATTTCGACCCTCAATATGTCTCAGAAAAAGAAGCCGAGAAAGTCAAACAAGAACAAAAACAGCAGGAACAATCTTTTATTCAAAATATAATAGATATTTTTAGAACTCAGCCTGAACAACCACAACGTAACTTTTCACCCAATAATTATCGAGTTCAACCTGCAGAACCATTTAATTTAGCGATGATTGCAAAGTTAAAACAATACTTACAACAGCAGCAAGCCGAGTGTTATCAAGTGATTGATGAAGAAACACAACTCATAAAAACCTCAAAAAACTATATTTTTAGTCAAGATTTTTCCAGATTTCTTCCAAAATTAGAACATTCGATTGAGCTACCTGAATGTAAGACAGCCCCTAAACCAATAATTTCAAACGATAAATACCTAAAATATCAAAGTATTGATGATGTCCAAGGCTCAGGAAATCACTATATTTTTTGGTTTACACCGATTGGATATGATGTATTTGAAATTCAGCAACATGGCAAAACAATACAGTTTAAACTGCCGCTTGAAGCAGCACAAATCTATCGTATTAGAAATGATCTCATCGTGATCAATGCTCAAACTTATTACATTATTCCTTTGTCTTAGCAAATATAGTCAATCTGCTTAAAAAGCCCATACAGTAAAAATATAATTTCTTGTGATCAATAAAATCAATGTAATGAATATATTGTTGAATCATTTAAAGCTATGATTGCCATGCTTTATATCAAAAGTTTAAATAGATCTGCGTAAGCAATGCTTCTCTTTGCTTATCCATTCTTTCTTGAATAGCATTCTTGTGTTCTTTCTTGAATAGCATTCTTGTGTTGCAAACAAAGCAGTGCTTTGTTTTTGCTCATATACACTCACTCAACATGGCAACATCCATGTCACCTCACAATAGAAAGAACATCGGCGATTCAAAAATGCAAAAAAGTCATTCTCCAAAAGTTTCTAATAACTAATAATTTGTATAAAAGCATCAAGCTTATTGAATAGGAATGATTTAAATCGAATCACTTGTATCGATAATCAGGGTTGAACTATAGAATCTCAATCAAGATCATCATGAATACGATGAGATTGGCTATACTTCTGTCTTGGTTGCCGAACTCTGCGAAACCGCACTATTTGCAGCAACACTTTGAGTAATCCACACGTTACCCCCAATCACAGCGCCTTGACCGATCGTGATACGTCCAAGAATGGTCGCACCTGCATAAATCACCACATTGTCTTCAACAATTGGGTGACGGGCATATTCTTTCTGCAAACGTCCGCTATCATCGACTTCAAAACGCTTAGCACCCAAAGTGACTGCTTGATAAATACGGACATTTTTTCCAATAATACACGTTTCTCCAATCACCACACCTGTACCATGATCGATGAAGAAACCTTGTTCAATTTGCGCACCTGGATGAATGTCGATTCCTGTTTTTGAATGTGCAATTTCAGCAATTAAACGTGCCAATAGAGATAAATCTTTTTTATAAAATTCGTGGGCAACACGATGATAAATGATTGCCAAAATTCCCGGATAACATAGCAACACCTCATCCACACTACGTGCCGCAGGATCACCATCATAAGCCGCTATCACATCTGTATCCAAAATACGGCGTATATCAGGTAGTTTTTGCGCAAATTCACTGACAATACTTTGCGCCAACACGTCAATGACATCTGCATTTTCATTATGTTTTTTATATTTATAATCATAGGTTAAATTGAGTTTGACTTGCTCAAGTAAGGAATGCAAAGTTTTTTCAAGTGTATGTGCAATATAAAAATTTTCACTTTGTTGTCGTAAATCATGTGGTCCCAAACGCATAGGGAATAAAATGCCACACAGGTCATTCATGATCTTCTTAATTTCGTCTTTTGACGGTAATTCCCTCCCTCCAAAGTCTTTGAGACTTTTACGTTGGGTACGCCATTCATTCCGAGCTTCTTGTAACTCATCCACAATATTTTGGATATTCCATTGGGTCATATGTTTACCTACCTAAAAGACGTTCCATGATCTAAAAAACCTCACATGAAATTTTATTATTCATCTAAATACTATTTTATTCACAATAGGGTAGATAAACATAATTCATATAAGCATATCTGTAAAAAATAATTCAATCTTTATTTCAAAATAAGAATAAGCAATCCATTTTTTATTAATTTATAGAATATACAAAATGTTTATAGTTGTTATCAATACATCTGATACATCAAAGCTTAAATACAAATTTAAGTCAGAAAAAAGGCAATTGAAATGACCAGTTTAAACCAACAACATTTTAACGAATTAACTCAAGCACAAATTGAAAAGATTTTTGAACAAGCGCAACAACGTGTTGAAGACCATTATTTAGAGTTTACAGGTACGATTTTACCGCACGAAGCTTGGGCATTGTATCAAGCCGGTCATGTCGAAATTGTTGATGTTCGTACCAATGAAGAACGAAAATTTGTCGGTTTTGTTGAAGGTACCATTCACATCCCCTGGGCTACAGGAACTGCATTAAACCGTAATCCACGTTTTGCCAAAGAACTCGAAAGCAAAGTGGGCAAAGATAAAATCATTCTCTTACTGTGCCGTAGCGGTAAACGTTCCGCAGCGGCAGCCAATGTCGCTTTCAATGCTGGTTTTGAAAATATTTATAACATTGAACAAGGCTTTGAAGGTGACTTGGATGAAAACAATCATCGCGGGGTATTCAACGGTTGGCGCTTTCATGGATTGCCTTGGCGCCAAGAATAGCTTTCGAAGTTATTCCTTATACATATTTTAAAAGATTCAAAATATGAAGCATTCATAACAGCACTCTGATTTTACTGGAGATGATAACAATAGACACCTTAAACAAATTGTAATCAACCATCAATTCATATCACCAAGGATTAAAACATGGCTAAGAACCAAGAAGTCACACGCCAAGCACTCAATGATCAGGCTGCTCGCCAACTGGCAAATGCAACCAAAACCGTTCCTCAACTTTCAACAATTACGCCACGATGGCTGACGCATTTATTACAATGGACACCTGTAGAAGCTGGTATTTACCGAGTCAACAAAGTCAGCAATACAGATGATATTCAAGTTGCCTGCACCCAACGTGATGAAGCGACACTTCCACAAACCTTTGTGGATTATGAGCTTAATCCTCGTGAATATTTTTTAAATGGGGTTTCAACCGTACTCGATATTCATACCCGTGTTTCAGACTTATACAGTAGCCCTCACGATCAAATTAAAGAACAATTACGCCTGACTATAGAAACGATTAAAGAGCGCCAAGAAAGTGAATTGATCAATAACCCTGAATACGGGCTATTAGCGAGTGTTGCAGATGAACAACGTCTTTCAACCTTGACAGGCGCCCCAACACCCGATGATTTGGATGACCTATTACGCAAGGTTTGGAAAGAACCCGGTTTTTTCTTGGCGCATCCTGATGCAATTGCTGCATTTGGTCGTGAATGTACTCGCCGTGGCGTACCACCACCGACTGTCAGTTTGTTTGGTTCTCAATTCATTACATGGCGTGGTATTCCGTTAATTCCTTCCAATAAAATCCCAGTGGAAGACGGCAAAACCAAAATCATCCTGTTACGTGTCGGAGAAAAACGTCAAGGTGTCGTCGGACTATTCCAACCTGGTCTTGCGGGTGAACAAGCACCAGGACTTTCAGTCCGCTTTATGGGCATCAATCGCAATGCCATTGCTTCATATTTAATTTCGTTATATTGCTCACTTGCTGTGCTTACAGATGATGCGCTTGCTGTACTTGAAGATGTGGAGGTAGATAAATACCATGACTATCCAACAACCTACAAATAATTCATCTGCTGCAACACAAGATGCACCAATCCATGAATCTGTGATTACCCAGTTGGCAAATGAATTGTTTGCGGCATTACCACAGCAAAAAAAACAAGCTTTGAATTTTGAACTACCTGATCAAGTGCTCGGGCAGAGCCATACACCACAGCCAAAAGATCCAATAGCAGCTTTATCAGGTCGTATCCCTGCTATTGTGCAACAAGCTCATTTAAATCCGAAATCTACGCAACATTATGTAGAACCTACGACAGATCATCCTGAACGTCGCATTCTATCTTCGGCGCCAATTATTGGAGGAGCGAATACGCCAGACCCATTCACGGTCACACCTGATTGGAATTTAGCCTTAAATTCAACGTCTGCACTCCCCTCTACTCCGCCAGCAACATCCGCAACACCATCACAATCCGCTTTTTATTTTTTGGATTTTGCTCAACATGAAAGTGTTGATGCTGAAAATCTACAACACAACATCAGCCAAACAAAAGGAGTTAAAAATCCCTATGCCTTTGATGATTATCATGTGACAAATGACCATCATCTAAAAAGCACGATAGAAGATCGTAATGACAAACCTGCGACGACTGAATCAGGCTATTACTTTCTTCAATCCCCCACAATTGAGTCTGTTCGTCCACATTCAGATAAGCAAATACCCACTCAGAGTCAAAATTATCAGCCATTGGATATTCTGCAAATTCGAAAAGACTTTCCAATCTTGCAAGAGCGTGTCAATGGTCAGCCTTTGATCTGGTTGGATAATGCAGCAACCACCCATAAACCACAGGCAGTTATTGATCGAATTTCTTATTTTTACCAGCATGAAAATTCGAATATTCACCGTGCTGCACACGAACTCGCAGCACGCGCCAGTGATGCCTATGAACATGCACGTGATGTGGTTGCTCGCTTTATCGGTGCAGCTTCTGCTAAAAATATTGTTTTTGTCCGAGGCACAACCGAAGGCATTAATTTAATTGCAAAATCATGGGGAAAACAAAATATTCAAGCGGGAGATGAAATCATTGTCTCGCATTTGGAACATCATGCCAATATTGTCCCCTGGTACCAACTGACTCAAGAAACTGGCGCTAAGCTGCGGGTAATCCCTGTCGATGATACAGGTCAGATTCAGATTGATGAATTTATCAAACTTCTCAATCCAAAGACTAAGCTTGTTTCAATCACTCAAGTATCCAATGCACTTGGTACGGTGACACCGACTCAAGAAATTATCGCTTTAGCACATGCTGCTGGTGTACGGGTCTTAATTGATGGCGCGCAATCGGTTTCTCATGTTCCAACCAATGTGAGTAGCTTAGACGCTGACTTCTTTGTGTTCTCTGGGCACAAAGTTTTTGGACCTACAGGGATCGGCGCTGTTTATGCCAAATCAGAATTACTCGACAGCATGCCCGTTTGGGAAGGTGGCGGTAATATGATTCAGGATGTCACCTTTGAACATGTGATCTATCAACCTGCTCCAAATAAATTCGAAGCTGGTACTGGAAACATTGCTGATGCTGTTGGCTTGGGCGCTGCTTTGGAATATATAGAAAGAATCGGCATCCACAACATCGCACGCTATGAGCATGATTTACTGGAGTACGGTCAACATGCACTTCAAAGTGTTTCTGGTTTACGTTTAATTGGTACAGCCTTAAATAAAGCCAGTGTGATGTCTTTTACCCTTGCAGGTTATGAAACTGAAGAGGTAGGGAAAGTTTTAAATCAGCATGGAGTTGCTGTACGAACGGGACATCATTGCGCACAACCAATTTTACGCCGTTTTGGTGTCGAACGGACGGTGCGCCCTTCACTTGCGTTCTATAACACCACTGAAGAAATAGATGTATTGGTTTCAGTATTGCACCAATTAAGACGAGCTAAACCTTATCGGTCTGCATTTGCAAATCAATGAATATCCAAGCAGTTCTTTTAATGAATCACATGCTAGATCATTAGCATGTGATCGTAAAAATATATCAAATTCATTCTCCCTCCAATTCAACCTATAAACTGTACTCGAAAGCGCTTGATCAATTTAAAAGTTGGTCGATTTAAATGCTCACAAGTACAAATGCTAAGCGTTTAAACGATCAACAGGAGTGCTGATAATTTAACAATCATGGGCTTGAGCTTGCTAGGACAATCTCAGATACTGTCTAAAAATTAAATCTTGTATCAGCATTATGTTTTCAATCAAAAAAATCCTCATTTTAACCAGCCTAATGATCACAACTCAAAGCTTTGCGTTACCTCAAGACTCACGTCGAGCTGGTGGTATTGCGGTGATTACTGTGCCCAAAACAGTGTTGAATGTGAGTTATCAAGGCAAGCCCGTATTGGTTGTTGATGGGACCAATTCGGTGAATCATATTGTGTTTGGTATTCCACTTTCTGCTCAGGTTGGCAACCTAGAACTGCAAAGCTCAAATGGTCCAATCAATATTGAGGTGCAACCCTATAAGTATGCTGAGCAACGGCTTAATGTAAAAAACCAGGATTACGTTAATCCAAATCAACAACAGCTTGATCGATATAGCCAAGAAGCCAAAGAGCAAAATGACGTCTATAGCACATTTAGCCCAGCCCAATGGAAAGATTTCCCAAATTTCATCCGACCAACTGCAGGTAAATTTAGCAATTCATTCGGTCGCAAACGTTTTTTCAATGGCGAAGAACGCGCACCCCATTCTGGATTAGATATACCTGCTCCAATTGGACAAAAAGTTATTGCACCCGCGGCAGGAAAAGTGGTTGCAACAGGCAACTATTTCTTTAATGGCAATACTGTCATGATTGATCATGGACAAGGTTTAATTAGTATGTTCTGTCATCTAAGTAAAATAAATGTTGAGAAAGGACAAATATTACAACAAGGTGATTTGCTCGGTTTGGTGGGTAAAACAGGACGAGTAACAGGACCACATTTACATTGGGGAATGAGTCTCAACAATGCACGTGTTGATCCACAGCTTTTTCTAACCCACTAATTTGCTCAAATAGATCGCGAAATTAAGCCATTTCCTCACTAAAAATAGCTTTTTTGGAGAAAATACACATTTTGTAATAATTTATTTTATTTAATTTTGACTCCACTAGTCACGTTTTATAAATACTAAAAAATAAAAAAAAGCCAATAAAACTATTGGCTTTTTTTAGATTTATTTTGCTATTCAGCAGCGATAATTTCATAATCGTGGGTGATTTCAACACCGCCATCAGACAACATTTTACTCGCCGAACAATATTTTTCAGCTGATAATTCAACAGCTTTGGCAACTTGCTTATCTTTTACATCATGCCCTGTCACGACAAAATGTAGATGTATTTTAGTAAATACTGCTGGAATGGTGTCTGCACGTTCAGCCTTGAGCTGACAAACAACATCCGTTACATTTTGTCTCGATTTCTTTAAAATGGTCACAATATCAAATGAAGCACACCCACCAAGTCCCATTAATATCAATTCCATAGGACGTGGTCCACGGTTTTCACCACCGTATTCAGCAGAACCATCCATAATAATTTGGTGACCACTTTCTGAATTTGCTTGAAAAGCAACATTCTCTAACCAATGAACGCTAGTTTGCATTGCAACTACCTAAAAAAAGCTATAAATTTACAGGGTACCTGTACACTAGCATAAAATGAGTTGATAAGGAATTTCATCTCTACTGCTTCTACGTGACGAGTTCAATTTAGATCAAAAGATCTAGTTATTATCCAATTCGGAATTTTTAAGCATGTCTTCTAATTTTGCACAACTTAGTACAGATGCTTTGTCACCTGGTCAATTACCTGAGTCAGTCAAAGCTTTGCTCAAGAGAGCCCACATCAATCGTTTTCCTAAACGCTCAACAATCATTGATGCAGGTTCAGAGTCAAAATCACTGTATTTAATTTTAAAAGGTTCAGTTTCAATTATTTTACGCGAAGATGATGAGCGTGAAATCGTTGTTGCCTATTTGAACCCTGGGGATTTTTTCGGAGAAATGGGTTTATTTGAGCAAAACCCACAACGTACAGCCGAGGTCAGAACTCGTGATGTATGTGAAATTGCAGAGATTTCATATGACAATTTCCACGAAATCAGTAAACAATATCCTGACTTAAGTTATGCAGTATTTGCACAACTTGTTCGTCGCTTAAAGAATACAACACGTAAAGTAACTGATCTTGCATTTATTGATGTCTCTGGTCGTATTGCACGTTGCTTGATTGATCTTTCTGCGCAACCTGAAGCAATGATTTTACCAAATGGTCGTCAGATTCGTATTACTCGTCAAGAAATTGGTCGCATCGTAGGTTGCTCACGTGAAATGGTAGGGCGTGTATTAAAAACGCTTGAAGAGCAAGGTATGATCGAGACTGATGGTAAAGCAATTTTAATTTTTGATGCGTCTTTAGAAGAGTCTAAATTCTCTGAAGATGAATATAACAATGATGATGAATAAAATTTAAAAGTTGATTTGAGAAGTAAACATCACCAATTTTTTGGCTTTGATAAATATCAAAATTCTCAAAATAACACCATCTTTATATTGTTTAAAAGCAAACTTTCGAGTTTGCTTTTTAAGTCTAAACTCTACAGTTTTTGTCCATCTTCCCTTTGTGCTGTTTGAATAGTGAATTGGATAAAGATAAATACTTTCTTATACATTTTTTAGATAAATTCATCTTCTTTTGGTCATTAGAAAAATAATTTCAACAGCTTATCAAATTTTATTTACGTTATTATTCTCATTAGATATTGAACTCTCATTAAAGGATCTGACATGAAATCAAATCGCTTAGGTCATTCTGATTTGGTGGTACCTGAAATTTGTTTAGGAACCATGACTTTTGGTGAACAAAATACTCAGAATGAAGCATTTGAACAACTCGCCTATGCACTTGATCAAAATATTCATTTTTGGGACACAGCCGAAATGTATCCTGTTCCCCCCAAACCTGAAACTCAAGGTTCAACAGAAACCATTATAGGCAATTGGATTGCTCAAAATGGTCAACGCGACAAACTCATCATTGCTACAAAAATCGCTGGACCACAGCAAGGCGGTAGTCAAATCCGTGATGGGCATACAAAATTTATCGCTTCAGAAATTAGTTCAGCGATTGATGGTTCATTAAAACGCTTACAAACCGATTATATTGACCTCTACCAACTACATTGGCCACAGCGACCTGCAAACTTCTTCGGTACCTTAGGCTATGGCAATCAGCAAGCGGCATTGACTCAAAACATTACCCCACTTGCAGAAACATTAGAAGCGCTTTCAAATGAAGTTAAAAAAGGACGTATTCGCCATATTGGCTTGTCCAATGAAACGCCATGGGGCACCTTAAAATTTTTACATCTCGCAGAGCAATTGGGATTAGAGAAAATTGTCAGTGTACAAAACCCATATAGCTTGTTAAATCGCACCTATGAAGTCGGTATGTCTGAAATTGCACAGTTTGAAAGTGTTGGTTTACTTGCTTATTCACCACTTGCATTTGGCTACCTGACAGGAAAATATCGTCATGGTGCACGACCTGCAGATGGTCGTATTAGTTTATTTTCGCGTTTTAGCCGTTATACCAACCCTCAAAGTGATTGGGCAACAGAACAATATGCGCGACTTGCTGAAAAACACGGTTTAAGTCTAACCCAATTGGCATTGGCATTTATTAAACAGCAATTCTTTGTGAGCAGCACCATTATTGGTGCAACACAACTTTCACAGCTAAAAGAAAATTTTCATGCTTTCGAGCTTCATCTGTCTGAAGAAATCTTAACGGAAATCGAAGATATCCATAAACAACAACCTAATCCAGCACCTTAGTTTGATTCAGGTTTTAATGTACATAGCCACTCCATTCGCGTTACTGATTCAGAAACTAAAAAAGGATGCCTAGGCATCCTTTTCACTTATATACTGTTGTAGTCCCAAACGCTTATTTTCCACCGCGTGCGTTGTATACTGCCATCGCAGCTGCAAGATTCTTTTTCATCGCATTGATACGGTTTGCATCAGATGGGTGTGTAGAAAGCAAAGCAGAACCTTGAGCACCACCTTGTTTGGCCATTTTTTCCCACAACGTGATTGCCGCTTGTGGGTTATAGCCTGCCTTTGCCATCATCATTAAACCGCCTTCATCCGCACGGCTTTCCAAGCTACGTGAATAAGGTAAGCCCACCCCCACTTGACTGCCCAAATCAATTGCAGCATTGCCTAATTCACCAATTTGGCTACCTGCATAAGATTTACCAATATTTACGGCAAGATTGGTTAAGGCTTGCGCTCCTAACTTCTGTTTTGAATGCTCTTCTAAAGCATGGGTCATTTCATGTCCCATAACAGCAGCCACTTCAGCCTCAGATAAATTGAGTCGGTTAACAATGCCCGTATAGAAAACAACTTTTCCACCTGGTGCAACATAAGCATTGATCTGATCTGACTTAAGCACAGCCAACTGCCAATCAAATCGTTGTCCTGTTTGGTTCATTTGATCTGCATAAGGTTTTAAGCGAATAAATGCCGCATTTACCTTTTTATATGTTGCAGAAGTTGTGTCTAAAGTTTTATTTGCACGTGCTTCTTGCACAGTTTTGTTAAAACCCAGCGTCGCATTTGAATTCAATGTTGCAGAGTCTGCACCTGCCATATCCGCAATGGTTGTACATCCAGAAATTGAAATCGCAGTCGCAGCGCAAAGACTAAGTATTAATTTATTGTTCATTATAATCAACTCCATAGAGAACAAATAAAAACGTTGTGAATTATATGCAAATGTTACATAAGGATAAATCAATAATTTTCATTAAATCATATTAATTATGTAAGTAAAAAACCTACAAAAACTGTACCATCAACCAGTACACCAAACAGAGTACATTCAAAGCCAAATAGATATTTTTTAAAGGAATAATTTTCTGTTCCAACTGCTGATCATTTCGTTTAAAAAATAGAAATGCATTTTGAATCAGAACAATAGGAACCAGTATACAAGCAATCATTACACTCAGCCCAAGCAAAGCTTGAGAAACAATAGCTGGATCAGTGGTTTGAGCCTGAATAATGAGCATAGCGATTGTTGGTGCACCGCCCATTGCAAAAATCAGAGAATAAAACATCGTTGAGGATATATTCTTTTGCATGGTTCAAACTCAATGTGTATCGAAAGGTATATTCTAACAAGCTGAATATAAAAACCTAACTTAAATCATTTTCGACTTTAGTCTTTTACTTCCAAGAAAAAGCCTGAATAACTTCAGGCTTAGATCTCTTCTACATTTCAATTATTTTTTGATTGCAGCTTTATAAACTTGCTTGGCTTCAACCATACTCTTATTTAAATCTGAGATACGGTCATTATTCGATGGATGCGTAGAAGTAAACTTTTGAACACCATTGGTACTGCCACCATCAATTTTATTCATTTTTTGCCATACTGTGATTGCGGCTTCTGGGTTATATCCTGCTTTAGCCATAAGCATCAAACCACCACGATCCGCAGAAGACTCTAAACTACGTGAGTAAGGTAGACCGACGCCGTATTTACTACCAATATCGAGTGCTTGAGTACCCATTGAGCCTAACTTATCACCTGCATAAGTTTTACCCATCTTCACAGCAAAATCAGTGATTGCAGTAGCACCTGCATCGCGTTTAGAGTGTTCTTCTAAAGCATGCGTCATCTCATGACCCATGATTGCAGCGATTTCAGCATCTGTTAATTTAAGCTGATTGACGATACCTGTGAAGAACACCACTTTTCCACCCGGCATGACAAATGCATTGAGTTCATCAGATCTCAACACACTTAACTGCCAGTCAAACTGTTGCCCTGTTTTATTTGCTTGATCCGCAAAAGGCTTCATTTTTACAAAAACAGCATTCACACGTTTATAAGTAGATGATGTCGTATCCAGTGCTTTTTGCGCCTTTGCATCTTCAACCAATAACTTATAATCTGCTGCCGCATTGAGGTTTAATGTTGCAGAGTCATTACCCGTTAACTCAGCAACCGTGGTGCAACCAGACAAACCAAACACTAACCCTAATCCAAGTAATACATTCTTGTTAATCATTATTTTCACCAAAGCTCATTAGTCTTTATGTAAACTCCAACACGGAGTTCAACGTTTAGCGCCCAAATTATGTTGTATTTTGTAAAAAAAATCAAAGTAAATCACATTTTATTTAAACCTTATAAAATAGCTTTATAAAAAAAGCTCCCGAGGGAGCTTTTAAAATATCTATATATTAAGCATCAAATGGGTGACGCATCACAATCGTTTCATCACGATCTGGACCAGTAGAAATGATGTCAATCGGACATTCAATCAACTGCTCAATACGCTTCACATAATTAATTGCATTTTGTGGCAATTGATCTAGTGATTTCGCACCGAAAGTCGATTCAGACCAACCTGGCATGGTTTCATAGATTGGTTTTAATGTTTCAAATGCAAGCGCATCTGTAGAACCAACACAACCAGAATCCGCAGCTTCATAGCCTACACAGATTTTCACTTCTTTTAAGCCATCTAAAACATCAAGCTTAGTTAAGCAAATACCAGATAATGAGTTTACATCAACTGAGCGGCGTAAAATTTCTGCATCAAACCAACCACAACGACGTTGACGACCAGTAGAAGCACCAAACTCAGAACCTACAGTACCTAAGTGTTTACCAATCGCATCACCAACATCATTGGCAGCATCATAAACAAGTTCGGTAGGGAACGGACCCGCACCTACACGAGTTGTATATGCTTTGGTAATCCCAAGAACATAATCAAGGTGTAATGGACCTAGACCTGAACCTGAGCTCACACCACCTGCTGTTGTATTTGAAGAGGTTACATATGGATATGTACCGTGGTCAACATCCAATAATGAACCTTGAGCACCTTCAAACATAATATTTGCACCATCTTTACGATAGTCATGCAAAGTCGTGATCACGTCCAATACTAATGGTTTAATCACTTCACGCCATTGGTCGCAAAGAGCAAGTACATCTTCTACTTTAACTGCTTCAACACCAAAGAATTGGGTTAACTGGAAGTTATGGTACTCAAGAAGTTCTTCAAGCTGCGCTTTAAGATGATCACCACCACGTACCAAATCCGCAACACGGATTGCACGACGAGCGACCTTATCTTCATACGCTGGACCAATACCACGACCAGTTGTACCAATCTTAGCATTTCCACGTTTTTTCTCACGTGCTTGATCAAGTGCAATATGGTGCGGAAGGATCAATGGGCAGTTTGGAGAAATACGTAGACGTTCACGAACAGGTACGCCCTCTTTCTCTAAAATATCCATTTCTTTGATCAAAGCTTCAGGTGAAAGCACAACACCATTGCCAATTAAGCAAAGTACGTTTTCACGTAAAATACCTGATGGAATGAGGTGAAGAACTGTTTTCTTACCACCAACGACGAGTGTGTGACCCGCGTTATGCCCGCCTTGATAACGTACTACCGCAGCTGCTTGATCTGTGAGCAGGTCAACGATTTTACCTTTACCTTCGTCGCCCCATTGGGTACCGAGTACCACAACACTTTTGCCCATAATAGCCTCATTACATCATGCTGTTAAAATAGAAAATCAAATAAAGTGACATGAACACTCAATTCGATCATTAAATTGTTTCGACTTTCCACTCACCTGCAACATTCACCAATTGGTGTGTTGCATTAGGAACTGAGTTTAAATCGTCATTACCCAATAGTTGAATTACACTTAAACCTTGTTTACGAGCCGTCTCAATCGCATCAAGCAAATCAGGAGCTGTTCCCTTCGGTGCAACCACTTTTTCAATCTGTTGATGTTGCCCCGCACTTAAAACATATAAGTCACAAGAGAAACCTGTTGCTGGGCGCGCTCGTCCAAAATGTTCACCAATACCATCATAACGACCACCTTGTGCTAATGGTGCTGCACGGTTTGGTGCATATACGGCATACATTAAGCCAGTGTGATAATGGTATGAACGAAGTTCTACCACATCAATCCCGATGTTGAGATTTGGCCAACGTGCTTGAATTTCGGTATATGTTGTTTTAAGTACATCAAAAGCATGTTTAAATGCTTCATCCGCAAAAATTTCTGTACTAATATGCGTTTGCAAAGCATCTAAGTCACTTGCATAACGACCTAAAGCATAAAAATCAGCGCCATATTTTAATTCTTGCGTAAACTCAGCAAGTTCTGGTAACGCTTTACGTTGATATAAGTCTGACAACTGACGTTCTGTTGACTTATTTAAACCTGCAAGCTTGACCAAACTTCTAAATAGCCCAACATGCCCTAAATCAAGATGGATACCATCCACCATACCCGCTGTTTTAATCAGATTAAGCATGACGTCGATCATTTCAACATCAGCATCAATGCTATCTGAACCAAATAATTCCGCACCAAGCTGTAAAGGTGCTCTCGTGGTATTAAAACCTTGTGGTTTAGTATGAAGTACTGTTCCTGCATAGCAGTAACGCGCCACACCTTGTACTTGATGTACATGGGCATCGATACGAGCCACTTGTGGTGTCATATCGGCACGCACACCAAGCAAACGACCAGAAAGTTGGTCGATGACTTTAAAAGTGGCTAGGTCTAAATCTTGATTCGATTCGGAAAGAGAAGAAAGTGATTCGATGTATTCGATGAATGGCGTATACACCAGCTGATAACCTCGGGATGCGAGGAAATCTAAAGCTTTACGGCGCAATTGTTCAATTACTTGCGCTTGCTCTGGTAATACATCAGCTACACCATCAGGTAATAACCATGTCTCTGAAATGGGCATGTTGTAAACCTAAATCCTGTCAGCGCGGAAGTAATCCGCATAAAAAAATCGGGAACACACCCGATTTCTCTTATTTTAGCACGATCATCCGCACCATGCATTAATAAAATAACTTTTGATTAATAAATTGCTGACAAGTATACAACTTACAGCAAAGTTAGAAACTGCAGCTTAAACTAAACACAATAGTTTGTATTTATTTAAATTTTCATTTTATAGCCGATTGCTATTTACACTGTTCAAAATATAATTCATTTGCATAGAAAAGCATCACCAACATCAATATTAACATGACTTAAATATTAAAATCGGGGAACGTATGGAACTTCATAGCAACATTTATTACAAACATCCAAATCCAAACCTTATGCTAAAACTGGATGAATTATTTAAAGCACATCGAGGGGATCAGGATAAATTTATGACTTCCGCGGTTGAGATCAACCCAGAGATGGGATATGAACTGGCTGAAGACCTTTTAAATACTGTAGACAATGTCGAGTTCGATTTAGGTCCAGAGTCCATTTATGCTGTTGATGGCTACTCCATTGCCCATTTTGTACATGGGTCTTCAGGTGACGAATTTGTTGAAGCAATTGTGCTTTTCTTAAAATCTCTACTTGATGAGATTGATGTACGTGCGTGGGGATGCGGTGATGATGACCCGTGGGAATTCTGGTTTAAATTTGAAGAAGATGAATTAATTCGTGAAGACGACGAACCATTTAACGACCCAGAAGAAGATGAGGAAATTAAATCCTCAATCTATACTTGGTGGCATGCAGGATTGCCTGAAAAAATTAAAGAAGGTTTTTTAAATCAAGAATAGAAGCTGTTTTGATTTAAAATGGGAAAAGCAAAAGCGCTATCCTTTTGCATTTCCCTTTATTTTGACTATTTTAAATAATCATCAACACTGATGACTTGTGAAAACATCTGAAATGCAGATAAACATGCCGTTTGCACATCTTCAGCTTGTACTGTTTTACCTGCATAACTGAGTTGGCGTGTCGCTGTTGCTTCAGCAATGATTATTGGTTGATAGCCCAATTCCGCTGCTGCGCGAGATGTCGCATCGACACACATATGCGTCATCATTCCGCTAATAACCAAACGCTCTATTTTAAGCTGATCAAGCACTTGCTTTAAGTTCGTTTGAAAGAAACTGTTAGGATAGTGCTTTTCAATGATGATTGGGTCTTGATTGATCTGCAAGCCAGCATGCAATTCAGCACCCTCTGTTCCCTCTTGAAAAAAAGTTGCTTGCGCTTGTTTGGCAATATGTTGAATATAAATAATCGGTTGAGCATTTTTGATAAAATCAGCTTCCAATCGATTGATATTTGTTAAAGCTTGTTCTGCACCAAACAACGCCATCTTGCCTTGTGGAAAATAATCATTTTGAACATCAATCACCAATAAAGCAGTACGACTCATTTTCATTCTCACTGTTCTGTTGAAGTTTTTATAAGATTAAGCAAAATATCTAGCAGTTTGCAGACTCTCGTGAAAGAATAAATGTCTGACTACTTTCAAACTGAAAAAAGTTTAATTGCCCATGTTGCCAAATGACCCAATCGATCTAAAAATTTTAAAGATCCTGAAAACTGACTCTAGACTCAGTAATAAAGACATTGGACAATTGGTTCACCGTACAGGGCAAGCCGTTGGTAGTCGTATCGCCCGAATGCAAGACGAAGGTACAATTCAAAAATACACAATTGCTTTAAATCATCCAACGACTCAGTTTATCCGAGTAATGATGCAAAATAATGATTTTGAAAAGTTTGAAGCATTTGTTATGCAGTTTGAAGCGATCGAAAGTTGTTATAAAGTCTGCGGTTCTGCTTGCTATATGTTAGTGGCTCACTTTGACAGTCAAGCAATCAATCACTTTATCGAACAACTGTCCGAATGGGGACAATATTCGGTTGATAGTGTGGTAAAAACAATAGAACCTTAACAGAATTAACAATGATCGTTTTATACACTAAAATGTACTAGCTCAAACCAGATCTGACAGTTACCCATTTTTTAGTGTGCCTGTCAGGTTAAATTTGAGCTAAATTCTTCTCAGCCCAAATTCGCTTCCCATCAAGTAATGTTTCCAGTGGTGTGCGACCACAGCACATTTTTCCCTGATGAGTTCGTTCAGTATTATAGAATTTTTGCCAAACGTCTAGATCAGCTTGTAATTCCTCTAATGTACTATATAGCTTCTTCCTAAATGTAATTTGATAAAACTCCTGCAAGATCGTCTTATGGAAACGCTCGCATATTCCATTCGTTTGTGGGGATGCTGCTTTTGTTTTGGTGTGATCAATATCATTGATGGCTAAATATAGCTCATAATCATGTTGTCCAACCTTACCGCAATATTCAGTACCTCTATCTGTCAGGATACGCAGCATTGGTAGATCCTGCGACTGATAAAATGGTAGTACACGATCATTTAACAGATCTGCTGCTGTAATCGGTGTTTTCGTTGTATAGAGCTTGCAATGAACGACTTTGCTGTAGGTGTCGATAAAAGTTTGTTGATAGATTCGACCAACACCTTTCAGATTGCCAACGTAAAATGTATCTTGGGCTCCAAGATATCCTGGATGGTGTGTTTCTATCTCGCCACAAGCAACATCATCTTCATGTTTACGCTCAAGTGCAGCAATCTGATGATCATTTAACTCAAAGCCATATTGTGCCACTTTGGCTTCTAAGGCTTTCAATCGCTTTTTAAAATTCTCTAAATCGTGGCGAAGCCAAATAGATCGAACCCCGCTACCTGAAATGAATACACCATTTTTACGCAATTCATTACTACTGCGGTGTTGACCATAAGCTGGATATTGGATTGCGAAATCAATAACGGCTTGTTCTATGGCATCGTCTACACGATTCTTAAGATTCGGTACTCTTCGGGATTTATTGATGAGTGAATCAACACCACCTGATTCAACGAGTTCCTGATAACGGTAAAAGGTATCTCTAGAGACACCCATGACTTTACAAGCTCTGGATACATTCTGAAGTTCTTCAGCTAAATTGAGTAAGCCTACTTTGTGTTTGATGATTTGATTGTTAGTATGCAACATAAGAAAGTTACCTTTGTTTGATTAAGATTCGACACCTTTATCAAAACGGGTAACTTTCTCTTTTTCAAGATCAATGTCTGATCAGATCTGAACTAATACAACTAAAAAAACCTAGTATATATTTGTTAATTCTACACATCTAGAATTTACTTAAAGCGTATCTTTTAAAAATAGATCTAAAATTTGGCTTAGTTGCCCCTCTAACATAAACTTACCTAAATGTATTTCTGCAAACGGCTCTGCATATTCAATTAGTTTTGTTTTTTCTTGCGACACAATGCATTCTGCAACCAATTTTGCTTTTCAAATATGTGTTTTATCTAAGGGTAACAAGTCAGTAGTATTCATCCCCAATGGAGTTGCATTAATCAAAATATCAATACATGTTAAATTAACTACATCCAACGTAATATTTGCATTTGGAAATAGCTTTAATAATTTAGCTCTTAAATATTGTGCTTTTTCTTCTGTCCGATTTAATATAACAAGTTTCTGGCATTGCTCTTGAAGCAACTGATATGCGATAGAAGATGCTGCTCCACCAGCTCCAACTAAAACGCAAACTTTATTTTTTACAACATAACCTTGTTTAAACAAGCCATTAACAAATCCTAATCCATCAAAATTATAGCCATGTAATATATTTGAATCTCTTTTTAAAATCACATTACATGCTTGAAGAAAACCAACATTTTCTTCAAAACTATTTAGTAAAGATACTATCGAGTTTTTAAAAGGCATTGTAATCACTGCACCAATAAAATTTTCAATACATTTCAAACCATCGATTGTCCTTTTTAAATTCTCCTTACTCACATGAAATCCTACAACCACATATTCTCCCAACAAACCGCGTTCATATAGCAGTTGGTTTAACATTTCTGGAGTTTTTGCCTTTACTATAGGGTCTCCAATTAAGGCTATTATTTTTGTTGAGCCATTTATTTTCATTGAGCTATATCTCTTAGTCTACAGGTTATAATAACTCGTACTAATCCAATGGCAAAGTCGTGGTTAGTTTGATTTTTTGCAAAGGGATTTCAGTTTTTACATTCTGAATTCCTGATATTTTATTAAGATGATTGATTTGAAACTTTCGATAAGCTTCTAAATCAGAAACAACGATACGTAAGAAAAAATCACAATCGCCTGCCATCAATTGGCACTCTACGATCTGAGGAATATTCATAATCGAATCGATAAAACGGTTTACGGTTTGCTCATCCTGACTTTTCAACCAAATTCGAGCAAACACCGTCAAACCGAGATTGACTTTTTGCGGGTTTACCAAAGCCACATATCGGTCAATGATCCCTTCATCTTCAAGTTGTTTGACTCGTCTTAAACATGGGGAAGCGGATAATCCGATCTGCTCGGCTAACTCATTATTCTGCAACTTACCGTTTTGCTGTAAACCGCGCAAAATACGACGATCTATTTGGTCTAATTTCATAAAACCAGTCTTAGTATATAAATTTAAAAAATAACATATTTCAGCAATATTATTGCAAAATAAATTTTACAAGCAGAAAATTTAGAGAAAAATAGCCTATCAAGTGGCATAAAATAAACAAACACCGTATTTTCGACTTTGAGCTTCTCATGTTAAGTTTTAAAAACGCCGCAGCAGAACTGAATGATTCTATTGATTTCAGAGAATTTTTACGCGGTCTTAAAACATCCATTCCGATGTTATTAGGGATTATCCCTTTTGCCTTGGTACTGGGAACTCAAGCTGCTCAAAAAGGTTTCTCTGCTTTAGAAGTCCCTCTACTTACAGGACTTAATTTTGCGGGTGGTTCAGAATTTGCCATTATTGAAGTATGGACCCAACCACCACAACTTCTTTTTCTGATCTTAATCACGTTTTTGGTGAATAGTCGCCATATTTTAATGGGCGCTAGTTTAGCACCTTATATTCGACACTTGCCCAACCGTAAAGCATTGCCTTTGTTATTTTTTATGTGTGATGAAAGTTGGGCTTTAAGCATTACCGATGCCCACAAACAAAATCCACGAAATCCCTATGCAGGCTTTAGTGTGTTCTTTTATATCGGACTCTGCTTTGCACTTTATGTTATGTGGGTTAGCTTCACCACGCTTGGCGTTGGTATTGGCTCTTTTCTTGGAGATGTTACCAAATTTGGTTTTGACATGGCTTTTCCGGCTGTATGCTTAGTGCTTTTACGTGGAATGTGGAAAGGCTTTAAACCCGCATTACCTTGGTTGGTTAGCCTCATCGCTGCCGCTTTGGCTTATTACTTTTTACCCAAAGGATGGTACGTTTTGGTGGGTTCTATTTCAGGAATTATTGCTGCCTTCTTGTTTATTGGAGATGAAGAATGATTCATATGACCACCTTTATCGCGATTCTATGCGTTGGATTGACCACATATTCAACCAGAGTTTTAGGCTATTTGGTGTTAAAAAATCGACAGCTCAGCAAAAGAACCACACGGATTTTGCAAGTCATTCCAGGTTGCGTACTTGTTTCTGTCATCGCACCATATTTTGTTTCTGATCATCCAGCGAATTTAGTTGCAATTGCCGTGACCATACTGGCTGCTTGTTATTTGTCTTTACTTCCTACTGTAATGATCAGTATTGTCGCCACAGCGATGTTGAGATACTTGATCGCATAAAGTATCTCAACTGTTTGAGAGCATGATTTGCCCATCCATCTCTACGTTCTTGAGCAAATTAAGGCTGTTTACTTTGTTGAAGTATTTTAATCAGTTCAGCATTTTGAAACTCAACTTGAGTCAAGCGATTTGAGGTATTGTCCAAGACCTCTTGTTGTACATGCATCTTTTTTGCTAAATCCTGCATAATTTGTAATGTTTGTTTAAGATGATTCTCCTGTGATTGAATCAAATGTTCTTGGTGATTGGTTCGCTCAATTAAAGTGATATTTTGCTTATTCAACTTCCCCATTTGCCAAACCATAAAAATAATTGCCAAATAGACAATCACCAAAGTGATATACATAAAAAACATCATCATTCCCCAATTATAAGATGCGATCTATCATTATTTTATCTTTATTTCAGCACGTTAAAAGTGATGAATTCTCATCGTGTTGCATGCATTGTTATCACACACGCATCAGTGAATGTTCAATAGAATGATTCACACAGATCAAGCAAGCGATTCGCATAGCCCCATTCATTATCATACCAAGCAAAAACCTTAGCCTGCTGTCCTACAACAAGTGTTTGGGTGAGATCAACAATCAATGAATAAGGTGAATGATTAAAATCACTAGAAACCAATAGTTCATCTGTCACGGACATAATTTCCGCATAATCATATTTTGCAGCTTGAACCAAAGTTTGATTAATCAAATGAGTCGTCATCGCTGACTTTGCAACAAAGCTTAAATCAATTGCAGCCACATTAATGGTCGGTACCCGAATTGAAAAACCATCAATTCGATTTTCCATTTTTGGCATGACTTGCTTCAATGCACCCAGCGCTGAAGATGTGGTTGGAATAATGTTTTGACCTGAAGCTCTAGCACGACGCAAATCACGATGAGCATGATCCAATACCGATTGATCCGCTGTAACCGCGTGAATTTCTGTCATCAAGGCACTTTCTATACCAAAAGCATCATCAATAATTTTGACCAATGGCACCAACGCCTGTGTGGTACAAGACACACTGGAAATGATTTGGTCAGAGGCTTTTACTTCATGGTGATTAACACCATATACGATTGCAGCATCAACAGTATCAAATGGTGCAGCACCAACAATGACACGCTTAGCTCCAGCAATTAAATGCTGTGTTGCAGCCGCTCTAGAACGAAATAGACCCGTACACTCTAAAACAACATTAATATCCAATTCTTTCCAAGGTAGCAGTGCTGGATTTTCTTGTCTTAAAATCAGAACTTTAAGTTTTATCTGACGAGCATCAATAGACATATAAAGCTGTCCATTTTCTTCAACAATATTGACTGCACCATCGAAACGTCCGTGAGTGGTGTCATATTTAAATAAATGAACCAATGTTTCAACGTCTGCGATATCATTGATGGCAACAATTTCAAAATGAAAGTTCTTCGGATTTTCAAACCAAGCTCTTAATACATTTCGCCCAATCCGCCCGAATCCGTTTATTGCCACACGTTGCATCAGATGTCCTTTTACAGCCAAACTACCATAATCAGTTATATGGTATAAGATTTATGGTCACTACTGTTAATATATAGCTGACTTTAGCAAGAAAAATTTCGAAAACAATAGAATTTAAAAACATCAGTGGATAAAAAAATGTATTCATCTTTGCTCACCATGACTTTTATGCGATGTTTGTTCTATTTTTGCTGTATTGCAATATGTATTTTTATATTGATTCCTTTCAGTTATGCCCAACAAATGAATGTTCAAAATACTTATTCTCGATGCAGCGAAACACAGACTCAGCAATTACTTGATCAACTTAACCTAATTTCATCACAACACAGTGATACACGCTACCCAACATTTGAGACCTGTATCGAGCTGGATCAAAATCTGCAATTGATCGCAGTTAGTCAACCACTTCCTCTGTCGTCTGGGTATCCAGATTACGACTTAAATCTTTACTTAATTGACAATACATCTGAAAAAATTCTAAATCACTATCATTATCCAATGAAGATTACTTCAGATATCGGTCAGTATGAAAACTCACAATTTGATATTCATCACTTTTCTACAGACTATGCAACACCCGTTATTGGTCTGGCTTTAACCTACAAGCATTTAGGCAGGATCGACAAAACAATACGTGAAATAAAGTTATTCAAAATCAACAATCACCAACTGCAATTGGTTTTAGATAAATTTATGACGAATTACTCAGCTAGCGAAAGACCGTCTATGTGTGAAAATAATCAACAAATCGAGACTCAAATATTACTTCACCCATTAAAACAAAACAGTCACGGTTTAGCAGATATTCAACTCACTGAAAAAACAGAGCGCATAACACTTGACGAAAAAAATTGTAGTACCCATCGTATTGTCAAAAAGCAACGTCATATCATGAAATTTGATGGTAAAGAATATCGTTTTAAACATCTTAAATTTTTAGAGATGAGTCTATGAAAATATTACAGATTTACCTTGGCATGGCATTGGTTTACATTTCAGGAAACTTATTTGCAGCTCCCTATCAACGTTGCTCAGAACAACAGCAACAACAATTGATTGACCAATTTAAATTGGTCAATCAGCGTTTTGCCAATACAGATGCAAAAACATATCAAAGCTGTATCAATTTAGACAATGCGCAAAGAATTCACTTAATCGCCATTAGCCAGCCAATTGATTATAAATCTTATGATGACATGGAACATGATCTAAATTTATATCTAATTGATTCTTCACAGCATAAAATTCTGCAAAAGTATAAAGCACCAGAAACCTTTTACTCAGATGCCGATCATTATGATGGTGCACAGCTACATACCACCCGTTTTTCAACATTAAATGATATTGATATCGTGGGTATTGAAACTTTATCGTCGCATCGAGGTGGTTTCACTTATAGTCACAGTAATTTAACTTTATTTAAAGTTAATCCTAAACTCCCCATCAAAGAAATCGGGGGCATCAGCATGAATGATAGCGGTGATGAACGAATTGGAAACTGCCCTGAAAATAGCAATTCAGAAGTCAGGCGCATTCTGGTTCTTTCAAATAAAACTACACATGGCTTACAGGACATCATTTTAAAAGAAACTAAAAATCAGACCAAAACTAACTACAAAACCTGTACTTCGGTGAAAAAACAATATAAGCAACAACAAACGCTTAAATTTAATGGTCAAGTATATAAATTTCAGCATCATAACTTTTTAAGTATTGATCCTTTTTAATTTGCGTTAAATGTTGTAATGACAATGTAGGGGTATTTTAAATTTTGTAGAATTTAAAACCTATTTGGACCAAAGTCGCAATTGTATAGAAAAACCAATAATTCACCTTAAAATCATTGGTGGAGCGTGTATTTTCCGTTATACTTTGGCGTTTTTAAAAATTAAGCCTGTGTGCAGACTGAGCAATAAAATTAGACTCAGTGACACACTTTTAGCCAATATGAAAATTGAGGAGTGACTTGGTTGTGAGTACTCGTTTTATGACTACTGCTGAAATACGTGAAGCATTTTTGCGTTACTTTGAATCGCAAGGACATACACGTGTCGCGTCGAGCTCACTTGTACCCGCCAATGACCCTACTCTGCTGTTTACCAATGCAGGCATGAATCAGTTTAAGGATTGTTTCCTTGGTCTAGAAAAACGCGACTATGTTCGTGCAACAACTTCACAAAAATGTGTCCGTGCTGGTGGTAAGCATAACGACTTGGATAATGTGGGTTATACAGCACGTCACCACACTTTCTTTGAAATGTTAGGTAACTTTTCTTTTGGTGATTACTTTAAGCATGATGCTATTCGTTTTGCTTGGGATTTCCTAACAGGTGAAGAATGGTTAGCACTTCCAAAAGACAAACTCTATGCCACTGTTTATCATACAGATGACGAAGCTTTTGATATTTGGAACAAAGAAATCGGTCTAGATGCTAGCCGTATCATCCGTATTGGTGACAATAAAGGCGAGAAATACGCATCTGATAACTTCTGGGCGATGGGTGATACAGGTCCTTGTGGTCCTTGCTCTGAAATTTTCTTTGATCATGGCGATCATATCTGGGGTGGCTTACCTGGCACACCTGAAGAAGACGGTGACCGTTTTATCGAAATTTGGAATAACGTCTTTATGCAGTTTAACCGTACTGCTGATGGCGTCTTGCACAATCTTCCTGCGCCATCTGTCGATACAGGTATGGGCTTAGAGCGTATTTCTGCTGTTTTACAACACGTCAATTCAAACTACGAAATTGACTTGTTCCAAAACTTATTGAAATCTGCAGCTGAAATCATCGGCGTAGATATGAGCCAAGCTCA
The DNA here is from genome assembly GCF_056930735.1 of Acinetobacter sp. B-6. Classification (NCBI taxonomy): domain Bacteria; kingdom Pseudomonadati; phylum Pseudomonadota; class Gammaproteobacteria; order Moraxellales; family Moraxellaceae; genus Acinetobacter; species Acinetobacter sp. B-6. The sequence continues at coordinate 103,967 of NZ_JBXPBY010000009.1, read as the reverse complement.
AGCTGAGGCTCAGACTCAAAATAAACCAATTGAATACCCAGCTTCGCTTAAAGTTGTTGCAGATCATGCACGTTCATGCTGTTTCTTGATTGCTGATGGTGTAAATCCATCCAATGAAGGACGTGGTTATGTGTTACGTCGTATTATTCGTCGTGCTGTACGCCATGGTAATAAAATGGGCGCAACCGGTACTTTCTTCTACAAAATGTTGCAACCACTCATTGATGTGATGGGTGAAGCTTATCCTGAATTGGTTGAGCGTCGTCAAGTCATTGAAAATGCTTTGATTCGTGAAGAAGAGTTGTTTGCAAAAACACTTGAACAAGGTTTGAAATTACTTGAAGGTGAATTAGCAAACCTGAAAGGTAAAATTATCCCAGGTGAGACTGTCTTTAAACTTTACGATACTTATGGCTTCCCAACTGACTTAACTGCCGATATTGCACGTGAACGTGAACTCGAAATTGATGAAGCAGGTTTTGAAATTGAAATGGCTGCACAGCGTCAACGTGCACGTGAAGCAGGCAAATTTGCAGTTGATTACAACAGCATTGTAAAAGTAGATAGCGAAACTCAGTTTGACGGCTATGACGCAACTCAGGGTCAGGGACAAATTGTTGCGATCTATAAAGATGGTGTTCAAGTTGACGAAATCGTTGAAGGTGATGAAGCATTGATCGTGCTGAACCAAACACCATTCTATGCAGAAAGCGGTGGTCAAATTGGTGACACAGGTATCTTCAAAAATGAAACCGGTATTTTTGAAGTTCAAGATACCAAAAAATCAGGTAATGCATTTGTTCATCAAGGTATTGTCACTGTAGGCAGTCTAAAAGCAACACAGAGCGTTGAAGCTATTGTAAAAGCTGACATCCGTGACGCGACTGCACGTAACCACTCTGCCACTCACCTTTTACATGCTGCATTACGTCAAATTTTAGGTGAACATGTTCAGCAAAAAGGTTCATTGGTTGCCTCTGATCTTTTACGTTTTGACTTTGCCAATGACCAACCTGTGAGCTTCGAACAACTGCAACAAGTTGAACGTTTAGTGAACCTTGAAATTATTGCCAATACTGCTGTATCTACAGAACTTCTCGGCATCGAAGCAGCCAAAGATAAAGGCGCAATGATGTTGTTTGGTGAAAAGTATGGTGATGAAGTTCGTGTACTGTCTATGGGCTCACTAAAAGATGAGAAAAATTTCTCGATCGAGCTGTGTGGTGGTATCCATGTAAAACGTACAGGTGATATTGGTTTATTCAAAATCACTTCTGAAGGTGGTGTTGCTGCGGGTGTACGTCGTATTGAAGCTGTCACAGGCACGAAAGCACTGGAAGTAGTACAAAAAGTAGATGCCGATATTTTATATATCAATGATCTACTGAAAGCCCAAAAAGACCAAACTGTTGAGAAAGTTGAAGCAGCGGTTGAAAATGCGCATCAACTGCAAAAACAAATCGAACAATTGAATCAAAAATTGGCGAACTTCCAAGCTTCTGACTTGATCAATCAAGTTACAGAAATTGCTGGTCGTCAAACACTTATTGCCACAGTTCAAGGACAAGATGCGAAGTCAGTTCGCCATCTTCATGACAGTGTCAAATCTAAATTAGAGAATGCAGTAATCGTGCTTGCAGGTGTTGAAGGTGACAAAGTGAGCCTGATCGCATCTGTAGCTAAAGATTTCACTGCAAATCTAAAAGCAGGTGACATCATCAAACACTTAGCAACTGAGCTTGGTGGTAAAGGTGGTGGTAAACCTGACTTAGCACAAGGTGGCGCGCCACTAAACGAGAAGTTTGAACAAGTGATGACAGATTTAACTGCATGGCTTGCTCAAAAATAAAACTTCACCTTTTGTGTAACTGACTCTAATGCCAATTAGAGTCATGGCTTATATGGAACAACTATGGCATTAATCGTTCAAAAATATGGCGGTACTTCTATGGGTACTCCCGAGCGCATTTTAAATGTTGCTCGTCGTGTAAAGCGTTGGCATGACCACGGCCACAAGGTTGTAGTGGTTGTATCAGCAATGAGTGGTGAAACCAACCGCTTATTAGCTTTAGCGAAAGCCATTACCGAAACCCCTGATCCTCGTGAATTAGACCAAATGGTGTCAACGGGTGAACAGGTAACGATTTCAATGTTAGCAATGGCGCTCAATTCAATTGGTGTTGAAGCTAAGTCACTTACAGGTCGCCAAGTTGGGATTAAAACCGACAGCGCATTTACCAAAGCACGTATTGAAGCGATTGATACTGATGTAATGACCGGTCACTTAGATGCTGGTCGTGTCATTGTTGTTGCTGGCTTCCAAGGTTTTGATGCTGATGGTAATACAACAACTTTAGGTCGTGGTGGTTCAGATACATCTGGCGTTGCATTGGCAGCTGCCTTGAAAGCAGACGAGTGTCAAATTTATACTGATGTTGATGGTGTATATACCACTGACCCACGTGTTGCACCTAAAGCCAAAAAAGTTGATCGCATTTCATTTGAAGAAATGCTTGAAATGGCATCTCTTGGTTCTAAAGTTCTACAAATTCGCTCAGTTGAATTTGCAGGTAAATACCAAGTGCCTTTACGCGTGTTATCAAGCTTTGATAATGACAATGATGGCGCATTCGACGAAGACTTTAAAAAGAATGTCGGAACACTAATCACCACTGAAGCGGAAGACAGTATGGAACAGCCAATTATTTCTGGTATCGCATTTAACCGTGACGAAGCTAAATTAACAATTTTAGGTGTACCTGATGAACCAGGTATTGCTTCAAAAATTTTATCGCCTGTTGGTGCTGCAAACGTTGAAGTGGATATGATTATCCAAAACGTTGAAGAAGATGGTACGACTGATTTCACATTTACAGTAAATCGTGGCGAACTTAAAAAAGCCAAAGCGATTTTAGAAGAAACTGCAACAGCAATTGGCGCACGTGAAGTTGCAACACGTGATGATATCGTCAAGGTTTCTATCGTTGGCGTCGGTATGCGTTCACATGCAGGTGTTGCGAGTAAAATGTTTACAGCACTTGCAGATGAAGGGATCAATATTTTAATGATCTCGACTTCTGAAATTAAAATTTCTGTGATTATTGAAGAAAATTATCTTGAACTTGCGGTACGTTCTCTTCATACAGCGTTCGGTTTAGACCGTGAACATGGCGAATCAAGCGCACGTGCGTAATTTTTGATCAAATATAGCAACTTATTCGCTGTTTTGACCAAGAAAAAATCAGAGCCACTATAGTGTTTTCTATAGTGGCTCTGTTATATTAGTTTTTGAGGTTTTAAAAAATTTCAACGGAGGAGTGAGAAAGTGAAAAACTTGTCACATTATTCTGTTAAAATTATCGGTGCTATTTAAAGTTGTGTTTTCTATTTTTGTAGAAATTCATCGCAGGTTTAGCGTTTAAGCAAGGAGATAAACATGCTGATTCTGACCCGCCGTGTCGGAGAAACTTTGATGATTGGGGATCAAGTCAGTGTTACTGTGCTTGGTGTTAAAGGCAATCAAGTTCGTATTGGTGTGAATGCACCAAAAGAAGTTTCTGTACATCGCGAAGAAATTTATCAACGTATTCAACATGAACGTGCTATGCACGAACATTTGCAACATATTGATCAAGATTATCAACCTTCTTTTGAAGATGATAATTCGCAAAACACATATAATCGTTAAGATTATAAATGTTTTGAAATATAAAGCGGCTTATATAGCCGCTTTAAATTTATTTGAACCACTGGTAAAAAACTTTGTGCTTATTCAAGACCTAAAGCTTTTTTTACTGGTGAATAACTACGTCGGTGTTGATCAATAACCCCATGTTCTGCAATAGCATCAAAATGTGCCTTTGTTGGATAGCCTTTATGCTTTGCAAAACCAAATTGCGGATATTGCTTGTCTAAATCTACCATTTCATGATCACGGGTCACTTTTGCCAAAATACTGGCAGCACTGATTTCAGCATGTAACGCATCACCTCCTACCACAGCATCACAGCTCATGTTTAAGCCTTTCGGAACTTTGTTCCCATCAACCAATACATGCTCAGGAACAAGCTTTAATGCTTCTACAGCGCGTCGCATTGCCAACAATGAAGCTTGTAAGATGTTGAACTCATCAATTTCTTGATGTGTTGCTTCAGCTATCGCCCAAGCAAGTGCTTTTTCTTTAATCTCAATAAACAACTTTTCACGTTTCTTTTCAGTCAGTTTTTTTGAATCATTTAATCCTTCTATCGGATTATTTGGATCTAAAATAACAGCTGCAGCAACAACAGATCCAACCAATGGACCTCTGCCCGCTTCATCAACTCCAGCAACTAACATCGTCTTTCCTATCAAATCCATACCTAAATCATTAAAGCCTTAAACAATTCTAGGCAATTATTTCATTGCTTCAGCAACACAGGCATTAATTGTTTTTGTTACTGCATTGGAAACAATCGTTGCACGTGCCTGAGGATCTAGTGCCGCTGTTGCTAAGTCTACAGCAGAGACACTTTGTGGTGCTTTCTCACTCACACAACCACAAATTTGGCTTTGAACATTGCTTTTTTGTTCAGCAGTCATCACTCGTGTTGCCACTTTCCATGCAGGTAAGTTTTCTAATTCTGTCGTGCATTTTGCATTAATCGCAATTTTCATCGCTACAGCACCTAATTGCTGTGTCGTTGTCCCTGCTGCAGTAGGATCCATTGAATCCGTTGTCGCACAAGCAGTCAAAGCCAAGATCAAAGGTGCAATAAAGGCAGCAGTTTTTTTCACAATTTTTCCAGTTTATCGAATAAAGAATATATTTTGCCTAAACTTATAGTGAGATTAAACTAAAAATTCTAATAATCTTGTGCTCTGCCATTAAATGGATAATTATTTCTCATTTTCTGCATTAAGCGTTGCAAATTTAAAACAATCCGTTGAATTTTTGGAACTGATTTCCGTAGTAAAAATCCATATCATAGGCATCAAATTAAATTGGAATATGTAACATGCAACAAAAATCACAATACTATACAAGGACGGCACAGTGGTTACATTGGGTCATGGCAGTCATTTTTATCACCGCGTGGGTGATTGGTTTTTATAGTGGTAATTTTTTAAGCTATGATGTCGATGGTCCATTCAAAGGCGATGTTATCACCTTGCACAAAAATATCGCTTCAGTGATTATCTTTTTGGTGATTATTCGAATTTTTTGGCGTTATACACACCCAGTGCCAGAACTCCCAGCAACCATGTCTCCCTTGATGAAAACTTTGGCTCACTTGGGACATCTCGGTCTTTATTTCATGCTTTTGGCTTTACCGATCACAGGCTGTTTATTTAGCTGGAGTGCTGGTCATCCTGTTCCTGTATTATATCTGTTTGAGATTCCAAGACTGGTTCAAGACAATCCTGATTTAACTGCGATTGTAAAACCACTGCATATTTATATTTCATGGGCAGCTGGGCTATTACTGGTCGGGCATATTCTTGCAGCGCTTAAACACCATTTTATTGATAAAGATAATGTTTTAAAAAGCATGACTCGTCAGGGCTAAATCTCAAGATACAACGATTTGAGATTAAAATTGTTTGCACTTAAAAGCACATCTAAATGATGTGCTTTTTTTAAATTTATTTTAGGACAGGACATCTAGTAAAACCGCCTGATTATTCATACAAGTGATTTGGATGATTCATTTATTTTGTACTTTTGAATCATAAACAGTCTTGCTATCACGTGGCGACATGGATGTCGCCATGTTGAGCGGGGGTATTAGGATGTACCCCTTGCTCAACGGAAGATTTTTGTTACTTTTCATCTCTGAAAAGTAAAGTATCGCCTACGCAAAACAATTTAAACTTTAGAGCTAAAGCGTGGCTGTGCAAGCTTTATATCATCAAACAATATATTGATCGCTTTAATTTTATTGATCAACAGAAATGATATTCTACTGTATGAATTTTTCAACAGATTGACTATATCATCTATAATTTAAAGCTTCTTTTGCACAACCTTTTAAACTATTCATAACCGCCTTTTGAACCAAGCTGTCTTTAGCCGACTCGCTCACGGTCGACTTAAGCAATTCTGTAGCAGGAATATCATTTAAAGCATTATCGCTGACGCAAGCACAGATTTTCTCCTGCGCTTGGTTTTGCTGAGTGCTCGACCATAGAAAAGCCGAAGCTTGCCAAATTTTTGAAGATTTTAATTCATTGGCACATTGCAATTCTATCAAAGGCTTAAACATTTTTTGCGTCATGCTTTTATTGGAATCCGCACAAGCAACCGTGATGGGTAAAATCAACATCAATGCGGTTAAAAGTTTCAAATCATTTTCCTCATGAAAAAAAAACAGTGCTCACACACTGTTTTTTAATATAGCTAGGATATACCTTGACTTAGCTTAATGCATCTATTTGATGATTCCAATTTTGCTTTTCTTCAGCAGAAATAAAAGCAGCATCAAATGAGTTTTTTGCCAATTGTTTTAATTCTTGTGTCGATAAATCCAAAGCTTCTGCAATTGATATAAAGTTATCATTCATATATCCACCAAAATAAGATGGATCATCTGAATTTACAGTCACATGAACGCCCTGCTCTAATAAGCGCTGGATATTATGCTGCGCCATATCATTGACAACACATAGTTTAAGATTACTGAGTGGGCAAACCGTTAAAGGCATTTTTTCAGCAATTAAACGTTGCATAAGTACAGGATCTTCTTCTGAACGAACCCCATGATCTATACGATTGACTTTGAGTAGATCTAAAGCTTCCCATACATATTCAGCTGGACCTTCTTCTCCAGCATGTGCAACAACCAAAAATCCAGCTTCACGTGCTTTAGCAAAAACACGTTCGAATTTAGCAGGTGGATGCCCTACTTCACTTGAATCTAAACCAACACCAATGATTTGATCTTTAAATGGCAGTGCCTGTTTCAAGGTTTCAAAAGCAGCTTCTTCACTTAGATGGCGCAAGAAACACATAATCAAATGTGAACTAATCCCAAGCTTAGCTTTTGCATCATCACACGCACGTTGTAAACCGTTGATCACCGTTGCAAATGCTACACCACGGTCTGTATGTGTTTGTGGATCAAAGAACATTTCGGTATGTACCACATGATCTTCTGCGCATTTCTCAAAATACGCCCAAGCCAAATCATAGAAATCCTGTTCCTTAACCAGTACATTCGCGCCTGCATAATAAATATCAAGAAATGATTGAAGGTTATGGAAGTTATATGCCTGTTTGACTTCCTCTACAGATTTATAAGGAATATCAATCTGATTACGTTGAGCAATCGCAAACATGAGTTCTGGCTCGAACGTGCCTTCAATATGTACATGGAGTTCCGCCTTTGGCAAAGCACGGATGAGTTCTAACCTATTCACGATATATCCTCAAATTTCTTAAATTAAATCAAAACATCCAAATCTCTTGGATTTATATCTACACATTAAATAAAAAAGGGTGCAAACATGAGTTTACACCCTCTACGCATTTCTGGATATTAGCCACCAAATGCAACGAATTTAATCACCCAAAGCACAGCAATGATCCACACCATATAAGGTACAGTTTTAGCTTTACCTGTAAACAGTTTAACCAAAGCATAGCTAATGAATCCCATTGCAATACCATCTGCAATTGAGTAGGCAAACGGCATAAATACGATGGTCAAAAATGCAGGAACAGCTTCGGTAATGTCATCCCATTCAATGTTGGTGATCCCTTGGATCATCAATACACCAACAAATAATAATGCTGGTGCTGTTGCAAAACCAGGAACAGATTGAGCAAGCGGTGCTAGGAATAAACATGCAAGGAATAATAAACCCACAACAACAGCAGTTAAACCTGTACGACCACCAGCAGCAACACCTGCGGATGATTCAATATAAGGTGTCGTTGAAGATGTTCCTAAGGCAGCACCTGCAACAATTGCAGTAGAGTCTGCAAACAATGCTTTTTTCAAACGTGGCAATTTACCATCTTTTAACAAACCTGCACGATGTGAAACACCAACCAATGTGCCTGTTGAGTCAAAAAGATCAACCAAGAAGAATACAAAGATAACGCCTACCAAACTTGCTGAAAATAAATTTTCAAAATTCATTTGCATGAACGTTGGCGCAATTGAAGGAATTGTACCCACAACACCCTTAAACTCGTTTAAGCCGAGTGCTGTCGCAATACCTGTTACTGCTAAAATGCTGATAATAATTGCACCACGAACTTTATAGTGATGCATAATGACTGTGAGGAAAAAGCCTAACAAAGTCAATAAAACAGTCGGTTGTTTTAAATCACCTAAACCAACCAGCGTTGCTTGATTCGCAACAATAATGCCTGAGTTTTTCAATGCAACCAGCGCAAGGAATAAACCAATCCCTCCCCCTATTGCAAACTTCAATGACATTGGAATGGCATTTACAATGGCTTCTCGGATCTTAAACATACTAATTGCAATGAATACCAATCCAGAAACAAATACAGCAGCCAATGCTGTTTGCCACTCAACCCCCATTCCCAAGCAGACTGAATAAGTAAAATACGCATTCAACCCCATACCTGGTGCAAGCGCAATTGGATAGTTCGCTACCACCCCCATAACCAAACAACCAATTGCAGCTGCCAAACATGTTGCGACAAATACTGCACCATGATCCATACCTGTCTCAGATAGAATCAATGGATTAACAATGATGATATAACACATCGTTAAAAACGTTGTTAAACCTGCAAGTATTTCGGTTCTAAACGTTGTTTTGTTTTCACTTAATTTAAATAAGCGTTCGAGCAAACCCGCTGAAGGATTTGGATTCGTCATTGTTGAGCCCCTGTTAAGTTTGAGCTATTCGTTGATAAAATCGAGTTGATTGAGTAAATGATACATGGCATCAATTTAGCCGTAGTTAAGCATTCAATAAACATACCAAAATGACATTTCCGATAAAAAACTTGAATTAAAAAAGCTGCGAATGCGCAGCTTTAATATTCTAGAATGTATAAACGGACTTGATCGGTTACATTTCGCAAATTATATCATACTGTTTATATAATTTTATCAAACTGAACGTCCTCCCCCGTTCATTTCATCGGATCTGATAATTTTTGAACATCAGCATAGCCACTCTTGAGATTAGATGGATGAATGATTGCCCTTTAAAATATGCTGATTATTTGGGTTCGCTTCAACATTTTTAATGGTTAAATTTGCTTCTTTAATGATATTCAGCATTTCTTGCTGTTTTTTCTGTTGCGTATCCACATAGGTAAAATAACCAAGAAATAAAATCCCAGCGAAGACTGTCAAAGTTATGAGCTTTACCATTTTTAAATCATGTCAAGTGATAAATTTCGGCGATTATACATATATTTTGTGACTTGTATAACATTTTTATCTAAAAAAATGAATCAAGATGCATTTATTAAAATATCGCACTTGAACAGTGCATTTTTATGGACCAAACACCCTAAAATGACAACAATTAAAGCAAAATTCAGGTTAGGACATTAAATTTTAGACTTGCTTAAATTAACCTACACATCGTCTATCGTGTAGGTGTACATCTTCCTTGATGATAAATAACATAGCAAAATCTAAAGACTTAATACGAGAAAGACAAACCATAAAACATTATTCAGTAATCAACATTGAAGACTGCTTTTAATTAATCTGTCCGCCTGATGCTGCAATCAATTGTGCTGTATTGTTTAACTGTCGTTGTTTTAACTCCAAAGTTGCTTGTTCTGCCTGTAAGCGCAAATTTTGTGCCGTAACCACTTCTAAATAACTCACCATACCTGCTTGATAACGGCGAGTGACCACTTGTTCATTTTCTCTTGCTAATTCAAATAAACGACTTTGTTCATTTTGTTGTTGCCTAAAACTGGTAGATTGTAGAAGTGCATCTTCAACTTCTTTCCATCCTGTTAAAACCTTTTGTTTATAAGTTGCCGTTTTTTCAGCATAACGTGCTTGTGCAAGCTCAATTTCAGCTTTACGTTTACCGCCATCAAATATCATTGATGTCGCTTGCAAACCTGTTGACCATAAGTATTGTGGCGCTTGGAATAATTGACTCAAAGTTTGAGCATTGACTGAGCCATTTATACCGATACTAAGATCAGGTAGCCAAGCCGTTTGCGCTAATCCAAGTTCTGCATGTGTGGCTGCAAGTTCTCGTTCAGCACGTCGAACATCTGGACGCTGAATTAATAAACGGCTAGGAATTTGTGTGGGTAAAACAGGTATTTGAAAGGTTTGTTGCTGCCGAGCCAAGTGAAATTGTGAAACCGTTTTGCCCTGTAGTACAGCCAAAATATTTTCTTGTAAATCACGATCACGTTGTATTTCAATCTGCTGAATATCAACTTGTTTGAGCTGCGTTTCTGCTTGAATCACATCTGCACGTGCGATCATTCCAGCAAGATATTGGTTATTGAGAATCTCGACAGATCGTGAATAACTTTTTTGGGTTTGCTGTAATATCGCTAACTGCGCATCCAATATCCGTATATTCCAATAAGCCTCTGTTGCTAATAATTGCTGATTGAGTCTTACAGCATCTAAGTCTGCTTGAGAAGCGGCTAGATTTGCATTTTGCCCTTCAATCGCTTTTGCAACTCTGCCCCACAAATCTGGGATCCAACTGGCTTGAATACCCGTAGACCATTGATTTTTTGCTGAGCTTTGCTTGCTTGCTTGACGATTTACTCCACCGTCTACGGTTAACTTTGCTGAACGTTGCGCATACTGTTGGTTGAGTAATGCGGCCGCTTGTACATATCGTGCTTCAGCCTGTTTTAAATCCAAATTTTCGAGATTGAGTTGTTGCATCAATTGATTCAAGGTTGAATCGTGATAAATCTCCCACCATGCATTTGACTGTATTTTTAAATTTTCGGTTTGTTTCCAGTTTAAAGTTGAATATTTATAGTGCTGATCTGCTTGAATAATTGGCACTTGATAATGCGGTGGATGCCAAACTTTGGTTGATTGACATGCTGTCAAGAACAACATACAACTTAGACTGAACATATTTTTTTTGATTAAATTTTGCATGTTATAGTTCCTACTGACCTGACTGAACGGCATGGCTACGCTTGATTCTTGCGCAAAATTCTGCGCATTTTTCCAAAGCTAAATATAAGACAGGTGTGCTATATAAGGTGAATAACTGACCCAGTGCTAATCCACCCACAATGACAACACCTAAAGGTTGGCGTAACTCAGCCCCTTCAGCCCAGCTAAGTGCCAATGGAATCGCGCCAAGTAGTGCTGCGCTATTGGTCATTAAAATCGGACGAAAACGCAAGCTTGCAGCAGACAACACGGCTTGGTATGCGGACTTACCTTGACGCCGTTCAAGCAAAGTAAAATCAATTAAAAGGATGGCATTTTTCACCACGATACCAATCAACAAAAACATGCCTAAAAGTGCAATGAGGGTAAATTGAAAATCAAATAACCATAGGGTAAATAGCGCTCCCAACGCCACAGCAGGTATGGTAGATAAAATAGTTAAGGGATGAACCACACTCTCATAAGTAATCCCTAATAGAATATAAATCAGGAGTATCACCACCAAAATTAACCATGCTGTGCTTAAGCCACCTTGTAAACTTTCTGCTTCCACATCTTTATCCGTGGTCATAAATATTTCATTGGGCAACATCACTTCAGGCAAAACAGATCGTATCGCAGCATCGGCCTGTTCATAACTGTAACCTTGTTTCACCACATAACCGATTCCCATCGCTGCAAACTGATTACGGCGATATACTCGATCATTACTAATCCCATATGACCATTTGGCAAAATTACTCAATGGTACAGATGCACCCTGTTGATTCGGTATACGCACATTCGCCAAAGCTTCCGGATGCTCGGTAAAATGCTTATCGACTTCCATCACCACATGAAATTGTTGATTTTGATCATAAATGGTTGAAATCTGACGTTGTGAAAATGAGTTATTCAATACACTCGATATATTTTCAATCTCTACGCCCAAACGACGTGCAGCTTCACGATCTATATCTAATGTGACATGCTGAGCGCCTTCATCTCCCATGCTTTCAACTTCTTCAAGTTCAGGAAGTTTCTGCATGGCCTGCGCAACTTTGGGCACCCATTGGCGTAACAAGGCAACATTGTCAGATTGCAGAAGCAACATATAATCTTGACCACTCCCGCTTGAAAATGGATCATCTAGTTCTAACTCTTGCTTAACACGTGCCGAGAAAATTGCCCCAGCTTGCCAAGGTGCATTTTGCTTAAGTCGCTCAACAATTTCATGTGAAGATTTTCCACCACGCTCGGCTTTAGGTTTTAAACTCACCATGAGAAAAGAGTTCGTGGTTCCTCCTGCTCCGCCTGAAGTCCCAATGACATCTTTTACGGCTGGGTCTTTTAATACACTTTGACTGAAACTGGCAATTTTCGGCTGCATAATCTGAAAAGAGAATCCATCATCACCACGTATAAAGGCATCTACACGACCTGTATCTTGCTCAGGTAGCACCCGTTTCGATAAATTTTGGTAAAGATATGCGGATGCCCCAATTGCCCCAATCCACAATAGAATTGCAATATAGGCATGTCCAATCATCCATTTCAGGGAGCGCAAATAGAGCTGAGTTAAATATTGTGTTGTACGATGGCTAAACTGGTACAAAGCTTGATGCTGATAACTTTTAAGGGGTTTAAGTGTCCGTGCAGACAAACTGGGGGTCAGAACCAATGATACCAATACAGATAAAATGACAATAAACACTAAAGTTAAAGAGAACTCTCTAAACAATCGTTCAATCACTCCGCCCATAAATAGTACGGAAATAAAAATCATCACCAAAGCTAAATTCATTGCCACCAAAGTCGCACCAACTTCGCTGATACCTTTGATTGCAGCTTGAACAGGCTGTTCACCTTGTTCAATATGACGCTCAATGTTTTCTAAGACGACAATGGCATCGTCCACAACCAATCCGATTGCCACAATCACAGCCATGATCGACAAATTATTCAGTGAAAAACCTGCGAGATAAATCAAGCTACATGCGCCAATCAAAGTCACGACCAAGGCAATACTGGGCACAATTGCACTTTGTAAACGTCCCAACATCAATGCGACGACGACGATCACCAAAAACATGGAAAATAATAAAGTATCACGTGCTTCATCAAGACTGGCTCGAATAATCTCTGATCCATCCATCACGGTGATGATTTGAGCGTCCGCAGCAATCAAGGCATTTAACTCGGGTATCTTTTCTTTTATTTTTGCAATGGTCGCAACAGTATTGGCATTGGGCTGACGGCTGATTTTAATAATCACAGCAGGTTGACCATTATGAAAACCACTGACATAACGATTTTCAACGGAGTCTTGTACCTCTGCAACGTCTTTTAAATGAACCAATGTCTGCGCATTTCGATAAACCACCAAATCAGCAAAGTCTTGTGCAGTTTTTAAGTCATTTGAAAGTGCGACCTGCCATCTTAATTTTTCAGTCTCTATGACACCCAATGCCTGTGTTCGATTTGCCTGAACAATCGCTTCACGAACTTGCTCCAAAGAGATCCCTTGAGCAATCAAAGCATTCGGGTTAAGTGTCACTCTCACCGCAGGCATAGAAGCACCATCAATGGCAACTTCACCAACACCACTGACTTGAGCAAGATTCGGTTGTAATTGATTCGCAGCAATCTCATAGAGTTTTCCAGCAGATAAATGCTTTGAACTCAATGCCAAATAAAGAATCGGGCTTTGACTTGGATTAATTTTAAAATATTCAGGTGGGCTAGGCATACCAGAAGGAAGCTGTGACATGGCAGCATTAATCGCTGCTTGTACTTCTCGAGCAGCTTCATTAATGTCCGTATCCAAAGCAAAATGCAAAACCACTTGACTTGAACCTTGACTACTTGAAGAGTTAATGGCTTTTACCCCTGACACCCCCATCATGGCTCTTTCCAAAGGAGTTGCCACTGTCGCGGACATACTTTCTGGACTTGCTCCAGGTAAACTGGCTCGTACAACAATTGTGGGGATATCAGCTTGCGGTAGAGCTGCCACTGGCAAGCGGAAATAAGCCAATATGCCCAACAATACAATTGCTATACCCAACAATATGCTGGCAACGGGTCGATGAATAAAGTTTGAGAGCACCTTCAAGACTCCCTCCCTACTTCATTTGCCGTTATTGTTGAAGACTCAGATTTTGAAAAAGATTGTTGCAATCGATCAAAGAATAAATAAACCACGGGTGTTGTAAATAAGGTGAGTAACTGACTCACAATCAAACCACCGACCATCACAATGCCGAGTGGTTGGCGTAATTCTGCACCAGCGCCCGAAGCCAACATGAGTGGAATCGCTCCGACCAATGCTGCAAGTGTAGTCATTAAAATCGGACGAAAACGCATTAGTGCTGCTTGATAAATCGCCTGCTGCGGTGTCAAACCTTCATTCCTTTGCGCAGCCAAAGCAAAATCGACCATCATGATGCCGTTTTTCTTGACCAGACCAATTAATAGGATGATTCCGATCAATGCAATCATATCCAACGGTCGTTGTACCAAAAACAAAGCCACTAAAGCACCAATTGCAGCAGAGGGTAATGTTGAAAGAATGGTAATGGGATGAATAAAACTTTCATATAAAATCCCCAAAACAATATACATCGTGACAATCGCGGCGATGACCAGCCAAAATGTATGTTGCTGCGCATTTTCAAATGCTGCTGCTGCCCCCTGTAATTTCAACTTCACATCGATAGGCAAATTGAGCTGTCGTTCCACTTCATGAATGGTTTTAATTGCATCTCCCAATGCAACACCTGAAGCAAGATTAAAAGACACACCATTGGCAGGAAATTGTGCTTGTTGTTGTAAAATAATCGGCACTCTTTTTTGAACAATTGTAGCAACAGTACTGAGTAATATGGGTTCACCATTACCATTATGAATATAAGTTTGCCCTAAATGATCCAGACCTTGTGCCAAATCAGGATTGAGCTCCAAGACAATACGATACTGATTCGATTGGGTATACAGTGTCGCAATCTGACGTTGGGCAAATAAATTCTGTAAGGCCAAACTAATATCTTCAATGCTTAAACCTAAACGAGATGCAGCATCTCGATTGACCTCAATAAATGCCTGTAAACCTTGTCCGCTCCCCTCACTGGTGACATCTGCAAATTCAGAACGTTGTGCCAATGCATCTACCAATAGAGGCGTCCATTTTTCTAAGTCTGAAGCTTGTGTTGCACTTAAGCTGAGTTGATATTGAGTCCGACTAATTTTGTCTTCAATACTCAACTCCTGTACAGGTTGCATCCATCCATAAATACCTTGCACTTGACTCATTTGTTCACGCAAACGAGACATCACCAGATCAGCATCATCACGCTCGGCATGTGACTTTAGGTTAATTAAAATACGCCCATTACTCAGTTTCGGATTATTGGCATCTACCCCAATAAATGAAGATAAACTTTCAACCGCAGGATCTTTGAGGATTTGACTGGCAAATTTTTGCTGACGTTCACTCATGGCTTGGAATGAAATATCATCTGGTGCTTCAGTCACGACTTGAATCACCCCACTGTCCTGGACTGGGAAAAATCCTTTGGGAATCGCCCAATATAAGAATCCTGCCAGCAATACTGTACTCAACATTACGACTAAGGTCAGGGTTTGATGGCGAAAAACCCACGTCAATCCTTTAGCATAATAATCAATAACTTGATCTAAGCTCCAAGCCTTTTTTGAAGTTGCATGCTGAGTATTTTTGAGTAAATAGGCGCACATCATCGGTGTCAATGTTAAAGACACCACCAAAGAAATTGCGATTGCTGCTGCCAAAGTGACTGCGAATTCATGGAATAAGCGCCCAACGACGTCTCCCATAAACAGCAATGGAATCAGTACTGCGATCAATGAAACTGTCAAAGATATAAGAGTAAAGCCAATTTCTCGAGCACCTTTCAATGCCGCTTGTAATAAGTTTTCACCTGACTCTCGGTGCCGTGCAATATTTTCCAGCATCACAATCGCATCATCGACCACAAAACCAGTCGCAATCGTCAGTGCCATTAAGGTCAGATTATTAACAGAGAAACCTAGAAAATACATCACCACGAAAGTACCAATAATTGAAAGTGGTACAGCAATACTTGGAATGATGGTTGCAGATAAATTCTTTAAAAACAGGAAGGTCACCATGACCACAAGACAAACAGCAAAAACCAATTCTTTTTGTACATCGCGAATTGAGCTTCGAATACTTTCCGTACGATCTGTTAAAACCCGAATTTTAACGTTTTCAGGTAAATTTTTTTGTAAGTCAGGCAATACCTGCTTAATTTGATCAGCAACCTGAATCACATTGGCATTCGGTTGGCGTTGAATATTCACCAAAATCGCTGACTGGCTGTCTGCCCAAGCTGCCATATAACGATCTTCACTACCTTCTATGATCTTTGCCACATCTTTTAAACGTATCGGCGCGCCGTTATTCCATCGCAGAATTAAATTTTCATAATCGTGAATTGAGCGAATCTGGTCATTGGCATCCAACATTGTGGTTCGAAAAGGACCATCAAAACTGCCTTTCGGTTGATTGGCATTGGCTGACTGAATCGCTGTTCGTACTTGCTCTGCACTCATTTTATAAGAAGCAAGCGCTGCTGGATTCATTTGTACCCGTATTGCAGGTCTTTGCCCACCTGCAAGACTGACCATGCCCACACCTGTCAGTTGTGAAAGTTTCTGAGCAACACGTGTATCAACCATGTCATAGACTGTAGTTAAAGGCAAAGTATCAGAACTAATGGCCAAAGTAATCACTGGAACATCGGCAGGATTAACCTTGCGATACACAGGTGGTGTGGGCAGATCATCGGGTAACTTATTGCTGGCTGTACTGAGTGCAGACTGCACTTCTTGCTCAACTACACCCAATTCCGCACTGAGTTCAAACTGTAAAGTAATTACCGACGCACCAACAGAACTACTGGACGACATCTGTTTCAACCCTGCAATTTTCCCCATTTCACGCTCAAGTGGAGCGGTAATGGTTCTTTGCACCGTATCGGGATTTGCACCGGGTTGAAAGGTATATACCTGAATAATCGGATAATCGACTTGTGGCAAAGCAGATACAGGGAGCAAACGCCAAACTAAGAAACCACTGAATAACAAGGCAAGCATTAACAGCGTCGTAGCGACTGGACGTAAAATAAAGAATCGTGAAATATTCATGATTTATCTCTGAGTTGCATCCACGTTTGAAGTTTGTTGGTGCTGATCTGAAACGATTTGAACCTCTTTTCCTTCTGATAGTCGATCAATCCCTTCTAAAACCACCTGCTCTTTTGCTGTTAAACCCTCTATCACTTCAATTTGACCGTTTGAAGTCATGCCCAGTTTTAACATGCGAATTTCAGCTTTATGTTGTGGATTAACAATATAAACATAGGTTCCTTTGGCGCCATGTTGCACAGCATCATTTGGAATCGTGATGGCATTTTGAATCGTCTGTGTATTCAAGCGAACATTGACAAATTGATTAGGAAATAAAGCATCGTCTTGATTGTTAAATACTGCTTTTAGCTTTAATGTTCCAGTACTAACATCAATCTGATTATCCAGTGATTGCACATGTCCCATCGCTAACTTATTTTGCTCGCTTTTGTCCCATGCACTCACTTCAATTTTCTGTCCTTTTTTCAAAGTATCACGTAGCCCCATCAAATAATTTTCGGCAACTGCAAATTGCACATAAATGGGATGGACTTGAGTAATTGTGACCAAGCCTGTTGTTTCATTGGCCTGAATCAAATTACCGGCATCTTTTTGTCTAAAGCCTACTCGCCCTGCAATCGGTGAATAAATTCGTGTATACGATAGCTGTAATTTGGCCGCATCAACTTGGGCTTTGTTTGATTGTATTTGCCCTTTAAGCTGATTCACCAATGCTTGTTGTTGTTCGACTTGCTGTTTGGCAATCGAATCTTGCTTAAACAGTAATTGATAACGTTTTAACTCTGTTTCTGCATTTTGCAGTTGCGCTAAATTTTGCTGCTGGGTGCCCTGTGCCTGTGCCAATGCAACTTGAAACGGTGCAGGATCTAATTGTGCAAGTAGCTCGCCTTTTTTAACCCATTGACCTTCTTTAAAATAAATTTGTTGTAGCACACCAGAAACTTGACTTTGAACATTGACGGTATGTGCAGGAATTACCGTTCCTATAGCTTTGATCTCAAGTTGTAAATTTTGCTGCTGTACGGATACTGTTCTTACAGGAACAGGTTTACTCCACTGACTGTATTCCTCTACAGGTTTAGACGTCGATTTTTTCCAATAAAAACCTGCTAGCGCCGAGCCAATGAGAATGATTAATCCAATTAAATATTTAAACTTCTGCTGAAGTGAACTCTTTTTGGGGCTTATATTGACTAATGGGTTACTCATAAAAACTCTTATTCAGACAGTCGCAGAATTCGCGATATTTACAAAGATCAAACCTAATAAAGTGATAATTCACTAAAAATCAGTGCTCATTTCATCCATTCGCTTGATGAAACTTGATTTAAATCAGTTCAATACTACATGTTGCTTTTTGTAATGTTTATTATTGCATTTAATAATCATTATCACTATCATTATTTTCAATACTTATATCTACCCAGCAAAACTTTGTTCTATTCGCTGATTCAACAGGCAACTTCAATGAATTTGAACGTAGAAAAACAGCAATGGTTCAACCATATTTATCAAGACTATCAAAGTAGTTTGGTTTTGTGGTTTAAGCATAAGCTGCATAATCACCACTCTTCAGAAGACTTGAGTCAAGAAGTTTTTTATCGTGCATTAAAAAGCAACTATCGTTTTGAAGAAATCAAAGAACCCAAAGCATGGCTATTGGGCATAGCCAAACATGTCATCATTGATCATTGGCGACATCAGCAAATTGAACGAGGTTATTTAGAGACACTCCCCTCAATCCCTCAAGATGATTATCCTTCGACTGAACATCAAATCTGCATGCGCGAAACTTTGAATCAGGTTCAACAAACCCTTGAAAACCTTCCCAATCGAGTTGCTCAGGTTTTTTTATTATCTCAGTTAGAAGGAATGACTTATCGCGCCATTGGTCAGCAACTCAATATTTCACAAGCCACAGTAAAAAGAGATATGAAGCAGGCATTCAGCGCTTGTTCTAAAACCTATAACAATACCTTGAACTAGATTTATCGTGATCAGATTAAAATTTTCTCGATTAGATAAAGGCTTTACAAGATTAACATCAAGTTACTGATTTATATAAAATAATAAAAATTTCTTTTTAATATTTTTATTTCCAAATTACCTAAAAGTAAAAAAGTTAGAAAAATTTGAGCTTTTTTTTCATATTAAACGACTAATAGATAAATATAACTCGTATGAGAATCTTATGAAGGAACATCAAGCTAAGCATGCCCTGACTTTGGCTATTCGAACTGTACTTTGGGGTGGATCTATTTTGGTCAATGGATCATTATTTGCAGCATCAGATAATACTGAGAACCTGTCACAAAATTCAGAACAACTCCCGACCATTACGGTCACTGCTGCCAACAGTGATACATTAACAACAGAAGAAACAGGTCTTTATACGGCGAAAGCAACCACTGCATCCACTGGATTAGCCCTCAGCTTAAAAGAAACACCGCAACTGGTGAGTGTGATTACTCGCCAGCAAATGGAAGATCAAAATCTCACCCAGTTAACAGATGTGGTCACTCAAGCTGCGGGTTTAACCATCAATCAAGGCGGTAATATCGGCTCAGATAACACACCAATTTATGCGCGTGGTCAAAGCGTAGACAATTACTTATTGGATGGTGTAAAACTCCTAAACTCTTATTCAAGTATCTTTCAAAGCCAAGATACTGCGCTTTTTGACCGTATTGAAATTGTACGTGGTGCTAATGGTTTAATGACAGGTGCCGGTTCAGCAAGTGCCAGTATCAACATGGTTAGGAAAAAACCATTACAGAATTTTAAAGCTTCAGTGAGTGCAAGTGCTGGCTCATGGGACACATATCGTACCGATATTGATGTTTCATCACCATTAAACCAATCAGGAAGTATTCGTGGTCGTGCCGTATTGGCTTATCAAGATGGTGACTCTTATATCGATCGTTATGCTGAAGAACGTAAAGTTGCTTATGGTGTACTTGAAGCTGATTTGACTGATCGAACCAAAGCAAGTTTCGGTATCAGCCACCAACAAATTGATATTACAGGCATCGCACGTGGGGGCTTACCTTCATACTATAAAGATGGATCACTGATCAATTGGTCACGTTCTGATTCAGCGGCAGCTGACTGGACCTATTCAGACCGTTCAACAACAGGTTATTTTGCAGATATTGAACATAAATTTAATGACAATTGGAAACTCAAGGGAACGATTTCTCGAACTGAAACCTCTTCTGATGAGGTAGTCGGCTATGCATATAGTTCAGGAATTGATAAACAAACAGGTGCTGGCGCTTTAATTTATGCCACACGTTGGGATTATGAACCTACACAGAATCTATTCAATTTAACCTTAAATGGTTCCTTTAATCTATTTAACCAAACTCATGATGTCGTCGTAGGGACAACCTATACTAAAAGTGACAATCAACGCCCAACATATTCAGGTTGGAATAATGGAATGTCTTGGGATGGTAATCTAGGTAATATTTTCACTTGGGATGGGCATAATCCAACTCGCCCAGAAACAATGATTGATGGCTGGTACAGTGGTGATGACAGTAGTCGCTCTATATTCGGTGCTGTTCGATTAAAGCCTTCAGACAAAGCTGCGATTATCTTGGGGACACGCGTTGAAGATTGGAAGCGTGTGACCAAAAATCATGACAATGCCACAAACACTACCGAAACAACATCACGTAAAGAAACAGGTGAAGTGATTCCTTATATCGGGTTGACTTACGATTTGACTGAGCAATGGACCACTTATGCCAGTTATACCAGTATCTTTTCTCCACAAGACAGAAAAACAGTGAGTGGTGACTATTTAGATCCGCTTGTTGGAAATAGCACTGAGCTTGGAATCAAAGGTGAGTTCTTCGACAATCAATTAAATATTGGTGCTGCCATTTATCAAACCAAAGAAGACAATAAAGCCATTGCTGTCGATGGAGTTTTTGCTCCAGATGGCTCGCAAGCTTATCGCGCTGAATCAGGTACAGAAAGTAGAGGTTTTGAACTAGAAGCAACTGGAAAACTGACAGAGTTATGGCAAGTTTCAGGAAGTTTCACTCGTAATCTATCAAAGGATAATAAAGACAACGCCATAAACACCAATATCCCTAACAATACAGCAAAAATATTTACCACTTATACCCTGCCTTATTTCGATAAAGCACTGACAGTAGGTGGCAGTCTACGTTGGCAAAGCGATATTTATTCGGATGTGACTCGCCCTGTAAATACACGCTTTACTCAAGACAGTTATACACTCGTTGATTTGATGGCACGTTATAAAATCAGTGAAAATTTGTTGGTCAATCTCAATGTAAATAATCTATTGAATGAAAAATATCATTTGGCGACAACCAATAGTTATTATGGTGCACCAACAAACTTTAATGTAGGTGTTCGCTACAGCTGGTAATTCTGTTTTTAAATTTATGATTTAACCCAAGCTTAAATAAATTCAATCTAGTAATGTGTTTGAGCTTTAAAAATAAAACGATAAAGTGGTCGTGATGACCACTTTATGCTTATAAAATAACAGTCCTTTTAGTCAGTACTAAATTTGACTACCAGAAATACAATGAGTTTAATTTGCTCTAGACTAGACATCTGTCTGACTACTTTTGAAATGGCCATTTTAATTGCGCCAAATATTCATTTGGAATTGGGCTACGTACACCGACTTGATCTGGTTTAATCTTTTGCTTTTCATAATAGAAGCTTCCAAAAATAATATCCCAGAAAATGAACACCTCACCAAAATTTTTCCGACCATGCCCATGTTTATGATGAATGCGATGTACTTCAGCAACAGCAAAAATATATTTTAAAACACCTACTCGATAGTCCACATTGGCATGTTGAAAAAATAAGTGTACCGCCATGTACATCATCCAACAGCCAATCAATATACTTGGAGCACCTAAGATTGCAAGAATCATAAGGCTTGGTCCTGCAAGTATTAAGGCACTCAATGGATGCCTTTTTTCAGCATTCAACCAGTATAGCCGACTAGAATGATGGTGAATTGCATGTAATTTCCACAGAAACTTATAACGATGACTAAAACGATGCATCAACCACAATCCAAAGTCGATCACCAAGGCGACAAGCATAAGTTGCCAAAACCATGACCATTGATCCGGCCAGAGACGTGGGAAAAATCTAAATATGTCCAATATTTCAATTATTTTAGATACAGAAACAATCAAAATTAAATTAAAAATGGCATGCAAAATATCGGTCAATCCATCTTGATGCGACTCTAACCAGTTCGGTTGATAGGGAGAATGATATTCAGCTAAAGCAATCATCAAACCACTGAGCACAATAAATAAGATCGAACTTGACCAATATGTAATCTGCCCCGATAGAATCACGGACATGACCCAAACAGTCAAAGCCATCCAAACTGGGTAAAATAAATATCTGAATGACATCTTTAACAAGGTATTCAATTCATCACTCCTTTTCCGTTTAAAATGTCATTTCAGTATGCGGATTAGAAAGTGAAAAGAATTGAATGAAACAGCTAGATTACTATTCAAGTATAGGATCAGATGGTTGCCACATCGGAATCTGTTCGATCGATGGAATGAATTTTAACAGTGAAGGTTGAATACCAAACATCTGTTTGCACGTTCTACTAAAGTGAGCTTGATCAGAAAAGTGGGATTGATATGCCACATTTGTCAGGGTAGTTTGCTGACTAGTTGATTGAATCGTTTGAAGTAGTCGTAACCATTTACGATAACTTCTATAAGAAATACCAAAGCTTTCACTAAACCAGTGACTAAAACGACTTTCTGAAAGATTAAATTGTTCAGCGATTTGTTTAAGGGTTAAATCTTGCTGTTTACTCGAACTAAGAAAATTTGAAAGATGCTGTACTCGTATCGTAGGTTGTTTAAAATGATTAATTCCACAGTAATTTAACAGCATTTGAAAAGCTTTGTCGTGATGACGCTGCTGGATAAAATATTTACGAAGTACAATCACCAAATCTTCAGGTAATACGGTCATTGTGAAGATGGGTTGTAAGTATTGATGGATAACCGATGCAAGAAAATGTGTTTGATCAATATAAATTGAACAATATGTTCCTGACTTTAAATGATGCAATGTATTTGCTGTAATATATACGCCACTGCTAAATATGCATTGTTCCTCACCACTGACCTGAATACATTCTCCTGCATTTTTTGCAAAACTTAATTGGTGTGCATGGTGTCGATGTAAATCGTTATCGCCAACATTCCCTTCAAAATACCCAATGCCATAGCCAATTGAGATTTTTCCCAGCCAGTATTTAGAAGATACGTCACTTTTTTTCACAAAAGTTATCGCCTTATTAAATTGATCATTTAAATTTATACAATAGCATTTTGACTACTTATTCATTCCTTTTAAGCACCTATTTAAAAACCACCCGAGGGTGGTTTTATTAATTCATTTCTAGAAAGAGTATACTCAGCTTAATAATTCGATGTATCGACTAGAACTTATAGGTTGCACCAACAAATATTTTTTGACGCTCAACCAAATAATTATCTGAACCATTAGATAACTTCTTATCTAATAAGTTAGTTAAACCGCCACGAAGTGTTAATTTATCATTTACGCTATAATTACTGGCTAAATTTACAATGGTGTGTGGTTTTTGCATTGTCGGTGTCGCTGTCTTATCACTTAAATATTGCTTACCTAAATATTGTGCAGACAATTCAACATTTAATGGGTCTGATGCTTGCCAATTCAATGCTGAGTTTATTGTTAATTTTGATGTATTGATTAGATTTGCACCTGTGTCTTCATTTTTTGCTTTTAAGAAATAGGTGGCATTATTATTCCATTTTAAATTATCAAGGACTGGAAAATTTGCCACCATCTCGATACCACGCGTTACTGCGCTTTGTATATTTTCATTACGCGTAAACCAATTTCCATAAAAATAACCGAGTGGAGAATAAGCGATTTTATTTTTAAAATCTGTATGGAAGAACATCAACCCCAAGTCTGTTCCAAAGCCAGTATAGTTCACACCAATCTCATAGTTTGTACTTTCTTCAGGCTTTAAGTTTGGATTACCTGTCATATAACAGCCCCCACTTACATAAGTGTGAGGCGCTCCCTTTTCGTCATACCAAACTTGACCTTTCAATCCATTACAACCATTCCCTCCTGATTGAGTCGCACCACCTGGAGAAGACTCTTTTACCGTGGGTGCACGGAAACCTTTTGCAACGCCACCTTTAATAACAAGGTCATCAGTTGGACTATAAACTAAATATCCACGTGGACTATGATGAGTTCCATATTTATCATCATGATCTAAACGGTTACCAACAGTGAAAGTCAAATTGTCTAGCAGTGAAATATTATCTTCAAAGAATAATGCCCAGTTCTTATTTTCTACTTTGGGGTCACTATAACCTTTTCCATCCCAACTTCCACCTGGTAATGTTCCTATGGTATCTGAATTGGTCAATTCTTGTCGTTTCCATTGCCCCCCAACAGTTAAAGCCTGCTTAAACACTGCTTCAAATGGCATGGTTAAACTACCTTCAACAATCATTTCGTTTGATTTAGTCGTAAGTTCACCTACACTCGAATCATAATCATTGTAATAGGCACTTAATTTAGATTGACCAATCGCCCAGTCACCCTGATGCGAAATGGTGAATGTATTGTGTTCTAATTCTGCAGCACCCCAACTTGTGGTTTGTTCAGCTCCCGTAGTTTGATTGATTTGCGAACCTTTCTCATTCTTTTGAATGCTGTGCCCTGCTTCAAAACTAAATGACTGTTTGTCTGTTGGCTGATAGTGCAACATTGCATTATAGTTTTGATCTTTAGAACCTGTTGTACCATCACCCGCTTTATATTTTTTATCTGCTTCTCGTTCAGTCATTCCTGCGGTTAGTCGTAATCCGAGTGTATCCGTCAATGGACCAGCAGCCATCACACCTGTTTGTAAAGTCGTACCTAAATCTGCAGACGTTGTAGGTTGAGTATAATTTAGTGTGACATTGCCACCCCAAACACTTGGGATTTTTTTGGTGATGATATTAATGACACCACCCATTGCATCTGAGCCATACAATCAAGACATTGGTCCTCGTACAACTTCAATTCTTTCAATCATATCTGGAGTTATCCAGTTTAAATCCTGACGTCCTAAATCTGGACGATAACTGACATCACGGGAAGAACCGATACGTTTACCATCCACGAGAATCAGTGTGTAATTGTCAGGTAAACCGCGTAGTTTAATTTTAGATCCTTCTTTGGTAGGACTAATTCCACCAGTAACCCCAGGTACTTTACTTAATAACTCGCCAAGACTACCCACCGGTTGTTTTTCTATATCTTCACTGGTAATCACACTAATACTAGCTGGTGCCTCTTTAACATCGACCGCCTGACTACTTGCTGTAACGACAATCGTTTTAAGCTTGGAGGAGTCTTCTGAAGTCTCGTTTGCATATGTTGAAATTGACATTGCTGAGAGTATGGAGAGAGATAGTGCTGGAAGTGTTAATTGTTTATTCATGTTAATACGCAACTTAAATTACGGAGGGATTGTGTAAGAATTGTTGCACATTGTATTTTACCAAATATTCAAATGCAATTAATAATGCAAATAATTATCATTTAAATTATCATATTTTATTTACTATAAAAATTATTCCATATCGTTTGTAATTTTCTAAATTTAGCTAAGATGTTAAGGCGTTTATATTTTTAAGGGATTTATACGGTAGTGAACTCAGACTTTTCGGCAATTCAAAATGTTAGCAATTTCTAAGCTACCTATGCGGTAGTGAACATGCGACAAAGGCTGATCAAGCTGTAAATAAATTTCTAAGCTACCTATACGGTAGTGAACTTTTACTGCTTGAAATTGCGATTGCAATTTATTTTCTAAGCTGCCTATGCGGTAGTGAACCAACGTATGAAAATGCGCGTTACAACGCATAATTTTTAAGCGACCTATGCGGTAGTGAACACACCCTGACTACATTCTCCACCTTTCATATTTTTCTAAGCTACCTATGCGGTAGTGAACCCTGCCCCGATCAGAACAAGAACTCGTAATCTTTTCTAAGCTACCTATACGGTAGTGAACAAAATCATATTTAAGTTAATTTTTACCACAATTTTCTAAGCTACCTATACGGTAGTGAACTCGGTGCGATGGCTTATATCGCTTTGGTAAGGTTTCTAAGCTACCTATATGGTAGTGAATGCTTGTTAGAGAATGATCAAGTTATACGGAAGGTGTTCTCTTGACGTCTCTCAGTGTACCAAACAGATAAAATAAATGATCGCGCTGAATTGAAGTGAAAAAGTGAATATGGTAATTGAAGAAGAAGACAAACGCTGGATAGGATGTAGTTAACCTCATCTCTTTAAACAACAAAAAGCGCCCATGGGCGCTTTTTGTTGTGTTACAGTAACGTGCCCTAGTCATTGGGGCTAGGGTGACCTGTAACGGTGTTTCGTTACATTAATCCTTGGAGGTTTACGATGCGCTTTTGTCTAATCATCGTTGTCATTCTGTTATTGTTGTTGATTTCTCAATCAGCTCACTAACAGAATGCGTCGGGTAGTTACCGCTACTCGGCGTCTCCAAGCAAATAATAAAACAGAAATGAATATAAATCAAATTTTGAACAATTCAAATTACGAATGAAGAAATCTTTTTCTAAGCTACCTCTACGGTAGTGAACCAACAGCAGCCGCAAATTCATTTTTATATTCATTTCTAAGCTACCTATGCGGTAGTAAACAATCTGACCAGCTTGATTACTCATTTCTAGATTTTCTAAGCTACCTATAAGGTAGTAAACTTTACGTTTTGAGCAAGAAGATGATGCGGTTTTTTCTAAGCTACCTATACGGTAGTAAACTCTCACCATCCCAAGTAACGTCCCCATAAACATTTCTAAGCTACCTATACAGTAGTAAACTTGAGGGTGGTGTTCGAATTAACCGTCAAACATTTCTAAGCTACCTATACAGTAGTAAACTATAACTTTAAAACAAAAAATAAAATAATAACAGTAAGTTAAACCTAAAAATCATCAAATGACCCAAGTTTCTATTTACGATTATAATTTATTGATTTTATTCAGTTGTTAAAGAGTTAAAAAATATTGGGGTAAAATTTTAGAATTATCTTCTGTTTCACTAAAATCTATACAATCCAAATTTTCCTACTTTTGCCTCAGTTGCAAAAGATTTATAAAATATTGCCAAGCAATTTATAAACTCATCATATTTAAACTGACTCGCCAACAACAATCAATCCATCTTGATCATCTAAAAAGTTTAGCTCAACCAATCTAGCAATATCACGATAAAAAGTACGTTCTGTTTTACCTGTATATAAAACTTGGATTTGTGGTATTCGATATAACTCAGCTTGGTTAAAAAACTTTTTCGTCTGTCCTCTTACAAACATAATTGTTTGAATTAAATTAAATTGCCTATCTGAGATCCGTTTACTAAACTTGGCATCATTTAAAGCTGTTTGATATAACAAAAAGCCGATTAATCCATTACTTTGATCATGTAAATTATTAATGGTCTCAAACATCCCTTTTAGCACAAACTCAATAAAAGATTGATTGGCTGAAGATTCTTTTCTATCAGCAGCTTTTCGACATGCATTAAACAAAGCAAAATACTCATGAATATTGATTTGATAATATGCCCATATCGCTGACGAACTAAATCGATAGCCTGATTGTTCAAGCAGTAACATTTCAATTAAACGACCTGTTCGTCCGTTACCATCCCAAAATGGATGAATCAATTCAAAGTAATAATGTGCTAAACAAGCACGGATAATAGCGGGCTGATTAATCACATTCGGGCTATTTAACCATTCAATCCAAGCTATTATAAGATACTCAATATCTTCAATACATTTTGGTGGACGATATGTACCACCATGTTCGCTATTACCTACCACTGTTTTTTGGTTAGGCTGATTATTCCTAAACTGCCCTGCTGGATTATGTTGTTCTTCTAGATTTTGCGATACCAGACTATGTAACTTAATGACGGACATTAAGGATATACTTTGACCCTCTTTAGGTTGTAATTTTTTTTGACTGAACTGTTTGATCCAATCTATTGCCTCTTTAAGATTGGTGAGACGACGCTCCTCGGTCTTTTGTATTGTCTTAGGATCTAGTCTTAAAATTTCCTTCGTCTCTTGCTCTGTAAATTGACCACCTTCAATGGTATTTGTACTATAAATACTACTCGCTAAAACCTTTTCTTGTACTTGATCTATAATTTGAGGCAAACTTGGCATTTTATTAAATCTATTCTGTGCATCGTTTACACGATCAAGCATAGGTGTAACCTGCTCTAAGTCAAACCCAAGCTGAAAGGTAAAAGAGCCGGACTTGTACGTCATGACTCTTAAAGTTGTGTCATCTAGCCAAACTTTACTTTGATCAGGCATTTTGTCAATTTTTTGTCAAATAAAATGTCAAAACATTATTATTATAAATCATAAATTTAGTCAAATTTTAATTGTAATAATGTCAAAGATTATGTCGCTCATTTTGTCAAATTTTGTTTTAAACATAATATCGAAATTTTTCAATTGATTAGACTTTTCCAGTCACATTAAACCTATATCCAATTAATTTTAAGTTCGTTAAGTTACCCCAGTATCACCCGTACTACAGACCATTTTTTCTAAGCTACTATGCACTAGTGAACCTTGTTGCGCTTAACTTACCATGTCCAAACATCTTTCTAAGCTACCTATACGGTAGTGAACCTGTACTTTGCCTGCAAAATTTTGAATGAAATTTTCTAAGCTACCTATACGGTAGTGAACTTTACGACTGATTTACAACCTGCAATTGTTGCTTTCTAAGCTACCTATACGGTAGTGAACTTCCAACAGCAGCAGTATTAGCCATCCCATCTTTTCTAAGCTACCTATACGGTAGTGAACAGTAAAACAGAAGCCAAGATTGCGAATCATATTTTCTAAGCTACCTATGCGGTAGTGAACTCTTTTATTCCGTGGGCATCATTGTAGATTTTTTTCTAAGCTACCTATGCGGTAGTGAACTGTAATTTTAAAACAAAAAAAATAATAACAGTAAGTTAAACTTAAAAATCATCAAATGACCCAAGTTTTTACTTACAATTATAACTTATTGATTTTATTAAGTTGTTAAAGAACTAAAAAATATTGGGGTAAATTTTTAGAATATTTGTTTGATTAACTAAGCCTATATTCAAAATCAACTACTTTTATCTTATCAGTAAAAGATTTTCCAATATTCACACATATTTTTAATGTCATTCATTTACTTTATCATTAGAGAATGAAGAAATCTTATATTTCGTTATTTTCTTAGTAAAACAAACTTCACCACGTTTAATCGGTTTTGGTAACTTCATTCATCCTCATCTTGGTGCATTCTTGGTGAAGTCTAGTAATTATTTCTATGATTTTTTGATAAATCTAGTCAAAACAACAAAATTCTAACCATAAAAAAAAGGCTTACAAGTCTTTGAAAATACTCGTAAACCCTTTAAAAATCTTGGTAGGTATATCCAGACTCGAACTGGAGACCTCTACGATGTCAACGTAGCGCTCTAACCAACTGAGCTATACACCTGAAGTGCTGAGAATATTATTCATTTTTCAGCAATATGACAAGACTTATTTTTTAGCTTTTAACGCATTCGAACACTCTTTAAGCAATTTCTTAATTTTTTGAATATCTTGTTGATTTTCATTAGCTAAATACGTGATTTTTTGAAAAACTTGATTTGCCTGTTCAAAGGAACTTTTTTCTTCAACCTGACTTGCTAAACGAGACATCCATTGTTGAAAAGTTTCAAATTGTGCTTTTTGATTTAGCTCAGGTAACTGCTGATTAAATTTAAAAACCAAGCGCTCAAGTTCAGACATCTGACGCACTCGAAAAAGTTTTGTCACTCCCCAGTAAATCAGTAACAATCCAATGATTCCAAAAATTAAAACTAGTCCATAACTATAGACTGAAGTGAGCCCCAGTTTTTTCATCCACCCACTTTGCTTTTCCGCATCATAACCCACGACTTTGCTTTGCCATTGAAAACTTGCGTAGTCACTCCAGACTCTTAATGTTCTCAATACGGATGAATGCTGAAAACGTAAATTTGAATAAGCTGCATCCCCAAAAATCGCTGCATTGCCATCTATGGTCGTTTGCATTCCCTGATCTATTCGCATCGGCGCAATGATGGCTGTAGGATCAATTCGACGCCATTGTCCTTGTTGATACACTTCTGTCCATGCATGAGCATCTAACTGACGTACTTCCCAACTTTTTCCGTCAGGTGCAAGTTCTCCGCCCTGATAACCTGTGACAACCCTAGCAGGTATTCCGACATAACGCATAAGCAAAACAAAGCTTGAAGCATAGTGTTCACAAAAACCCTGTTTTGATTGAAATAAAAACTCATCAATTCGGTGATTCCCCAATTTCCCCGGAGCCAGCGTGTAAACAAAATTCTCTTTTTTATACCAGTTTAAAATATTTTGAATATAGATATCAGGGTTTTCTTGGCTTTGACGAAACATACTCACTGCAAACTTCTGCGCTTGTAGATCACGATTTTTAGGATATTTTAGATTATTTTTAAGCATCAATTGTTCAAACGCTGGTGCTTGAACATCCTGTATACGCTGACCAATCCATTGCAATTCGATGGGTTGTACCCGTTGTACAAGCCGTTTCGGTGTAATAGACCAGTCTTGATGTAGTTCAAAACGTTGTTCTATCGGTATAGATTTTTCTAAACCCGTGATCCACTGCTGACTTGGATCACTGGCTAAATACTGATAATGAAAACCATCCACTTGCCCCGTTATTTTGGAATAAGATTTACTCTGCTTATTGCTTAAATCACTTGTCCAAGTTGTACCATCATAACGATCCAATACCATCGCTCGCCAATATAACTCATTGCGGCTTGGAAACTGTTTCATGTCTCCAATAATTCGAAAAGCCAAAGCACTCGATTGCGACAATGATGCAATATCTCCAGGAGACATCCGATCACTCAATCCTGTCACCGCTTGATTATTGGGAATCGGAATTTGCCAAAGTGGAGGCAAGCGTGGAAAAAACAAAAATAGCAAAATAAAAAAGGGTAAAGCCAAACCAATAAACTTAACAATATGTAAAGAGTCGTTTTTAAGAGATTGTAAAACAGGCTGTGCAATTTCAAAATTGGCTGTCTGTACGCGGTACAATCCAACCAAGCAACTGATTAAGCAGCACAATACTAAAACAGCCATTGCAAAAGATTGGCTATGTAAAAATAAACTTGCACTCACAAACAAAGCAAAATTAAACAAGATAATATAGTCACGCTTAGACTTGGTTTCTAATGCTTTGGCAAATAAGAATGTAGAAAGTACGGCAGTTCCAGCTTCTACGCCTAAAAATGTTTGAGTGTGCAGATAGATAATTAATAAGGCAAAAAATGCAAATAATAGCTTCGGCGCTTGCAACAAAAATCGAGGAACATTGAGTGTTTGATGAGTATTTATTTTATGATAATACCCCCCTAAACCGAGGATATTCACCAAGAACAATATCGACAAGGCAATTGGCATATAAGCAAGTTGTGCCAACCAAATCAAACTTAAGGCAACTAAAATTGAAATTTGGATCGATTTATTCATGTCCAACCCTCAAGCTTGTGCCAACAAAGTTTTGATATGAATATAATGCTGCTCCCCTACACCATTTTCAGTCTGAGCATGCGGTAAAATAATACAATAAGGTGATTGTACTTGTTCGCAACGATCAACCAATTCCATCATTAAACTGAGTTTTTCTTCATGATCTGCACTGGGCATTTTTGCATATTCAATTTGCATGGCGTGGGTATCGAGTAAATCTTCAAACTGCTTCACAAAAAGTCCTTGTCCTCGAGCAGCCTGCTTCCATGAAATACTTTGTAATGAATCACCAATTTTAAAATTTCTTAACTCTTTAAACTCGTCCAAATCAGGTTCACCCGTATTCGCCTGAATATGTGAATATTGAACACCCTGCTTAGCTTCAGGGGCTATCCAATAATCATGGGTCAGATAAATGTAAGTCCATGCTCGAACTAAGCCTAATGGGTAAGTTGAATAAATCTGAATCGGAGGAATTGAAAATTTGCCACGCTTTTGCGGGATAAAATTTAATTCAACACGCTGTTGTTTATCCTGAAATAACAAAGGTAGTAATTGATCATCGAATTTAAAATTTAAAAACTTCGGGCTTGCATGATGTTGTTGCAAAATCACGGTGACTTTAAAAGCTTCATTAACCTTACCAACTTCATCAACAATGACTTCTATTGTCACACCATGCAATTGTTTAAAACTCAAATAAAAACTAATACACAAAATGGCACTTATTAAAAAGCAAAAACCTAAAATTAAGTTATTTGCATAGTTAATTCCCGCAATAAATGTGATCAAAATAAGCACAAGATAGAGGAAGCCTTGTTGGTATATAAAGACTAAGACTTCATTTTGTTTGAGTGTGCGTATACCTGTATAACGAAATCTTTGATGCAACCATTGCACGAATCTTTTAGCAAACATGGTCAAATCCCAATTAACCTTGAACAGGAACTTTTTGCATCAAAGCTAAAGTTTCAGACTCACCTAATCCTATACGATGCGAAGTAACTGCAACAAAAACGGCTTGTACATCATCTGCAATTACAAATGATCTTTTTTCAATAAATGCATGCGCTTGAGCAGCCTTTTTCAATGCCAATACACCACGCGTAGACAACCCATGACGTCCCTTTCTGGTTTCTTCTGCTAAATCAAGTATATAGTCAAAAACCAAATCATTAATTGCAATGTTATTAACCATACATTGTAATTGCAGAATCTCTTCTTGTTTAAAAATGGATTGTAAATTTTCAATTAAGTCATGACGAGAATGTTGTTGTAAAAGTAATTTTTCTGCTGAACGTGATGGATAACCCAAGGATAACCGCATTAGAAAGCGGTCTAACTGAGATTCAGGTAGGCTATATGTACCACTTTGAAAAAGTGGGTTTTGTGTTGCAATCACCCAAAATGGCTGTGGCAGTGTATAACGGACACCATCCACTGTGACATTGCCCTCTTCCATTGCTTCCAACAATGCACTTTGGGTTTTTGGACTGCAACGATTGATTTCATCCGCAAGTAATATTTGAGTAAAAATAGGTCCATACTTAAATTCAAATTGATGTTCTTTTTGATTAAACATATTAATCCCAATCACATCACTGGCCAGCATATCATTGGTAAATTGAATTCGTTGAAAATCAAGCCCTGCTAAACGAGACAAACTGCTGGCTAAAGTCGTTTTACCTAAGCCTGGCAAATCTTCAAAGAGCAAATGCCCTCCAGCCAATAAACTACACAAGGCAAGTTTTGTTTGTTGCTGTTTATCTAAAATGATTTGGTTAATTTGCACTAAGAACTCATCAACCTTCGGATAATAACGTGATAAGTCTAAATCACTTAATTCGGAATTCTGTTGCAGTGTATTTCCTTGTGTTGTTCCCCAAATCACCTTATTTTCCCCAATCGTAATTTTTTAAGTAATTTGATTAACATACACGTTTTTAAGGGATACTCAAAGTGCAACAATTCATGAATTTCACCACTTGGTTTATTTTGACTAAAAACCGATTCTTATCATTCTTTAAAGATTAATTTAGGGGCTAAATTATGTGTTCATACAAATCTATTTTGAGCATGGTTTAATCTTGATTTTAAATCATCTGCACTCATTGAAAATTCAATATCTGAAACCTCAGCTTGCTTAATCAATTCAATGAGCAATTGATTGATGGGTGCTTGGGTGTTGAGTCGATGTGCTAACTTCACCACCTCACCGTTAATCCAATCAACTTCAGTGCTTCGCCCTGCAATCAAATCATCTTGCATAGACGAACGTGCCAACGGATCAATTTTCAGCATTTTACGACTTAATATTTTAAATAAAATATTCGGCAGACTCATGATTTTAGGAAGCAAATGTGCAGAAATTGCAGTCAACTTAGCAGGCTTGATCTGCGCCAAATCAAGTAAATCAAGTGCTTCTTGTTGCGCCATTGCGAGACATTGACGATATTGCAGATTCGATAATTGTGCTTTTAAAGGTAATTTTGATAAGGCATTAATAGAATTATTTAAGTTAAGTAAAACTTTTGCCCACTGCACAGCAAGCATGTCCTGATCAAATACAATATCTAATTGCGATTTATGAAAAAGTTGGGCTAAATCTTGTTGTTTGGAAAAGTTTTTGACATGAATTGCCCCTGATGTACCTTGATGAAAATGTCCAGATCCCAAGGCAGCCACATTAAAAGGAACCATCCCCGCTAAGATTGTCATATCTGGTAAAAACTGTTTAAGTACAGCAACATTACTTAATCCATTTTGAAAGCTCAGGATATAAGGTCTGTGCTTAAGACCAGCATTACTTTGAACGAATATTTTCTGAAGCGCTTTGGCGACTTGTTCAGTTGCCGCTGATTTAACACAGACAAAAATAATATCAGCATCTAAAGCAATACTCGGATCTTGTGATAATTTTAGTTCATTTGCAGGTATAGATAAGTTATTCCCTAAATAATCCGTAAGTTTCAAACCAGATTTGGATAATTCATCATACATGCGTGGACGGGTCATAAATGTAACGTCTACACCTGATGCAACCAATCGACCACCAATATAACACCCAATACTTCCCGCACCATAAATACAAATCTTCATCTCAAAATCCCTTTAACCAATATATTTCTGTCATTTTTCTAATTAAACATTTTATCTGAGATAAGCGAAATGAACTGTCCGCTATCCGACAATTCATAATGTTTATTTCATGGCAATTTACAATAACGCTTTGCAATCACAATTTACCTAAGCCCGCGGAATAAAAATGATAGCGAATATAGTTAAACCGTCTAATAATTCATACAAATATACCACTATAAATAATTAATATTTAATAATATTTACACCCACTAGAAGATTTTGATCATTCATTTACTTCGCCCTTTTGAATCATAGAAGGACTTGCTATCGTGAGGCGACATGGATGTCGCTATGTTGAGCGGGGGTATGTGAGCAAAAACAAAGCACTGCTTTGTTTACAGCGCAAGATCCCTGTTAAACGAAAGATTTTCGTTACTTTTCATCTCTGAAAAGTAAAGTGTCGCCTACGCATAACAATTTAGACTTTAGAAGTAAAGCGTGGCAGTGCAAGCTTTGGCTCATCAAATAATTTATTGATCGCTTTAATTTTAATAATTAAGAGAAATGATATTTTACTGTATGAATTTTTCATCAGATTGACTATACCTTAACTAAATCACTACCCAATGAAAAACGGCACCGAAGTACCGTTTTAACTACCATTCAAAACAGCATCAAAGTACTGTTCCATGTGATTAGACACTCATCTCAACATGGACACTTTTTCATCGTACCACCAGCACTCGGATAACGAGCATCTACACAGTAACGATGAAAAGTCTTCTCATCCATTGCATCCATATCAGGATGATGCTTTTTCATATGCTCCAAATAGTTTTGATAATCTGGTACACCAACCATCAAACGAAAACTCTGCTGTAAGCGTGTCCACAATGTTGCAATTCTTGACCAATTCTTAGGATTAAAAATTAGATCCTTTTGCGACATGATGGTCATTTTGATGATTTTATAAATTACCGTCTTACCACCTTTGGCGAATTTAAGATTCATCTTACTCACCTCACTTATAAGTCAATTAATGCTTTGCAGACGTGACAACAGTTTCTTCAGGGTCAGCATATACTGCAGGCGCTTCATTAACTGTTGGTGTTGGACTTGCCAATGCACGGCGAATTACCCCAATAGCGGCAACCAGCATTACGACCGCAACAATCATAAAGAATGCACACAATGCTGCATTGATCTGATTCGATAAAACAATCGTTTGCATCTCTTCAAGTGTTTTTGCAGGTTTTAAAATTTCACCCTGAGCAATTGCCGCTGAGAATTTATCTGCTTGTGCCAAGAAACCAATCTTTGGATTTGAATGGAATATTTTTTGCCAACCCGCTGTCATACAAGTAATGAATAAGAAAACTGTAGGTACAATCGTGACCCACACATACTTTTCTTTTTTCATTTTAAATAGAATGACCGTACCAAGAATAAGCGCCATAGCAGCGAGCATTTGGTTACCAATACCAAATAAAGGCCACAAGCTATTGATACCACCCAGCGGATCAACAACACCCTGATACACAAAGAAGCCCCAGCCAGCAACCGCCACCGCTGTACCAATCATGTTTCCAAAGAAGTTATGTGAATTTTTAAGTGCAGGAACAACTATACCCACGGTATCCTGAACCATAAAACGACAAGCACGCGTACCCGCATCAACCGCAGTCAAAATGAACAATGCTTCAAATAAAATCGCAAAATGATACCAGAACGCCATCATCGAACGATTATTAAAAATATCCGTGATGATATGTGCCATACCAATTGCAAATGTTGGTGCACCACCAGTACGAGAAAGAATGGTACTTTCGCCTACTTCTTTAGCCAGTAGACTTAATGTTTCTGGCGTCACTACGAAACCAAGATTACGTACTGCTTCTGCGGCACTTTCTACAGTTGTACCCAATACTGCTGCAGGCGCATTAATCGCAAAGTAAACACCAGGCTCAAGTACAGTTGCACAAATCATTGCCATAATCGCGACAAATGATTCCATGAGCATGCCGCCATAACCAATAACACGAATATTGACTTCGTTATCTACCAGTTTAGGTGTAGTCCCTGAAGAAACTAAGGCATGAAAGCCTGAAATCGCACCACAGGCAATGGTAATAAATAAGAATGGGAACATTGATCCAGCAAAAACAGGACCAGTACCATCAACAAAATGCGTTACAGAAGGCATTTTTAACATCGGCATGGCAACAATGATACCCACTGCCAAACCTGCAATTACACCAATTTTTAAGAAAGTTGATAAGTAATCACGTGGCGCCAATAGCAACCAAACAGGTAATACTGAAGCTACAAATCCGTAAATGATCAGTGCCCAAGTCAGTTGAGTCCCAGTTAAAGTAAAGAATGGTCCCCAATAAGGGTCAGCAGCAACATTACCGCCATACACAATTGCAGCCATCATCAAAACAAAGCCAATAATCGACACTTCTGCAATTCGTCCAGGGCGGATGTAACGCATATATACCCCCATGAACAAGGCGATCGGTATGGTTGCTGCAATACTGAATACGCCCCACGGACTGTGTGCAAGCGCTTTAACCACAACCAATGCCAGTACAGCAAGGATAATGATCATCACCCCCAATGCACCCAGCATCACCACAACACCAGCAAATGAGCCAAGTTCTTGCTTTGCCATCTCCCCCAATGAACGTCCATCGCGACGTGTTGAGATAAATAGCACCAAGAAATCCTGAACAGCACCCGCCAAGACCACTCCGACTAAAAGCCAAATTGTTCCTGGTAGGTAGCCCATTTGAGCGGCAAGAATAGGTCCAACTAATGGACCTGCGCCTGCGATTGCTGCAAAATGGTGACCAAAAAGCACATACTTATTGGTTGGCACATAATCCAGACCATCAGCTAAACGATGTGCAGGGGTTAACCGTCTCGGATTGAGCTCAAAAACTTTATTGGCGATAAATAAACTATAAAAACGATATGCAATGCTATACACACACACTGCAGCAAGCACCAACCAAACAGCATTGACATGCTCACCTTTACTGACTGCGAGTATTCCAAAAGATACTGCACCAATTATGGCGACAATCACCCAGACCAACTTTGATAAGGGCGATGACTTTGTCTGAATATTTTCCATTAAAACCTCACATCTTGATTACAAAAAGCAGTTCCATTGTTTTTATAAAGCGTAATGCATTTCCGTGTGACTCTTTCCCTGGTGACTCTACTCCTCATTTTTTTGTTTTCATCTAAGACTTTGGATGTAAAACTGGTTTGAATATGTACTATTAGCATGACATCACAATGACTTAAACTATTACAATGTTATTTTTATCATTCTTGTCATATTCCGACTATTCGACTCTACTATTAATTATTCTCAGTCGATCTACGACTTTAGTCGGAAATTTATCCATAACTCGCTACTGTCAATGCCCCTAGCTCAACTCAAATTAAAAACAAAAAAAGGATGATTTTCATCATCCCTCGCATCATCATTGAAAAATGATTAAGCACGCTCTAAGTAGTCACCTGTACGGGTATCTACACGAACGCTTTCTTCTTGCTGTACGAATAATGGAACACGTACCACAGCACCTGTTTCAAGCTTCGCTGGTTTACCGCCACCACCAGAAGTATCACCACGTACACCTGGATCAGTTTCAACGATTTTCAACACCACAAAGTTAGGCGGGCTTACTGTTAATGGCACACCATTAAACAGCATAATGGTACATTTTTCATTTGAATCATCTTTTAACCATTTCGCAGCATCACCCATCGCAACTTTATCAGCAGCAATTTGCTCGAAAGATACAGGATCCATGAAGTTCCACATTTCACCATCGTTGTAAAGGTAATCCATTTCAACTTCAACGATGTCAGCAGCTTCTAATGAATCACCTGATTTGAAAGTTTTTTCTAATACTTTACCAGATTTAAGGTTACGTAATTTTACACGGTTGAACGCTTGACCTTTACCTGGTTTTACATATTCGTTTTCCATGATTGAACATGGGTTACCATCAAGCATAACCTTTAGGCCAGCTTTGAAATCATTTGTAGAATAATAGGCCATGAAAGGCACACTCCAAACTTACTAATTTAAATCTCTAATGTCATGCGATCAACAAATCATCTGATTTGTAATCGGGTCTATTTAACACTTCAAAATCGCTGAATTGCCAACACACCCAGAATGATCACTCTCAACAATAAAGAATGTATTATACATTTTTCGTATTCTAAATGAGCAATACGTCGTGAAGCAATGAAAAATTACCCATGTTCTGTCAGATTGAGGGTAAAATCTCCGATTCATTGTTTTTTTGTACTGATTGACTCTCCTTTCGGTCCGATGTAATGAATCAGCTGTATAGATTTAGATACAGCTCACAATGTTATTATGTCCAATCTGACAGATTTAATCTGAATAGACATTTGAACCCTTCTCTCCTCCATTGACTATTTATCGCACGTGGCATGTTAAATTATTTATATCAAGAGCAAAATTGGCAATCTCAACTCAGTGATTTAGTGACTGATCCACTCGAATTACTTGAACTTCTCACGTTGTCGAAAGAACAATTATTGTCTGGTGCAATTCTTGCGACTGCTCAATTTAAATTACGTGTACCTCGAGCGTTTGTTGCGAAAATGGAAAAAGGCAATCCGTTAGACCCCCTACTTTTACAGGTACTCCCCCATCATCTTGAACTTGAAGAACATGAAGGTTTTGTAACGGATCCATTGGGTGAGGAACAGGCAAATCAAATTCCAGGTGTTTTACATAAATATAGATCACGTTTTTTATTGACCTTAACAGGTGCTTGTGCAGTTCACTGCCGTTATTGCTTCCGTAGACATTTTCCATATCAAGAAAATCTACCTAAAAACGATGATTGGCTGAATATTAAAAACTATTTAGAGCAACATCCAGAAATTAATGAAGTGATTTTAAGTGGGGGGGATCCCCTAACCTTATCAAATCGCAAACTGGCACTCTGGTTAGAACGTCTAGCATCTCTCAGTCAAATTAAAATCCTGAGAATTCATTCACGAGTTCCTATTGTTATTCCTGAAAGAATCGATGAAGAGCTGGTTTCTTTATTGAAAAACAGTAGGCTACGTGTGATTCTAGTGGTACACTCAAATCATCCAGCTGAACTCGATAATTTGACCTGTTCAAAACTTGCTCACTTGGCAAAACAAAATATTCTTGTGTTGAATCAAGCCGTTTTACTTAAAGGTGTGAATGATTCTGCACAAACACTCGTTGATTTAAGTCAGCGACTTTTTGAAGCACAAGTTTTACCTTACTATTTACACGTTTTAGATAAGGTCAAAGGTGCGTATCATTTTGATTTGGGGGCAGAAAAAATTGATCAGATCTACAAGGATGTATTAGCCAGCTTACCTGGATATCTAGTCCCAAAACTGGTTCGAGAAGTTGCGGGAGAAAATAATAAAACACCGCTGTTTGGAGTCACAACCTTTTAAGAGTTGAAACGCTCATGATAAATAAAGAAATTTCTGAAATTTTTCAAAATATCACGGTTCTACAACGAGAAAGTTTAAGTTTTGCAAATCCCTCTGTAGATTCTGTGAGCGCATGGGTGGCAACGCTCTCAATCATGCAATTGGGCGACACTTCTGAGTCTGTTTTAAATGCGATTTGTGAAATTGCAGAGCTAAACTGTAGTGAAATGCTCCGTTTTGACCTTATTCAGGTGTTGCACCCGATTACAGAAAGCATTCTATCCAGTTTAGAAAAAAGTATTCTGAATCAAGGGCTTTCTCAAACAGATCGAATTGAGCATATCATTGATTTATCTTCCAGAATTCGTACCTATTTTGCCAATGTTTACATCAACATCGTGCAAAGAAGCCATCAAACATTAACATCGAGTAAATTCTCATTTTTTAATTTTAAACAAAAGAGAAATTTGCAAACTGCTCGGACTTTGGCAACATTTTATGCATTAGAACAATTGGGTTTGTTGCTTGTTCAGCAACAAATGATTTATAGCGGTCCTTTAACCCATCAATGGCTTACTACACACCATTTATATGAGCTCGCTGTTAAAAACCAAGAATTCAGTATAAATATCAATCAGCTACAAGGTACACATTTTACTATTCATAATATCCAACAAGCCTATGCACAAGTTTTACTGTTGGATATTTTCAATACGCATCAAATTCGCCCATCTGAAACTCAGGCATTATATCAATGTACATTTGACTGGGTGAAATTGGTCCAAATCTTACCAAGAGAAACCAGTCTTTCTCGTTATATTGTTGATGGTTCTAAAGATATACCACCGATCTATAACCGCAAACAACATGCAAACTTTCATACATCCTTATATATTTCCACGCAAAATTTACTTGAACATATTAATTTAACTATCCATAAAGAAACTGAATATTTATCGAAGAATGAGCAGATTTATTTATCAGCTGCCTTAAAGTTTCATGTACAAAATGTATTAGGAACAACCATTGAGCGTCGCCATGAACGTTATGAATACTCAGCTCAACTGCAAATCTGCTTTAGTTTACAAACAGCACATTTTTATCTATCTAAAGCTAAAAATTTCTATGAAACCCTCAACCTCAATAACAATTATGCTTTTCAGTCGGAATCAAATATTCATTCCTCTATTTCGACAGGTTCAAGTACAGGATCTAATTTAAGTCAGATTAAAAGTTTGGACCGAGAAGCCAAACAAATTTATCAAGCACAAGTACTCGATATTAGTGTCAACGGTTATCGTATTCGCTGGTCAAATGAAGCCCCTCGAAATCTAAGAACGGGGGAATTTATCTTGATCAATGAAAGCCTGAACAATAAATGGAAAGGTGCAATCATCCGCTGGATTAAACAATCGATCCAGAAAACCTATGAAGTCGGTTTAGAGGTTTTAGCACAGGACATCTACCCTTGTGCAGTAAAGGTTCCTGCTGATCGCTCAACGATTAATTATCATCCTTGTCTCATGGTACAGGTACCAAATCTAAATGAATCAAATACTTCAATTATTTTGCCAAACTTACCTTTTTTTAAAGAACAGCAAGCAATTTATCTGCGTTTAGATACTGATGAAATTAAGGTGTATTTAACGAAAACGTTGTTAATTACCCAAAGTTTTGTTCAGTTTGAATTTGAGTTGATCAATGATGAAGAAAATCATCGTATTGAACAATTCATTCAACTCCAATCAACCAATTTGAATAATCAAGATGTATGGGAAGCTTTAAAGTGAGAAATTTATTATTATCGAAAAAATTAAAACTCTCGGAAACTAGATTACTTATTATTGATGACAATCAAATTCGCTATAATGAAATTATCAGTTTATTTCAAAGCAAAAATCATCAAGTACAAGCTATTTTGCTTGATGAATTAAAAAGCTTTGAAAAACAACTTAATACATCGTGGGATTTAATTATTTTTGGTCGCGCTTACGATATTAAGATTGAGCAAGCGGTCACCCTTATTCAGGCTTCTGCGGAAATTGATATCCCTGTTTTATTGCTAAAACCTGAAGATTATCAACATAACCAATATCAATCATATATACAAAAAGGTATCTATGATGTTGTAAACCTAGAATATACTGAACGTTTTTATATCAGTTTAATTAGAGCACTCTCCTATAGCCGCACACTACAAAGCAAGCAACATTTATTGACAGATCTTGAAAGTGCAAAAAATCAGGCACAAGCTTTGGTGGAAGAACAACATAAAGCTGTCGCACTGATTCAAGAAGGTATTCACACTCAAGCCAATGATGAATATCTAAAATTATTCGGTCTAAAAGATGAAAATGAAATCATTGGCTTACCTTTATTGGATATTTTACAACCTCAAAATATCAACGATTTCAAACAACGTTTTAAAAAGATTTCCCAAGGACAATTTGATTTAGCCCGTTTTGAAATCGATACACTCAATAAAAATGCCAAATCTGAAAATCCTTTGAAGATTGAATTTCTTCCTTCCAATGAAGAGGATTGTATTCAAATTACCATTGAAACGCATTCTGTCTCTCAAAAAACATCTACTCAATCCAGCGAATCGAGTAAAAAAGCGATTAGCCCTGTCGTCAGCAGTTTGCAACAAATCCAATATGCTTTGATTAATCAACCCGCCAATGCCAATGCCCTGATATTATTTAGTTTTGCAGCTTGTCCTGATCATATTTTGTTATCCAATTGGAAAACTGCGATTCAGTATTTAGATGGCTTTAAAAGTTTTATTAAAGAACAGACCAATACAACAGTCTATCAAATTGACATGTTGCTATATGCGGTGATTTTACAAGCAGAATCAGATGCCATTTTAGAGTCACGTATTCATGGTCTACAAGCTTTAGAAAAACCTCAATTACTTGAAATTAATGGAACAACTTATCCATTAAGCATCAAAATTGGTTATACCAACATTCAACAAAATAGCTTTAATGAAAGCAACTTTAGTGATGTTTTAGAACAAGCCTATGATCATCGTCTAAGCAAAAAAGGCTCTGTTTCTGAACAACAATTAACAGCAACATTACAAGATACTAAAATTGAATTGTCTTTAGTTGAACCTGCTTCAACTCCTGTAGAACCACTTCAACTTGAACGCAACTCACTTCAATTAGAGCCAAAGCCGCAGCCAGATCCTGCACCAACACATCAAGATACTGCTGCCCAAGATATACAAACCAAACCAATTTTCAAAAATGCACCGATCTTAGAACAGATCATGCAATCTCTCGATAAAGGTGAAATTCAGCTTAAATATCAACAGCTTTATGATAAACATGATAGTAGTCTTAATACTTATGAAGTCACCAGTGGTTTTATTTTTGAAAAT
This sequence comes from Acinetobacter sp. B-6, assembly GCF_056930735.1. Lineage (NCBI taxonomy): Bacteria > Pseudomonadati > Pseudomonadota > Gammaproteobacteria > Moraxellales > Moraxellaceae > Acinetobacter > Acinetobacter sp. B-6. The sequence continues at coordinate 60,022 of NZ_JBXPBY010000009.1, read as the reverse complement.
CAATGGAAAAAAGTCAGCAATTTAATTGAACTCGATGACGATATTGAACTATCTATTAAACTTGATCGCTGGATTTTAGTTGAAGCCTGCAAGCAACTTCATAACTTTATTACTCAATATCCACAAGCAAAATTAATTGTTAATTTGAATCGGCATGTATTATTCCACGATAAGCAATTTCCAGAGCTTATTTCTAAACTCCTAACCATTGTTGGCAGCCGTCAATCACATCCATTGATTCTACAGTTTGACGAAGAAGACATTGCAAAAAGTATTCTCGAGACACAAAAGCAATTTGCAATTCTACGCGACCACGGTGCTGAGATTTCAATCCGTCGCTTTGGCTCAAGCATTTCCAGCGAAACGATATTAAAACAGTTAGATGTCAGTTTATTAACACTGGATGAGAAATTCACACAGAAGCTAAATAGTGATACGACCATGGCTCAATTTCAGCAGACACTTGAAAAGTATCAAACCATTAAACCTGTGGAAATGCTGCTCAAAAACCTAAATGATATGAGTTTATTCGCAAATGCTTGGAATGTTGATGTTCGATTCTTACAAGGTGAATATTTCCAGAAAAAACTTGATCATCTAACCGATGTTCAAGATCAATAAATAATGCTTATTTAAGATTGAGTATAAGGGTTCAATACTCAATCTTTTATACATCAATCTTTCATTGATCATAGACACAAAAAAACGGGCAAAAGCCCGTTTTTTATGTTTTGTCGTATTAACGCTTAACAGAGCGTGACATACCAGCAAAACGTTGTTTGAACTTATCGATACGACCGCCAGTATCAACATTCTTCTGTTTACCAGTATAGAATGGATGGCAAGCTGAACATACGTCTAGGTAAATCGTTTCTTTACCTAAAGCAGAACGAGTTTCGATAACGTTACCACATGAACAAGTAGCAACTAATTTTTCGTATTTTGGGTGAATATCGGCACGCATGGTCGATTCTCCTAAGTTAAGAAAGGTTTAGCTGTCATCGCAATTAACCACTCTCAAACATCTAAAAAAGCTTTGAGGAAGGCTGAACATCTTCAGCAGGTTAACACCACAACAGACCATTTCTTTTGGCCCACCGAGACTATAAGTGTCAGAGCTAAGCACAACAAGTGGGCAACATTATACGTGATAAATATTTCGATTGCGATCTATTTTCAACAATTTGATTAAATTTACTCGCCTGAATGTTGCTGTTTAGACCAATAGTTTGCAATGACTCCACAGACCATTAACTGAATCTGATGAAAAATCATGATTGGCAATACGATCATACCTAAGGGTTGACCAATAAATAAAATTTGTGCCATCGGTACACCACTGGCGAGAGTTTTCTTCGAACCACAGAAGAAAATAGAGATTTGATCTGCCTGACTAAAGCCCAACCACTTTGGAATGTATAAGGCTAATAGCATAATTGCAGTCAATAAAACCGAGCAAGCCAATACCAAATAGATTAATGTCGTTAAGCTGACTTGATGCCATAGCCCCGCAACAACTGCCCCACTGAATGCGCCGTACACCACCATTAAAATAGAACCTTGGTCAAAAACTTTGACAATTTTTGGCATTTTTTGCATTAAAGGAAATACATAAGGACGCAAAACCTGTCCAAGAATAAAAGGCACCAACAGCAATAAGGTAATTTCAATGATCGATGAAGTTGGATCGTAATTGTGCTTCGATTGTCCAAATATAAACAAGCTGACTAAAATTGGAGTAATAAACATCCCGATTAAATTTGAAAATGATGCACTACATACTGCTGCCGCCACATTACCTTTTGCCACCGAAGTAAATGCAATGGATGATTGCACCGTGGATGGTAAAAAGCACATGAACAGAAAGCCCCAATACAATTGTTGACCCAATAAAGGTTCAAGTACGGGTTTAGCCATCAATCCCAATACAGGAAATACAATAAATGTGATCGCAAAGACCAAAGCATGTAATTTCCAGTGCAGAATACCTTCAACCACAGCTTCACGAGATAGCTTTGCCCCATGTAAAAAAAACAAAACTGCAATTGCGATGGTGGTAACTTTACCAAAAATAGCGGCTGCTTGACCTGAAATGGGTAAAAATGAAGCTAAAAGCACCATTGCTACCAACAGTATCGTAAAGCGATCTAATGCCAATAGTTTCAACATTTTCATAAGCAACTTCCTGTATTTAAAATATGAAAAAGCTCAGTAGTTTAATTTTACTTTGAGGTAAAATTCAATCTTACTGAGCTCCAAAAATAAAGCTACTAATTTGGCTAAATGTTCACTATTTATTTACGACACATATCAACTTAATTTAACACACTGTTAGGTGATTAATTGTTTCTTGCATTTTGATCTTGTTGGATTAATTCAATTTTATAGCCATCTGGATCTTCAACAAAGGCTATTACAGTTACTCCTCCTTTCATTGGTCCAGCCTCACGCACGACATTTCCACCACGTGCTTTAATCTCTTCACATGCTTTATATGCATCTTCAACACCAATCGCAATATGTCCATAAGCATTGCCTAACTCATAGCTTGCAGTGTCCCAGTTATGGGTGAGTTCCAATACAGTATTATGCTCTTCATCACCATAACCGACAAAAGCAAGGGTAAAACGCCCTTCTTCATAGTCACGTTTACGAAGTAATGTCATACCGAGAACTTCAGTGTAGAACGCCAAAGACTGTTCTAAATTGCCTACGCGTAACATGGTATGTAGCATGCGCATGATTGATTGTCCTGTTAAATCAGATATTGCCTGTCAATATAGGCAATACTGTTCGATATTTCAATTTTTACCTATTTGGCAAGATTAAAGCACATATCAGATGAATGAAGTTTGACCACAAACTGACTTTTTTACGGAGTCCAGCCTCAAATGAAGTTTTGCTTTGACCCTTTATTCTAACTTCCATACGGTATAAATTGCCTTTCACTTTCGATTTGTCAATCTCGATAAAAAAACCTATTTTATCTTCACGATAAAATAGGTCATTTTCCAAAACATTCCATCAAATTGAGCAATGAAAATAAATCGTTTTAATCTTGCGTCTCTCTTAATTGATGTTCTCTTAATAACTTTGCCACCCACAATACCAACAATAAAATTGGGATACCAATTAAGGTGGTCATTAAGAAAAATTTTGGATAGCCAATATTGGTCACAATGGTTCCAGAATATCCACCTAATATTTTAGGCGTTAAGGTCATTAACGAACTAAAAATTGCATATTGAACAGCAGTGAATGACACACTCGTTAAACTAGACAGGAATGCAATAAAGGCAGCACCTGCTAACCCTGAAGCTAAATTATCCACCACAATCGCAAAATACAACCATCCTGAGCTATATTGCTCAATCACCTTACCTTTAATTTCAACAGATGTATTGGTATCTGCTTTCACCACAGGGACAGGTTGAATATCAACGTCAATATCTGCTTTTTTCTCAGTCAATTGATAGCGCTGATCTGTGTAAAGCGATGTTTTTGGATTTTTATAATTGACAACTGCAATGATCGTTTTAGATGCTGATGCTTGTAAATCTTTTCCATCGATCGTCCCACTAAACAAACCATCTTTATCCAGTTTAGCAGGATAAGTTTTAGCATCCAGTTTTAAAGTAATCGGTTTATCTTCTTGGAGATCAGTAAGATTCAACCCAACTGTTTGACCTTTAATCACAATACTTTGCTTGGACTCGGCAGCAGTTAAGTTATTATCGCTAGTGACTGGAAATAATTTGATTTGGGCAGTACCATTGTCAATTAAATAAGGCACTGTATATTGCTGAGCTACTGTTTGATCTGCTAGAGCGGCATCAATACGTAATGTTTTAGTTTGAACCAAATCTTGGCTTGGTATTGTGACTTTCCAGTACCCCACCTCATCAGGCGTTGCTTGAAAAGTTTTATCAGCAACATGGATTTGAACCGCTTGCATCGGCGCGCCAGACTTCACCAAACCAATAAAAATCAAGTTAGTTGAACTTGCCAGAACCGCTCCAACAAACATTAATTTCATAATGTTCATACGTTGTGCAAGTAATCCACCAAGAAAACCACCCAGTAAGCTAAAAATTACACCATATATTTTAACAGCTTCAGCAATTTGTTCTTTGGTAAAGTTGAGATCTTGATAAAAAACGTTTGAAATAACGCCTGCAATAATGTCTGAAATTCGATAAAAACCAATGAGCAACAATAAAACCAATGCCAACTTTAAACCATAACGTTTAAAAAAGTCTGCGATCGGATTCACCCATGTTTCATAAGCCATCTGTTGATTGACAACCCCCAATCGAATCAACACAGATGCAACAAATACAGCACCAGCACCTGATCCCAAAAACCGTACAGCTTCCATTAAAAATTTAAGAAAACTATCTTCAATTTTCCAAATTGATTGCAGGTATTGAATGAGGTCATCTGAATAAATATAAAAACATACAAAGCTTGCAACCGCTAAAACAAATACAAGAACCAGGCGATAATAATCAATATTCTTATAGTGCTTATCAACACGGTCAACCTGTGGTTCACGGATCAAAAGTGTGGTTATTAACCCCACAACCATGACAACAGCCATCGTTAAATATGTGTATTTCCATGCCTCATAAATATAATTGCCTTTTGCTGTTCCTAATGACGCAGCTAAAAACAGTGCACCAGCACCCGCAACAATCATCCCCAAACGGTAACCTGCGTTATAGGTGGATGCCAGTACAGTTTGCATTTCAGTTTCAGCTAACTCGATTCGATAGGCATCAATAACAATATCTTGGGTTGCGGCGGAGAACCCTAGCAATACAGCACCCACAGCCATTTGGTAAATATAACTTTGACCCAATGCTGGATCTGAAAATGCCATAATACAAATTGCACAAATAATCAGTAATTGTGCGATCAACAGCCAAGCTCGTCGACGACCCAATTTTTTCGTTAAAACAGGTACTGGCAGTTCATCAATCAATGGCGCCCAAACGAATTTAAAAGAATAGCCCAAAGCTGCCCAACTAAAAAAAGTAACAGCACTTTTTTCAATTCCAGCCTCTCCCAGCCATAGAGATAAACTCGAAAAAATCAATAAAATCGGAATACCTGCTGAAAAACCAAGAAATAGCATGATTGCAGCGCGGCGGTCTAAAAATGCAGCAAAAGCAGATTTCCATCCATTTTTCGCAGTTGAATTCTGCTCAGACGATTGCTGAGATAGTTGCGTTGTCATTGCGTTGTTATTTTCTGAAAAATGAAATAATGCTATTCAACCTTTTAATGCTTAGAGTTTCAATCACTTTTATGCAACTAAGGTCGCCTTTTACAGATATTTCCGCTATAGATGCTTGATCTTTACCCCCAATCCTGTATACCTTAAAGCTTTCAACCCATATAAGTTTTGGATTTCACCTGTGACCCAAAGACACGATCAATTAAGCTCTACCGCTGTTTCAAATACTCACACTGCAAGCCTAATACAAAAAACTGAAACCCATTTTCCATCTGCTTTTGATCAAACGGAAATTCAAAATACCTTGACACTCACAGCCCTAAAACCTGAACAACTGACGCATATCCCAGATCTCTCCAAGATTCCTTCTTCAACCAGAAGAATCAAACCCTTAAATAATTTTTTGGGTCAAGATCGTGCTAAAGCCTCTGTTGAGGCAGGTATTGCCCTACCTTATTCTGGCTATAATATTTTTGCTGTAGGTACAGCAGGGCTAGGCAAACGTACCATGATTAAACGTTTGCTTCAGCAACATGCCAAAGCGATGCAAACGCCAGATGATTGGGTATATGTCTATAATTTTAAAAACGCACGCCAACCTATTGCATTACGCTTCCAAGCTGGGCAAGCCAACAAATTCCAAACACTGCTACATCAAACTTGGCAAACCATTCTTAAGCAGCTCGAACGTCGTTTTAGTGCAGAAACCTATCATAACCGTATCGAACGTATTCGCCAGATTACAGGCAATGAGCAACAGCTTGCATTAGTTGAACTGACCAAAGAAGGTGAAGATCTCGACTTAAAGCTAGTCAATCGAAACGACGAACATATTTTTGTACCCATTCATGTCAAAGATGACAAAGTATTGGAAATGTCACAAGAAGACATTAATGCACTTGATAGCAAACAACGTGCAGAAATCAACTCCAATATGCGTTATATGGATAAAAAGCTGGAACGCCTCGGTCTGCAATTAGGTGATCTTGAAGATGATGCACGTGATCAAGTTTCTGAACTCAATCGTGATATTGCCAAGCAAGTGGTGCTTCCTCGTATTGAGCAGATTCTCAATAAATTCAAAACTGTGCATGGATTAGAGCAATATTTAAAGCTTTTTGCGGCTGATATTATTGACAATGTTGAGACAATTTTAGATCAAGAAGGCGAAGAGTTTTCTCCATCGCTCTTTAATCGCGTCCCTTCCAGATACCAAGCCAATGTTGTGGTGAGCAACAAACCAAACTCTGGTGCACCTGTAATTTTTGAAGACTTCCCTACCCATTACAATTTACTTGGGCATGTGGAGCAACTCACACAAAACGGAACCATTACCACAGATTTCACGCTGATTCGTCCAGGTTCATTGCACCAAGCCAATGGTGGTTTCTTAATCTTGGAAGCTGAACAACTCTTAGAACAGCCATATGCATGGCAAGGATTAAAACGTGCTTTAAAATCAGGTCAGCTCAAACTGTCATCTTTAGAACATATGCTGACTTTGACAGGAAGTATTTCTATAGAACCGGCTTCAATTCCACTCAACCTTAAAGTGGTTTTACTCGCTGAACCAGAAATATATTATGAAATTTTAGAAGTAGAACCTGAGTTAGGCAGTGTCTTTAAGATTCGTGCAGATTTTACTGATACCTTGCAACGAAATGATGACAATGAACAAGCCTACATGCAGTTGATTGCAGACTATGTTCAACAAGACAAGTTATTACCTTTTGATCGCTCAGCTTTGGCTGCTTTACTTACAGACTCTAGCCGTCAAGCAGAAGACCAAAGTTCTCTGTCATTACATGCATTGACTTTAGGAGATTTGATCCGTGAGTCACACCATCATGCTGCACAATCGGATGAAAAGCTCGTAACCTCACATCACATCAACACAGCGCTCAAACATCGTCAGTATCGCTTAGGTTATTTAAGAGAACTATATTGGCAAGACCTTTCCCGTGGCACACAGCTGATTGAAACGCGTGGGCATCGTTTAGGTCAAATCAATGCCTTATCTGTGATCCAATATGCGGATGTTGAATTTGGCTTACCATCACGTTTAACTGCTTCAGTATACCAAGGTGGTGGTGATATTCTTGATATTGAGCGTAGTGTTGAATTAGGCGGCTCTTTACATGCAAAAGGCGTTTTGCTCATGTCCAGCTTCCTTAAAGCGCACTTTGGACGTGAACAAATCCTTCACTTCTCTGCGGCACTTGCCTTTGAGCAAAGTTATGGACAAGTCGATGGTGACAGCGCTACGGTTGCTGAGTTGTCAGCTTTAATCTCTGCAATTTGCCAATTGCCAATTGATCAATCTTGGGCAATTACAGGTTCAATGAACCAATTGGGTCAAGTACAACCTATCGGTGGGGTTAACGCAAAAATCGAAGGTTTCTTTGATGCATGTAAACTGCAAGGTTTGACTGGAAAACAAGGCGTCATTATTCCACGTCAAAATATGCAACATTTAATGCTACGTCAAGACGTTATAGATGCAGTAAATCAAAATCAATTCCATATTCATGCCATAGACACGATTGATCAGGCATTGGAAATTTTAATGGCTCGTCCAGTCGGCAGTTTGGATAAAAAGGGACGCTATACCAAAGGTTCTATCTATGCTGCTGTGATGGCTCAACTTGAATATTGGCAAGCACTTGAGGATGGTGTTGAAATCGAAGAAAAACCAAAGAAAAAGAAAAAAAAGAAGGATAAAAAAGCCAAGAAAGTTGAGATTGATCCTGCATTATTAACTGATGATGCCGCAGACCTTGTAACTCAGCAAAATAAACGCAAGTAAAACCTATACAAGCTAAGCTTGATGAAGCCCCTAAACTGGGGCTTCATCTATTATCTTGCAACATTAGGCAATAAAAAAGCACCTTACGGTGCTTTCTTTGCATCAGTGGCTTATTTTGCTTCTGGTGCTGGGCTATATTGTTCAATCAATGGTTTTAATTCACCATTTTGGAACATTTCTAGCATAATATCGCTACCGCCAATCAACTCACCATTGATCCACAATTGTGGGAATGTAGGCCAATTTGCAATTTGTGGCAAAGTTGCACGAATATCTGGATTTTCCAAGATATTTACATAAGCAAATGGACGACCAATTTGGCTAAGTGCCTCTACTGCACGAGCAGAGAAACCACATTGTGGGAATTGTGGTGTACCTTTCATATAAAGAAGTACAGCATGTTTAGCAATTTGGTCGCGAATTAACGCTTCTGTATCACGCGCTTGTTCAGTCATTGATTAAATCCTCAACTCATCTGCCTGCATTATACCTAAATCCACAATAAAGAGTATGTCTAGACGATTATTTCCAATTTTATTTACATTTAGGCTTTAAATCTTCCGCATATTTTGGTTAGATAATCCTTTCTTTTCCCTCCTAACAGATAAGAGTTAGTCATGAACAACATTACCCTTGCTCCGGTACAAACTGATCAACCTTCACATTTGATGCCTGTATTCAGCCGTCAACCGATCAGCTTTGTTCGAGGGCGAGGTTCTTATCTTTATACTGAGGATGGAACTGAATATCTTGATGCATTAACAGGTATCGCTGTCTGTGGTCTTGGTCATGCACATCCTGTATTGGCTGAGGCAATCGCTGAACAAGCTGCAACACTTATCCATACCAGTAATATTTATGAAGTCCCTTGGCAAACAGCAGCTGCACAAAAGCTGGCTGAAGTTTCAGGTATGGAAGAAATCTTTTTCTCAAATAGTGGTGCTGAATCCAATGAAGGTGCAATTAAAATTGCGCGCAAATTTGGTCACTTACAAGGCATCGCTAATCCTAAAATTATTGTAGCAGATCATTCATTTCATGGTCGTACACTTGCCACACTCTCTGCCACAGGCAATAAGAAAGTACAAGAAGGTTTTGCACCTTTGGTTGATGGTTTCATTCGTGTACCTTTTGGAGATGTAGAAGCGATTGAAGAAGCAGCAATTAATCATCCTGATATTGTGGCAATTCTGGTTGAACCGATTCAGGGCGAAGGTGGTGTAAATACAGCCCCACAAGGCTTTAGTTATCTTGAAGATATTCGTGCTATTTGCAACCAACACAATTGGTTAATGATGTTAGATGAAGTGCAGACTGGTAATGGTCGTACTGGTCAATATTTTGCTTATCAACACACCAATATTGTTCCTGATGTTTTAACTACGGCAAAAGGTCTAGGCAATGGTTTCCCGATTGGTGCAGTAATGACTCAGGGTCGTGGGGTTGGTGTTTTGACTGCTGGAAATCATGGTTCGACTTATAGTGGTACACATTTAGGTTCACGTATTGTGTATACCGTGATTGATTTAATCCAAAAAGAAAATATCATGTCCAATGTGAATGAAATTGGTACTTATCTGGTGGATCAGTTCCGCATTCAGCTTGCAGCACAAAATGTGATTGTCCGTGGTTTCGGTATGATGATTGGGATTGAACTTCCAAAAGACTGTGGTGAATTGGTGAATATTGCCCGTGATGAACATCATTTAATTATCAATGTGACTTCTGGCAATGTAGTTCGCCTATTACCTGCATTAAATATGAATCGCCAACAAGCTGATGACCTCCTACAACGCTTAGTTCCTGCAATTCAGAAATTTCTTGGATAAGACTGTTTTTAAATATCATTTAAGGAGATTAAGTTGATGATCTCCTTAAATCCAAATTTCAAATATAGAAAAGCCGCTTTAAAGCGGCTTTTTTATTCAAACTTATTAGAACTTGGGCTTTTAAGAAGCTTCTTGGAAAATTCTACCACCAGGTAACTGGCTAAAATATTGTTTTAAAGCATCCAAACAGCGGTGAATTTTCATCGGTTGCTGTTCACGCTTTAAAGTAACTGCACTTAGCGTGAAAGTTGGTAGTTTCCATTCAGGAAGCACTTCAACCAAAGTACCGTTCATCAATTCTTTTTGTACATCTAAATAAAGAATACGTGCAATGCCATGTCCGTGTTGGCACAATGATTTTGCAACAAATACGTTATTTGTTTGAAGACGATGCTTCATTTCTAAATTTACAACTTCACCTGTTGCACTATGCTGAAATGAAAAATGTTGATAATTTTTCATAATATTCACAGGAATCAAATCATGATTCTGTAAATCTTCAGGTCGTGAAATGGGCACAGTCTGATTTAAGTAGCTTGGCGATGCGACTAAGATTTGATCTACTCTCGCAAGTGGCGTACAACTTAAATTATTCGCATCTTCCATTTTAGAAGACATACGAATTGCAATATCTATGCGTTCCTCGATTAAATCGATATATTGGTTATCCGCTTCAAAATGAACCATCAAACCACGATGCGCAGACATCCAATGTGATAATGCAGGCACAACATGTGTAGCACCTATTTCCGGGGTGGTCGCTATGCGTAAATCACCGACTAAATCGTCTCGCAACTCATTAATACGGATTTTTCCACGCTCAGCCGCAGCGAGCATTTCTTGACAGCTGTGGAAAAAAGCTTGACCAGCTTCAGTTAGACTCAGCTTTCGTGTAGAACGATGTAGAAGTGTAACTTCCATCTCTTGTTCTAAAGATCTAATTTGCTGACTAACCGCACTAGTTGTAATGCCAAGATCACGCGCGGCACCACTAAAAGAGCTTTTTTCAACAACGCAAGCAAAGACACCCATTGCTCGAAGTTGATCTAACATAAATTTCCCTCTGAAATTATGAGCTGCTTCACATTTTTTATTTAAAGCAACTCATTGTATTATACGAAGAAAATTACATTTTGCATTAAAATATTTAATTTATTGGTAAAATATTTGCAGGATTGATAGGTTTTCCGTCCAAACGCACTTGGAATTCCAGCATTGTGCTTGTCGCACCAGAAGATCCCATCTCTGCAATCTTCTGTCCCGCGGTCACATTTTGACCACTTTTTACCAACATTTTACTATTATGTGCATATGCAGTAATGTAACCATCAATATGTTTCACCAAGACAAGGTTACCATATTCTTTCAATCCATCTGCAGCATAAACTACCTGTCCATCTGCTGCAGCAAAGATAGGATCGCCTTGATTTCCACCAAAACGCAATCCCTTAATATTATTCGCAAGATTATAACTTGCAATCACAGGTCCTGTAGACGGTTTAACCCATCTTAAACGAGTAGATTGTACTGTCGTTGTTGTTTGAGCTGGCACTGTTGTGACAGACGGTACTTTTGTTGTTACAGACGGTGATGTTGTCGTTTGCTGCGTCGGCAACTTAATGGTTTGGCGTTGAATTTGTGGCTCATTGTTTGTCAAAGCTTTAGTTGTTGAACGGTTAGCATTCGCCCCACCCTTTTTCAAACGCAATGACTGTCCAACATAAATTCGATATGGCGCAGCAATATCATTCATTTCAGCTACACTTAAATAACTCAAACCGTAACGCATAGCGATGCCGCTAAGCGTATCACCCGAACGTACAGTATAATACTCTGGTGCAACTGCATAACGTGTTGGATTATTAATCTGTGGCTTCGATGCACAACCAGTAACAAGTATTGTAGAAGTAATGGCAACTGAGGATAAAATGATTTTTACCCATCGCTTAGGCATTTGAATATAAAGCTTTGATCGAGCCAAAAGCATTGATTTCCCTCTCTACAATCTTAAATTTAAAAATATTTGCTTAAGATTAGCAAAAAACACACTTATTTCACTGTTTCGCAGTTCTTTTTCACAAACTTATAACACTCATACATCAAAATGACTATGTGAGAGCTGCGATTGTAAAGTTTCCAAGATTCCATAGTTGGTCGCATCCATTTGAATCGGTGTGATACTGACAAAACCATTGGCGATAGCAAAAAAATCTGACTGGATATGCTGTAAGTTCTTTTTAGGGTCTGTAACCGCCTCGCCTGCCAAACCAATCCAATACACTTGACGACCACGCGGATCAACCTGACTGGTGATTGGTTTTGACTGTACCCGTCGCCCTTGATAGGTAATCTGAGCGCCCTGAATTTCAGCAACATCTGGGATATTAATATTTAAAATATGTCGCGGTGGTAGCTGTGGTAGTCCTTGAGCAATAAATGTATAAACCCACTGTGCTGCTTGTGCATAATCATCAGCACGCTCATAAGCCCGAACATTGCTGCCTGCTAATGAAACCGCGATTGCAGGTAAAGTCATTAAACGCCCCTCAAATGCAGCACCTACTGTTCCAGAATAAAGTACATCATCTCCTAGATTCGCTCCGCTGTTGATACCGCTGACCACCAAATCAAATTCAAAATCAAATAAACCATTCATTGATAAATAAACACAATCAGCAGGAGTGCCATTGACTGCCCACATATCTGGAGCAACTTGAATTGGACGTAATGGTCGATCTAAGGTTAAAGCACTAGAATAACCGCTACGTTCACTTTCAGGTGCAACAATTACAACACGTCCTAGCGGTCTTAATGCTTTTGCTAAAGCTTGGATACCTGGTGCAAATACACCATCGTCATTGGCAATTAAAATATTCACTCAAAAACTTCTCTTAATAACAGTATGAATTCATGATTTCTTTATCTAACAATGTATCAATTCATTTTAAAACATACACTAAATTGTATAACACTCAATGCTTATGACTTAAAGTCTCCATTCCTACAAATCTGTTGTTAAAAAGAAATCCATCTTGAAATTATAGACCAAGTCATTTAACGCGCTCACTTAAAGCAATTAATTTCTCAATCAGGTCATTTTAAAAATATCAAGTCTCGGCACATTCAGGTTATCAACTTATTCATATATCTTCTAAAGGTTATCTTGATACCCGTTAATCAATTACCACCCAATTTCACATAAATTATGTCATGACTGTTGAGTAATTTAATACAAATTTATTCAGCAATTATATATAGTTACTCACTCAACTTTAAATTAAATTTGTGACTAAAAAGATGATTACACGTTCTCTTACTCGTACAGTTTCTATTGCATTCATCACACTTTGCACACACACTGCATTTGCAGAAGGCTTAACCACTCAAGAGGCTGATCTCTTAGCCAAAGAAGATATTGCAGCTACACAGGTACTTGCTGAAGTCTGCCCGTCACTGATTGGAAATAATGCTACATTCCAAAGTAAGATTGATACATTAACTCAAACTTTATTGAAAGATTTATCTAAAACAACGACTTTAGATCAACTTAAACAAGATCCTGAATATCAATCGGTTTTTAAAGAAGCACAAGCAAATGCCAAAGAAGTAGACCAAGCCGAACACAAAGCTGTCTGTAATGATGTACTTGAACTCAAACATTAAAAATAAAAATGAGGATAAAAGATGTTAAAAGCATTTTTTTAACATCTTTTTAAAATACTCTTTTGCGAAAAATTCAAATAAATCTACAACATCAATACATTTTATCTATATTTTTGACTGTTTTTACGTTTACTCTATGCCTCTTGTTAAGAGAAATAATTGATTAGGTCCATCATGCGTATGACTTTAAAAATGCTTACATTAAGCCTTGTTTCAGCCAGTGGTTTATTTATGACTCATGCTTTTGCAGCACCTAAAGACGCAGCTTCGCATGAACAGAATATTGAAGTCACACAACAACAAGTCTCTAAAGAAGAACTTGCCGCAATTTATGTACTTTCTGATATTTGCCCGAGCTTGATTAAAACTGATGCTGCATTTGATAAAGGTTTCAATCACTTATTGAAAGATTACATGCCAAATGACAAGAACCCGAAAGAAGCTTTAAAAACTTTAGCCAAACAAAAGGATTTTCAACGTGCTTTGAAAGAAGCCAAAGCTGATGCCAAGAAAGCTGGAGATACTGAAAATACTGCGATTTGTAACGACATTAGTCGTTATGGTGCATAATCGTGGTGCAATTTATTAGACAAATAATGAAATAGTTACAATAAGTAAGAAATAAGCCGACTTTCTGTATAGAAGTCGGCTTTGCTTTGTCCTAAAATGCTAGCCTGTTTGTGCTCATATAACGATTGGAACGACCTAGAATGACCCCAAAAAGCGCCATTGCTGCATTATTACTTTTACCTTCATTTTCTTATGCAGCAACCGTCTTAACAACTCCGCCAGAATTAAATAATAAATCTTACGTCTTAATGGACTATGAGACAGGTCAAATTCTTGCTTCGAAGAATGAAAATGAAAAACTAGCGCCTGCTTCGATGACCAAAATGATGACCAGTTACATCATTGAGCAAAAACTCCTCAAAGGTGAACTGACTGAAAATGAAAAAGTTCGCATGAATGAGTCCGCTTGGTGTCGAGGAAGTAGCACTGAATCTTGTATGTATGTTCCGCTCAATGGTACTGCAACAGTTTTAGAAATGTTACGCGGTATTATTATCCAATCGGGTAATGATGCTTCCAAAGCGATGGCTGAACACATTTCTGGCAATGAAGGTTCATTTGCTTATGTCATGAATCAAGAAGCTAAACGTGTCGGCATGACCAATACTCACTTCATCAATGCAACAGGTATGCCTGCTGACGGTCATTACTCCACTGCAAAAGATATGGCAGTTTTAGCCAAACATATCATTCATGACAGCTCAAAATACTACCCAATTTATTCTGAAAAAGAATTTACCTTTAATGGTATCAAACAAGGTAACCGAAATGCCTTACTTTATACCGACCCAAGTGTGGATGGTTTAAAAACAGGTCACACCAATGAAGCTGGTTTCTGTTTAACCACTTCTTCTAAACGTGGTCCAATGCGTTTGATTTCTGTAATTTTTGGTGCCCCATCAATGAATGAGCGTGCCAATCAAACACGCTCACTGCTTTCTTGGGGATATTCAAACTTTGAAACTGTGAGTGTTCATCCTGCAAATCAAGTTCTTGCTAAAGCTAAAGTTTATTTTGGTAAAGAAAATGATGTACAAATTGGTTTAGCTGAAAACTTCAATGTGACTATGCCAAAAGGTCAGGCAAATGCGATCAAAACACAAGTCACAGTTCAACCAAACTTGAATGCACCATTAAAACAAGGTCAGGTTGTCGGTAAACTTACGGCAACATTGGATGGCAAAGTTATTGCTGAAAAACCTTTAGTGGCATTAAAAGCAGTGGAAGAAGCAGGTTTCTTCTCTCGATTGATTGATCACATCAAAATGTTCTTTAGCAACTTATTTTAATTTATTTGTGAAAGTCTAATTCAACTCCACTGATTAGACTAAAGCACAGGCATCCTGATCGAAGATTAGGATGCCTTTTTATTTTATACTGTGATGACGGTTTTTAAGTTTTAAGCTTTGATAAGGACGCCAACATGAAAAAGAATATCCGTAGGTATTTACAACATCATCCTAAAATTGACTCGACTTGCTACATTGATGATTTATCTGTGATAATCGGTGAAGTCAGTTTAGCTGAAAATGTTTCGGTATGGCCTTTTGCTGTGATTCGTGGTGATGTTAATCATATTAAAATTGGTCGAAATTCCAATGTGCAAGACCATTGCATGCTACACGTCAGCCATAAAAATGATGCAAAACCAAATGGCTCTCCATTGATCATTGGAGAAGATGTCACTATTGGACATCATGTAACCTTACATGGCTGCCAAATAGGCAATCGAGTTCTCGTTGGAATCAACAGTATTGTGCTGGATGATGTGATCATCGAAGATGACGTAATGATTGGTGCAGGCTCATTGGTTCCACCACGTAAACGCTTAGAAAGCGGCTATTTATATGTAGGCAGTCCTGTACAAAAAGTGCGCCCATTAACAGACAAAGAAAAAGAATTTTTACCTTATTCTGCAAGGCATTATGTGAAAGTAGCGAACAATTATATTGATGAATTGAATCAAAACTAAACCAAGCTCCATGCTTTATTAAAAGATTTATATTTTTAATAAAGCAAAATTTGAAATTTAATTGAGTGAGTATGATTGCTCTAGGCGTCTATTTAAAAGATCTCAAAATGAAAATAATATTCACAGTTAGATGGGTTATCACAATGATCACAGCAATGTTAAGTTGAGTATAAATAAGTTCTATTTTCTAAATGCTCTTTTAAGTTCCTGAAAACACTTGGCTAAAGTGCCCATCAATGACCTCTATTGCTGGACAAAAATCGCTTAGACACCGAGAACTAAAAAATGAGAGAGATAGAAATCTTATTCGAAATAAGATCATACTGTTCATCTGTGACTTCAATTTGTTCAAGATTTAAATCATCCCAAATCTGATGTTCAGATAAATAAATCCCAGCATCTTTAAAAAGATCATTCATATCCCTTAAAGCGCTTTGTTTTAAGCTAAGTTGATTCTCTAAAAAGCCAATCATAGCTTGTGTTTGTATGTGTAAAATACCTTATTTTTGCCCTAACTATAAGCTCTACTTGCGCTGAAAATACTCGCTTTCCAATTCACCAAGCCAATACGTTAGATATTTCATTTTTCCAAAAACTGGAAATTCTTGTATATTTGTATGTGAAAAAAAATCGCAACTCATTTATAACCACATAATTTTCAATATTATTTTTAACGTGAGACGTCGAGGAAATTTCCAAATATCCAGATAGATGGGTTTTAATTTCAGCTAAATCAAGTGAAATTAAAACCCAATTTGATCAATATAAAGTGCTTATTCATTCACTTTATAGTATTTACTTAACTCTTCAAACACAGGCGCTTTCACATTATCTTTCACGATATAACGTTTAATTACACCCTGATCTGTATGAATTTCCATAAAGACATTTTCTGAGCCTCTGAAATCAACCATCATATTCACAGGAACTAAAACACTGTTACGTGAACGATTGGCTTTAAATGCAAAATCAATTTCAGTAGGTCCAATCACATTGAATGAATGACTTTTCACCCCATCACTAAATACAACTTTTTCAATATTATATTTGGTGTATGCGCTGTTTAAACTCAGTTTAACTTTTAGAATGTCTTTATGTGCTTCGTTCCATGCCACTGTCACAATCGGGCAAATTTCACTTGGCTGACAGATTAATAAGCCTTGAGTACCCACATTTGAATTCGCATTATTAGGATTTGAAGCACATCCTGCGATAAGCAATGCACTCAAAGGAATGTACCAAAGTTTCTTCATCATGTTTTTTATATCCTATTGGATGCCCAGAAATTGGAATGGTTGAGCGACCTTAAAAGAAGAATTAGCCTTACCTGCATACACTTTCGCTTGGTCAGCACCCAACTCAAGCTTTCTGGTTTGACCATCTTTAAAATCAATCTCCTTTAAGTCTACCCAAAAAACATTAGGTGATACAGCAGATTCAAAGAAATATAGTCCTCGTTTATGATCTACAACGGTTCGCCAGCGTGTAGACGAAATATTCGGCTCCTCTTCAGTATTGAGTCCAAAAGGAACTGAGGTATTACGTATCACACTAAATACGCTGGCTAATGAATGTTCCGGAGAGGCATTTTTAGGAATGGCATTGATATAAAACGATGCTCTTGCAAATCGATCTGCAGCACGATTTGTCCCTGGTAACATCGTGGTTCCACCAATCTGTTTCCAGTAAGTATTCAATGCAAGCTGTTGATCAAAGGTAGGAGAGTTCGTCATGACTTGATATTGACGATTATGATGAATGACTTGCTTACCGCCAATATATTCTATAATGGCACTGTCACCAGTCGAATCAGAAATAGATAAATGTAGCGTTGCTAAACGTTTCTCTCCTGGCACTTGATCTGTGACAATCATGAATGGCTCTTTTTCTAAGGCTTGTATCGCTTCATTAACTGTTGCGTAGTTATCCAATACATACTGCGCCCATAGTGAAATACTGAGCGGTGGTTTTTTATTGTTTTTTACATCTGGATATTCCGACTCCACCAACCACAGCAAATTTGCTACTAACCCTTTTTCATTGACGCCATCAGTTGTAGAAATATCATACCCAGTAGCCACAACACTGCCATATTTCGATGTCCACTGAATTGACTTTGGTCCAGCCATTCCAGTGCGTTTAACA
The DNA here is from genome assembly GCF_056930735.1 of Acinetobacter sp. B-6. Lineage (NCBI taxonomy): Bacteria > Pseudomonadati > Pseudomonadota > Gammaproteobacteria > Moraxellales > Moraxellaceae > Acinetobacter > Acinetobacter sp. B-6. Next base: position 41,798 of record NZ_JBXPBY010000009.1, on the reverse strand, counting down.
TTATTCGGTAAAATCCATAGATTTGTTCCAACATCGCTTTTCCAATCCATCGAACGTGCTGTCATCACATCATTATTGCCAAGATACACAACACGAGTACATGCAGTTGCCACCTCAGCAGCGACCAAAAGCCCTGCTGCAAACAACACTTTTTTTATTGCCTTATTCATGATTAAACCCTCTTAGAAAATTGGTAGATTGATCCCTATCACAGGACCTTGCTGACGAACATCCCAGTGAAAATTATTCGATTTATGATCTTGTTCAAAGTAACGATAGCCTGCGCGTAAATTGAAATTTCGATGAAAAACAGGAATCCGATAACCTAGATATGCATGTGCAACAGTGGTGTTTTCAGTGCCAACTGTGAATTCTGCTGCTAAATTCCAAGGCGAGTCGAAATTGTATTTAAATCGTGATCCCCAAAAAAACTCTGTCCACTTTGCATCTGCTGCCAGTGTTTGATTAAACGCTCCAAGTGTTGCTTCTGCCTGAGTTCGATGTAAACCAAGTGTAGGTTCTACAATAAACTTTGCCTGTTGCTGCGATGTTGTTTCGGTTGAGACATAGGCTTGATAATATACCCCGTAACTACTTTGATTGAGCTTAGTGCTCAATGCGACGGGGATATTGATTGCGCTTTTTTCCTGAGATGTTTTAACATACTGATGATCTGCATAAAGCCCCCAGTTGCCTTTACTCAAATCCACATGCCCCATAAAGGATTGATCAAGCGCCTTGACTGTTTCTTTAAATGGCTGATCGATATCGTATTTTATTTTACCTTTTTGGATATTCCCATCCACATCTGCAGCAAATACATAGAGATTAAGATTAAGTTTTACAGGTCCTTGAAATGTATCTGAGAAAATGTCAGCGAGTGTTGCTTGATTTAAAAGCAAACCGATCAGAAAAAATAAGTATTTGTTTGTTTTCATCAATACCCTCTTTATAGATATTTTTTATCATGTGTTTTAATAAGCATTGCGCTTAAATATGAACCTTAATCACATAAAAAATCAAGGGAATTAAGTATTAAAAAATAAATAATCGAATAAAATTTAGTTTATTCCCACTGACAATATTTTAAAATAAAAATATAAATTAATGACTTATAGTGAAAATGTCATGAAAAATATTTTTACCAACTATAAATCCCTAAAAATAAAATAACTTTTTAATTAATTTTTACAGTGGATTTATTAAATTAAACAATACTCTTGATGACATTCAATGTTCTGCTCATCTCGGTGCTTATATTGAAATAAGTCATACATTACCAATCAATAGATTCGTCCAATTGGGGTGATATACTTTACCCCATTGCTCAAAGAAAAAGCCTTGAACATAGCCACCAAGCTGAAAATTTTGTAGAATAATGCTTTATCTCCCATGGTGCTGATTATGAGCTCTTGGTCTCCACATGTAACTGTCGCAACTGTTGTTGAAAAAGATGGAAAATTCCTGTTTGTAGAAGAACATACAGAAGGTGTTAGTCATACTGTTTTTAACCAGCCTGCTGGGCATGTAGAGCGCGATGAAACCATTATTCAAGCTGCTATACGTGAAACAATGGAAGAAACAGGATATGCGATTGAAGTTGATTCTCTAGTTGGCATCTATACCTACACTCCGCCCATGTTTCCAGATCGTACTTATTTTAGATTCTGCTTCTTAGCCCATATCACAGAATACTTCCCTGATGCTCAACTTGATACTGGAATTATTGGTCCGCAATGGATGAGCCTTGAAGAATTACTTGATTCTGCACGTGCCAGAAGCCCTCTTGTGATTAAAGCTGTACAAGACGCATTATCTGGGCAAAAATACCCACTTTCGCTCATCTATGAGCACCAAAACTCTCCTTTAATTTCAAACTTGGATGCCTAATCCTATGCAACAACGTGTCATCGTCGGTATGTCTGGTGGTGTAGATTCATCTGTTTCTGCTGCGCTTTTACTTCAACAAGGATATCAGGTTGAAGGTCTTTTCATGAAAAATTGGGAAGAAGATGATGGTACGGAATACTGCACAGCTATGGAAGATCTTGCTGATGCACAAGCGGTCTGTGACAAAATTGGCATCAAATTACATACTGCCAACTTTGCCATGGAATATTGGGATCGTGTTTTTGAGCACTTTTTAGCGGAATATGCTGCTGGTCGTACCCCGAATCCAGATATTTTATGCAATAAAGAAATTAAATTTCGTGCCTTCCTCGACCACGCTGTAAGCTTAGGTGCTGATTTTATTGCGACTGGACATTATTGCCGTCGTGGAGAAACAGCGACCAATAGCAAAGGCGATCAATATGCACCTTTACTCCGTGGTGTAGATAACAATAAAGACCAAACTTATTTCCTGCATGCAGTTCATGGTCGTGAAATCAATAAAACATTATTCCCTGTGGGTGAGATTGAAAAGCCTCAAGTCCGCAAGATTGCTGAAGAACTTGGTTTGGTAACTGCAAAGAAAAAAGATTCAACAGGTATTTGTTTCATTGGTGAACGCCGTTTTAATGACTTCTTAAAACAATATTTGCCTGCACAACCGGGAAAAATTGTTTTAGATTCTGGAAAAGAGGTTGGTGATCATCACGGCTTAATGTACTATACGCTCGGTCAACGAGGTGGTATTGGTCTTGGTGGATTAAAAGGTGCCGAAGAAGGCGCTTGGTTTGTTCTACATAAGGACCTTGAAGGCAATCGTCTTGTCGTTGGTCAAGGTCACGAACATCCATTGATGCAAAGCACGATTTTATGGTCTGAAGCAATTGATTGGGTTGCTGGAGAACAAGAGATTTCTGAATCAGGTTTCCGATGCACGGCAAAAACTCGATACCGCCAACCAGATCAAGCATGTACAATTTATAAAGACAGCAATACACCAAATGGTGTACGTGTCGAATTTGATGAACCACAACGTGCCGTTACACCGGGACAAAGTGTTGTTTTTTATGTTGATGAAGTTTGTTTAGGTGGTGGGGTGATTCATCATACCAATGCACCAAAACCAGACTTTATCGAGTCATGATTAAACATTATTTAAAGGAATTTAGGCATGGTTGAGTTGCCCTTTCAACAGCCTCAGACTTTGAATCAACGCCAAAATCGAGCTTTGGCGTTAGCGGCTGTGTTTCAAGCAACACAGCTGACCCATATGACGGCTATGACTGGTCGTCAAAGCATCGGGGAAAGTGGCAATTTTTATTTTGAACAATTGATTAAAGCCAGTCTCAATATACGCCCTTCAGACAATCAGTCTGGTCAAACCTTAGATTTTTTTAATCAATTGGCTGATATTTCTTTAGGTTTAAAGGCATTAGAAAGCAGCATCACTCAGCCCTTTTCCACCTCACCCAAATCCAGAATTCCCAAGTTAGCCAGTGCAAAACTGCCAATGTCATATGCAATGTCATTGTTAGCATTAGAAAAAAAAGTCTATAGCAACCCAAAATTCGTTGAAATTATTCATCAATCCCAGCAAAAAATTTTAAAACAGTTGTCCTTCTTCGATAATAACTACTTACACCCGAGTATTATTGCCAACTTAGCACAAGCATATGTCGACACTGCTGGTCAAATTAATCCAAGAATTTTAGTGCGGGGTAATGCAGAAGCATTTAAAGATACTGCACACACCAATCGTATTCGCGCAAGTTTATTTACAGGTTTACAGATGGCTCACCTATGGCGTCAATTAGGTGGTAGTTCATGGAATATGATCTTTAGCAAACGTAAACTTCTTCAAGATATTCAGGATCTTGCTCGATTACAATATCAGGTTGTGTAATTTGATATTGATCGAGTTTCGGTTTTACACAGGGTCATGTTGATATTTTATAGATGGTTTTAACATTGAGTATTTGTAAAATATAAATATGACCTATATTCCAAAGTTTAAGGAATCTTTATGAACGCTTTAACCGCACTTTCTCCATTAGATGGACGCTATGCAAGTAAATGTGATGCTTTGCGCCCTTACCTCTCTGAGTTTGGTTTAATCCATGCTCGTGTGACTGTTGAAGTGCGTTGGTTACAAGCGCTTGCAAACCGTCCTGAAATCACCGAAGTGCCTGCTTTCTCAACTGAAACAAACAATGCTTTAGATGCAATTGTGGCTCAATTTTCTGAACAAGATGCAAATCGCATTAAAGAAATCGAGCGCACAACCAATCATGATGTAAAAGCAGTTGAATACTTCCTTAAAGAAAAAATTGCACATATTGATGAACTTAAAAATGCGGGCGAATTCATTCACTTTGCATGCACATCAGAAGACATTAACAACCTTTCTCACGCATTAATGCTAAAAAATGGTCGTGATGTTTTAGTGGCTTCAATGCAACAAATTGTTGATTCAATCGTAGATTTGGCTGAGAAACACGCTGAACAACCGATGTTATCGCGTACCCATGGTCAAACAGCTAGCCCAACAACTTTGGGTAAAGAAATGGCGAATGTTGCATATCGTTTAGCGCGTCAGATCAAACAATTTAATCAAGTTGAATTGCTTGGTAAAATTAACGGTGCTGTAGGTAACTACAATGCACATTACTCTGCATACCCTGAAATCAACTGGCCTGCACATGCTCAAACTTTTGTTGAGTCATTAGGCTTAACATTCAACCCATATACAACCCAAATCGAACCTCACGATTATATTGCTGAATTATTTGATGCTTTACGTCGCTTCAACACAATTTTGATCGACTTTAACCGTGACGTATGGGGTTATATCTCACTCGGTTTCTTCAAACAACGTTTGAAAGAAGGTGAAGTTGGTTCTTCGACTATGCCACATAAAGTAAACCCGATTGATTTTGAAAACTCTGAAGGTAACTTGGGTATTGCAAATGCGGTATTGGCGCATTTGGGTGAAAAACTTCCTATTTCTCGCTGGCAGCGTGACCTTACTGACTCTACAGTACTGCGTAACATGGGTGTTGGTTTAGCACAAAGCTTAATCGCATTTGAAGCATGCTTAAAAGGTATTGGTAAACTTGAATTAAATGCTGCTCGTTTAAATGAAGATCTTGATCATGCTCAAGAAGTATTGGCTGAACCAATTCAAACAGTTATGCGTCGTTATGCAGTTGAAAAACCTTATGAAAAATTAAAAGCATTGACGCGTGGTCAAGCAATGACACGCGATATGATGGTCAACTTTGTCAATGGTACTGAGCTTGAAGCTGTACCTGCTGCTGACCGTGCGCGTTTAGCTGAAATGACCCCAGCAACTTATACTGGTAATGCTGCTGATCAAGCGAAGCAAATTAAAGATCTCATCGCTAAAATCTAAGGTTTGTAATCCTTTTTTAGTCATAAAAATGCGAAGCTAAAGCTTCGCATTTTTTTGCATTTTGATTACAATGCGCATTAATAATTTTTAGAAAACAATATAATGATCTACCGTTCTTTAACCCCAAAACACTGGCTAGTACTGGCAGTTCTAGCAATTGCCATTATTTTAGCAAGTATCAATCCATTAGAATATCCGTCCTACATGTTGCATCAAATTGGTACGGTGCTGATGTTGGTTGCTTTATTCTTCTGTTTAAAGAAAATTGGACTGAGTTTTTCCTCATTTCTACTCTATATCTTATTTCTGATCATTCATGTCATCGCTGCTCACTATCTTTATTCCTATGTACCGTATAATGATTGGTCAATCCAATATTTACACTTTGACCTTAACCAAGCCATGGGATGGTCACGCAATATGTTTGATCGCTTTGTACATTTTTTTTATGGCTTGTTTCTCTACCCATTTTTCTATCGCCTTTTCCAAGTCTGGCTACCAAATTTAAAACCAAGCGTTTTATTCATTCTGGTGATTCAATTTGTCATGGCAACCAGCTTATTTTATGAATGGATTGAATGGTGGTTGGCAATTGGTTTATCCCCAGAAGAAGCTGAAAACTATAATGGGCAACAAGGCGATGTTTGGGATGCACATAAAGACATGTTCTTAGCAACAATCGGTGCAATTATTACAGGATTGCTAAGTCTAAAAACCAACAAACAAAATTAAGATCACTTTTAAGACTGCATATATTCACCAAATGTTAACGGTTTGGTGAATATCAGTTAATCTAAGATTTATTTAGATTTTCTTTATTTGCCAAAATATCTGGCAAGCTTCTCTCGATCCAACCAATCACATAACTTATTTTTTCAGCGGCTTGTGCACCTAAAATCGTCAATTGATACTCAACCTTTGGCGGAACTTCTGGATAAACCGTACGTAAAATAAATCCATCTTGTTCCAATACCCGTAAAGTTTGTGCCAGCATTTTTTCACTAATACCTTCAATACGGTTGCGCAACTCACTAAATCGTTGCACACCATCACTTAAACACCGCAGAACTAACACAGACCACTTACTGGTTAAATGCTCCAATATTTCTCTAGATGGACATTCACTGGATAAAACTTGACCAATTAAATGACTTGAAGCATAGATGCTCATGAATTCTCTCCACACAGTAATTAGCTTACTTTTCGGCATGTACTTACATTTGGTAAGTTTAGTAACTATGATAATAGCATCAAGTTTAAAAAACATCCAACCCAAATCAATCAAAAGGTGAACTTTATGAAAATCGCAATTACAGGTGCTACAGGTCAACTTGGGCAATTGGTCATTCAGAGTTTAGTGAAACGCATCCCGGCAGAAAATATCCTGGCTTTAGTCCGTAACTTAGATAAAGCACAAGCACTTCAACAAATCGGTATCGAACTTCGCCAATTTGATTATGACCAACCAGACACATTGGTTCCTGCATTACAGGGCATTGATAAACTATTACTCATTTCAGCCAATGAAATTGGACGCCGTACACCGCAGCACAAAGCTGTGATTGATGCAGCAGTGATTGCCAAAGTCCCATATATTGCCTATACCAGCTTACTCAATGCAACGCATAGCCCATTGGGTTTAGCAGAAGAACATCGTGAAACTGAAGCCCTTATTTTAGCAAGCGGTTTGAGCTATACCCTGTTACGCAACAACTGGTATAACGAAAATTACTTAGCCAATGTGCAACATACCGCAGAAACAGGCACACTTTATGGCAGCGCTCAAGACGGCAAAATTAGTTCAGCGTCTCGACTCGATTATGCTGAAGCAGCAGCTAAAGTACTGAGTTCAACAGGTCATGAAAACAAAACCTATGAACTTGCTGGCTCAACCAGTTTTACACTTTCCGACTTGGCATCTTATATTGGTCAAGCGTCTGGCAAATCTGTTCAATACCAAAATATCAGTGCTGAGGACTATACACAAGCACTCACTACGGCTGGCTTACCAAGCGAATTAGTCAGTGTAATTGTCGATGCGGATGTCCAAACTGCACATGGTGCTATGTTCAGTACTCGTGAAGATTTAGAACAATTGATTGGTCGCAAAACCACCGATATTCAATCTCAAGTGAAATCACTTTTTTAGCATCTATGCGTTTGCGATCTATTCGCACCTCCTGAACACGAGACAACCAATGCCACGATATTGAAGTAAATAAATATCGTGGCAAAACAATGCTATGGATGAATATTACGTACAGGTAGATCAATATTCATCTGTAAATCTGCGAATGATTGTCTTTTGGTGTTGTACATCGTTGCATCAAATGTCGCAATTTTTTGCATGGTCATCGGATCATTAATATTGAGCATCGGTTTTAGCTGATGTTTGACATATAAACTAATTAGCTCATTAAATTCCAAATAGACTGGACCATCAAACATGATTTTGATCGGTACTTGGTAATGTCGCTTGATGTTGAAAGGTACAGAAAGCTTAATCGGAATGTCCAGTTTTAAAGGAAATTCAGGTAGCAGTTTATTTTGATAAACCAAATCAGTGGTTGTTTCTAATGGCATCACTGTTTCGATTTGGATTTGAGTCGAATAGTCTAAATCAACCTCAATCGGTGTGGTGACCACAAAACTTAAATTGGCTAAATATTTGCCATTTAAAGGTAAAGTTAATTCGCGATTGATATCTAGTGTTGTATCTAAAGCTCCTTTGGCATGAGTTTCTAAATAGTTACCCACATGAATTTTTGTAGGTAAAGATTCAGACAATTGAATTTGTGCCTGCTGAGCAGAAACTTGCATTGAGGTCTGAATGTTTAAATATAACCAGACACCGATTGCAACACATAATACGACAATGAGGAAACTGAATAATAACGTTTTAAGCGATTTAAATAACCACATATTCCAGATCAACCTAATTCAATGCTTCAGATTGAGTATGTTCACGCTCAGCTTGTCCAGCGGTCTGACGTGAAAGTTTTATACTGTTTAGCGGTATTTTTAATTGCCCTTTCTCAATTTTCACAGGCAAAGTATTTTGAACATCTACTGTGGCTTGCAATGCAGATTTGATCGGTACATTGAGGTGACCTTGAATCGGAATATTGGTTTTAAGCGTTGCGTCTAATGGAATATGCAAATTTTCTTTAAGTAAAACTTTAACAGGTGCATCAAATTTTAAATGTATGCTTTGATTCAACGGAACTTGTAAGTTAATGGGCACATCCATCTTCACCGGGATGGTACCTTTCAGAGGTAAAGTAATATCTTTTCCAAGAACTGTGACTTTCACTTTGGTATCAATCGGCATATCCTGATTGATTTTAATCACTTCATTCACAGGAATACTGGTTTCGATTGGTACTTGATTATCAAAGTAAACATGGGGCGTTAAAGTCTGAGTGATCGGTAAATTCAATTTTTCATGGATTGGAATTTCAGCATTCACTTTCCCTTTAACATCAACATTCAGGGCATCATGAATTTGTACTTTAGCTTGTAGCGGTTCTTTTAAATCAATACGGACAGCCTGATTTTCTAAAGGAATATAAATACTAAAATACTTAAACACCCAAATAGCAAGCATAACTCCACAAAGTGTAGCCACACAGATAAAGGCGATTCCTGCCATAATTTGCTTCAACTGCAAAATCCATTCCTTAATTTTTTATTTAATAGTTAGGGGCTGTGAACATTTCATAAATGGCTTGCGTTGTAGGTTAAAATTGAGCAGGCAAGGCATGAAATGAAGAGAATAGCGAGACTATTTTTAAGTTTCATAACGTAGCCTGAGATAATTTTAACCACAACCCTGAGCAAGAACAAAGCACTGCTTTGTTTGCAGCGCAAGGCGCAGCGGGGACTAGCGTGTTTTTTGTCGCTTCGTCGTTCCCTTGCGAAACAGTGTTTCTCATCATTTAGAATGACTAGATTTCGTATTTCGCGCCTAGAATCGCCTAAAAAACACACCTAGTCGCAAACATAGACGAATTGTCCACAGACCCTAGGGTCTATTTTAAATATTTATGTGAATAAATATGCTTTTTTATGTATAAAAGTCGAAGTAATTTGTTCGTTTAATAAACAAACAATCATTTTTATCTGCCTCTCTTATGCGTAGTTTAGCTCAAGCAACCAATAACATTGAACAATCGCAAGATTTTTCTTATATTCAACGCTGACCTGACTTTTCTGATGATTTTGTTTAAATTTGAGTGTTTTAAATTTCTTTTTAGCCGATTCTGAACTGAGATCAAAATATAAATATTCATTAAATTGCTGCGCTAGCCGCCCAAAACTAAATTCCATTTTGCGTATCGGTATACCAGCATAATTGACATTTTTGACTTGATATACACTTGAATCATAAACATTTTTATCGACATAGCTTGATTTTGTAGTATGACGCTTTAAGGGTTCAGTCAATTCATTATCATCATTATGAAAATCATATTGCTGTCGGATTGCGCAATTTTTCTCAAAGCGATCTTGTAATAAGGGGCGTAATTCTAAAGGCTTCGCATAAATCACCTCAGTTAACAGCAATATCATGCTGAGTAATATTAGCTTTTTCATATTATTTTCCTTTAATGTAAATGACTGACTATGAAATCGCTTTTATTCAGCTGTATTTTTATCTGCCCAAGCGCAAATCGCGATACCCTTATTTTTGCCTTCTCCAACCATTACAAAATTTGCAGCTTTAGCATTTTGCTGTTTTTTCTTTTTAATTTCATTAAATTGTTGCTGTGCTGAAGCACTTGGGAGATCGAAATGTAAATACTCCATTAAAGTCAATCCTCGCCCCCATACAAACTCAATTTTTGTGACAATCAGTCCCCGATAAGTCGTATTTTTTAAAGTAAGGATTCTACTCACATAGGCGTTTTGTTCATCAACTTCATCTTTAGCCACCTGATTCATTAATATTGGCAGAATTTCATCATCGCGAACATAATAATCAAATTGCTGGCGAACCTCACAATTTTGTTCAAAACGATCTTGCAATATTGGGGTTAAATCAAGGCTTGTTTGCGGGGTTGCATGGATTATTGTTGATAAATTCAGCAAAACCAAAGCGAAAATTGGTAAATTTTTATTCATTTTTAATATGCTCTAAATTTCGGTTAAAATCGTTTATTAAATTTAAACCAAGATAAATTTAGAATATAAAAAAAGGAGCTTCAGATGAAGCTCCTTTTTACTGAATATTACAAATTATGCATTTGTTTCAGCAGGTGCTTTTGGATAGCTTACACCACACATTTGTTCAGCTATACGTAATACTTGGCAGCTATAACCCACTTCGTTATCGTACCAAACATAAGCTGTTAAACGGTTACCTGATGTAATCGTCGCTTGTGCATCAAATACACCAGCAGTACGAGAACCAATAAAGTCAGAAGATACGACTTCGGTAGAGTTTGTATAGCCAATTTGACCTTGAAGGCTTGAGTTGATCGAGATTTGACGAATATATTCGTTTACTTCTTCACGATCTACTTCTTTCTCAAGTGTTAAGTTAAGAATAGCCAACGAAACGTTTGGTGTAGGTACACGTACTGAATTGCCTGTTAATTTACCTTGCAACTGAGGTAATGCTTTTGCAACAGCTTTTGCAGCACCAGTTTCAGTGATCACCATATTTAATGTTGCAGCACGACCACGACGATCTGCTTTATGGTAGTTATCAATCAAGTTCTGGTCATTAGTGAATGAGTGAACTGTTTCAACATGACCATTGATCACTTTGTATTTGTCTTCTAATACTTTCAAGACAGGTGTAATTGCGTTGGTGGTACAGCTTGCCGCTGAAATGATTTTATCTGAATCGATAATGTCATTTTGGTTCACACCAAATACAACGTTTTTCATATCACCTTTACCCGGAGCAGTAAGTACCACACGACCTACGCCTGGACATTTAAGATGTTGTGATAAACCATCGATATCACGCCATTTACCTGTGTTGTCAATCACAAGTGCATTATCTATACCATAAGCAGTGTAATCTACTTCAGCAGGGCTAGATGCATAGATCACTTTAATGAAGTTACCGTTGGCAATGATTGCTTCATTTTCTTCATCTACAGAAATTGTTCCTGCAAATGGACCATGAATTGAGTCACGACGTAACAATGAAGCACGTTTTTCTAAATCACCATCAGATGATTTACGTACGACGATTGCTTTCAGGCTTAAACCACGACCAAGACCAGATTGGCTGATGATCAAACGCGCTAAAATACGACCGATACGACCAAAACCGTAAAGCACAACATCTTTCGGTTCAACTTGTGCCGGACGACCTTCTAAAGAGCGAACAGCTTGAGCAACAAATGCATCAACATCGCCACCCTTTTCTTTGTATTCAACAGCAAGTTTACCTAAATCAACTTCTGCTGAACCAATATTATCTAATTTTGCTAAAGCTTCTAAAATAGGAAACGTATGTACAACTGAAAGTTCAACATCCATCATACGCGTACGACGGTGAGCTTTAAGAATTTGAATTACTGAACGGTTCACTAAAGAACGACCGTAAACAGAAGTCACAATATTTTTTTCACGGTATAATTGACCGATTAATGCAATCATACGTTCCGCGATTTCTTCACGGTTTTTCCAGCGACCTTGGTGCTCTGCATGTAGGGCGATGATAGTGTCTTTGCTCACAGATACGTCCTCTATTTATGTATATCTAGACATGGATTTTTAAACCCCACAATTGTAATGGAATTCTCATTTAGTTGAAATCAATTCATGGTAGATTTTTATAATAATTTATCATGTTAGATATTTTTATAAAAATTAAATATTGATATCTAAACTATAATTTAGATTTCTTTGTTTATAGATCTTTAACATAGTGTTACATGCATTTCATAACAAGAATGAAAAACATCCAGCTGCTTCATTTCAAACACGATTAAGCACAGTTTAACTGCTTTCCTCATCGAGCATTGACAGATCAACAGCCTATATTCAGTCGATATGATGGTTGGATAAACAGCGCTCAAGTATGAAATTAATCCATATACATGGATGCATGAAAAGCTTCAAAATCAAAATCTGCTAGATTCTCAGGAATTTTCATTAAAAAAGGGAAACGAATAATACCATTGTCCCCTGAAGGAAAAGCATAATGCCGTTCTAATTCACTCAAAGAAGTTAAGCTTTCAAATTCAATAAATACACTATATTTCGATAAACCTTTTGGAACGCTCAATACATCTAAGTACGTCTGCTTCTTAATCAGCAGTGTGGCATGTTTAGCTTGCAGAATGTCTTTTTCTACTTTTCCACCTTTTACAATTTTCTTGAGCAAAGAGCCTTTTACTTGATTCTGTTCATGTTTTAATTGTTGGATGTAGAGTTGTAATTCGTTGTAGTCTTTGGCTTGATCAAACATAATCTCTTGAAGCTTTTTTATCGGTTGTTGTGAACGTTCATGCATGACTTGCCATTCCTGTTTACTCATCGGAATAAAGATTTCGTCCTTACGTTTTTCCAAAAGCTTCAAATATGCCAGTAAACGATATTCAAATAACTGCACATGCGCATTAAAAAACAATGCGGGTTGCTCTTTAAAATCGCGATAATGAGACAAAATCTCAGATAAAATGCGATGAACACTCATAAACAAATATTCAAATTCTTCTAAATGTGATAAATCATTTTTTAGGGCATTTCTTAGTGGCATTAACACATTGGCAATTAACATTTGCTCAATGGTTTTAATATGATTTTGTGCCACGAGATCACTGTTTTTACCGACCATTCCCAGCGGTTGCATTAAAAATGGCAATAGCTTGGTTTCAGTAAAACTTTCAAACTCTTGTACAATCTCAATGACATCTCGATGAACTTGATGTTGGATCGTCACCATTTTTTGTATCAACTGATCTGTTTGCACGCGATATGCATTTTCACTGATCTGTTTTGGATCAATCACTAATCCTGTTAAATAGATTTGATTGTTATATTCAATATGTTCTTCAAACAAAAATCGACGAATTGAATATGGGTTTTGCTCAAAATGTTGTATTGGTGCTATCAAATAAATAAATTCAGAAGTATTCACAATATCGAATTTACGAATTTTCTGTTCGCTGACAATAAAATATTTAAAGAAGGGATGAGCAAATAAATTTGATGATTTGGTCAGTAAAGGTTTAAACCAATATCCTAATAATTGTTGCTTGATAAACACTTCGATAATAAAGCATTTGATTTGATTTACCGTTAAATCACGTACATTCGGATGAATGTGAATATTGAGATTTCGTACCAGCTTCGCCACATCTTGCAAAAAAACTCGGCGTATTAATAATTTTTCACGTTGTAAGCCAAGATGGTCATCGACTGGAATTAGATCAATCTGATGTAAAGTATTTTCAAGGTAATCTGCAATCTGTACACAATCAGTAATTTGTTCTAACCAATGGAGTGAGTTACTTAATTTATTGGCAATCGAACGCATGCGCTCACTGTCTAAACGATGCTTTAACGTTTCCAATGAGTTTGTAATTTTAAATTCAAAGGTATTTTCAGTTCTATTCCATTGTATCTCTTTAGGCTTTAAGATTTGACGATCAATTTCTTCGCGTACTTCAATATTAGCTTCATCAAAAATTTCGTACAACACCTTTGCCCAGTTCAAATCTGTACTCGGCTCAAGTTGCAAAAGGGTTGCCCGTATTTGATAGGGAATCATTGTTATATTCATCATCAATCAATATTCTTTTCTTTTTAAACATGTTTAAAGCACCAATATTGAGATATATTTAACATTTATTTTAATTTAAGTTCAAGGATTATCGTTTTTATATTTAAAGAATACCTGTTACTTCTTCCTTTTATCAAATTTTTTAATATTCAATTCCAAATTTTTTCGTTTCTTTCCTTGTTGATAAATATGCCAACTGCCTTCTAAAACCAAAACACCTACAGCGCACCAAATCGGGATATAAGTCAACCATTCATCTGCTGAAATAGACTCTCCTAAAGCCAATGAAGCCAATGCCAATAAAACGGGTTCTAAATAACTCAGTAAACCAAACAGCACCATAGGCAAATAACGACTGGCTAAAATATAACTCCCTAGACCAATAGCACTTAATGCACCTAGCCCAGCAACCACCAAAAATAAACTGGGCATTTCAATAAACTGCCCATAAGCATTCACTCCCATTTGAGTAAAATAGATGGCAACAGGTATGCAAATCAGGATGTCCCACCAAAACCCACCAAGATTATCCGTTTTGATTGCTTTTCGGATCAGAAAATACAGTGAATAACCCAAAGCAACACTGATGGTTTCCCATGCAATACTGCCCAAACGCCACAACTCATGACCTACCCCTAATACAGCAAATGCCACGGCAACCATTTGAAATTTTGATAACTTTTCTTTATAAAAAATACTACCCGCGAGAACCAAGACCAGAGGCAAAAGAAAGTATCCCAATGAAACTTGTAATCCTCGTCCATTCATCGGTCCCCATAGAAACAACCAAAGTTGGAAACAAGTCAGCGCAGAAGTGATCAGCAGTAAGATCAATAACGCAGGTTGCTTCATCATACGCTGATAAATACTTTTGACGTGGGCAAAATCACCACTGAAAAACATAAATAAAGTTAGAAAAGGTAAGGTTGCAATGATTCGCCAACCAAATGTTTGTTGGCTATCTAAATCGCCTAATAATTTGGTATAAAAATACAATACTCCAAAGGTGACAGATGCCAATATAGACAATGCTACGCCCTTAAACATCTATCGCCTCTCGAAAATTCTCAAATAAATCTTTCAATAGTATAAACTTTTTTTCTTTCAAAATTATTTTGAATATTGCAATATTTTCTCAAATGAAGATTTGAAATAATCAAATATCAACAGACAAATTGCCAGCTTATGGAATTATTGTGAAACGTTCTGCTTGGTTCGAATAATATCTTTTAAATTAAAACCAACCGTTTGTGCATATCGTAGAAATTCAGTTACTTTGGTTTCATCAGGATGTGGATCACGTGACAATAACCATAAATATTTACGTTTAGGCTCTCCGACCAAAGCCATTTGATATTCTGGGTCTATTTTAAGCACCCAATAATCCCCTCTTCCCACGGGCATCCAGCGAATTGCCTCAGGAATAAAACTGACTTTAAACTTAGAGTTAAAGGGTTCATTACTGATAAAAGCTTCACCCAACGCACGCAATTCTTCGCCATTTTGATCAATACAACGATTATCTACTGCAACATTGCCAAACTCATTGACGGTATAACGTGCAGTGACATCAGACTTACAGGCTTTTTGAAAATACATAGGTTTACGTGCAATTTCATACCATAACCCGAGATACTGACCTAGCTCTAATTTTGGAACAGCTGCCAATGTCGAATAATCCGCATACACTTTAGGATAAAAAAGAGTAGCAGAAATAATGCTGAACCCAATGATCATGTTTTTTAGCGTATAGGATTTGGGTAATATTTTGAATAATTGCACTTTATACCCTCAATCGTGGATTTTTACTATTTATTATAAAATAATCAGAAATGTAAACTTAGATTGTAGCTTTATGTATCCTATGTCCATATTAAAGCAACAATCTAAGTCAAATACAGCAATCACGTCTCAAACGAAATCACTTTAACATTCGCGCTTTTAAACGCACAATTTCGTCTCGTAAGCGTGCTGCTTGTTCAAATTGCAACTCTTTTGATGCTTTTAACATCTCTTTCTCAAGTTTAGTGATGTGTTTAGTGAACAGTTTAGGGTCAGACAAAATATGACGTTCGTCCGCAGTTAAAGCATGTTGTTGCTCAACAATCGCATCATCAATTTGATCGTCAGTGAGCACCTCGCCGGTATCGATTTCTTTGATTGCTTGACGAACTGCACTGCGTGGAATAATGCCATGTTCTTCATTAAATTGAATTTGTTTAGCTCTACGACGTTCAGTTTCATCTATGGCTTTCTGCATAGAGTCAGTCACACGATCTGCATACAAGATCGCTTTACCTTTGACATGTCTTGCTGCACGCCCAATGGTTTGAATCAGTGAACGTTCAGAACGTAAAAAACCTTCCTTATCCGCATCTAAAATCGCCACCAAAGAAACTTCTGGCATGTCCAAACCTTCACGTAGCAAGTTGATCCCCACGATCACATCATGTATACCTGTACGTAATTCATGGATAATTTTCACTCGCTCAACCGTATCAATATCAGAATGCAAATACGCTACTTTTACGCCATATTCTTTTAAATATGAGGTCAAATCTTCAGCCATACGTTTGGTCAGTGTTGTCACCAACACTCGCTCATTCAGCTCTTTACGAATATTGATTTCGGAGAGTACATCATCGACTTGGGTTAAAACTGGACGTATCTCAATTTCTGGATCGACTAAACCTGTTGGACGAACCACCTGCTCGGCAACTTGGACTGATTTTTCCAGTTCATATTTTGCAGGTGTTGCACTGACATAAATGGTCGTCGGAACAATACGCTCCCATTCCTCAAACTTCATTGGGCGATTATCCAAGGCGCTTGGTAAGCGAAAACCATAATTAACCAAGTTTTCTTTTCGAGAACGGTCACCTTTGTACATCGCACCAATTTGAGGAACTGTCACATGTGACTCATCAATAATCAGTAAGGCATCATCTGGAATATAATCAAACAATGTTGGTGGTGCTTCACCTGCCGGACGACCAGACAAATGTCTTGAATAATTTTCAATCCCATTGGTATAGCCGAGTTGTTGCATCATTTCCAAGTCATAACGCGTACGTTGTTCGATCCGTTGCGCTTCTAACAACTTTTCATGCTCTTTAAAGAAAACCAAACGTTCTGCAAGTTCATCTCGTATCGTTCCAATAGCACGTTCAAGATTATCTTTTGGAGTGACATAGTGGCTTTTTGGATAAATCGTCACACGAGGGGCTTTACGTACCAGTTTCCCGGTAATTGGATCAAACCAACGAATCGAATCGACTTCATCGTCAAACAGTTCAACACGGATGGCATGTTGGTCCGATTCGGCAGGGAAAATATCAATAATTTCGCCACGAATACGGTAAGTACCTCGTAAAAACTCCAGCTCATTGCGTGTATATTGCATTTCGACAAGACGGCGAATAATGTCATCACGACTGATTCTGTCTCCTTGTACAATATGCAACAACATACTCATATAAGCATTGGGATCACCCAAACCATAGATGGCTGAAACTGAAGCCACAATAATGGCATCCCGTCGCTCTAACAGTGCACGTGTTGCTGAAAGACGCATTTGATCAATATGATCATTAATCGCTGAATCTTTTTCAATAAAAGTATCAGAAGAAGGCACATAAGCTTCAGGTTGATAATAATCATAATAACTGACGAAATATTCGACAGCATTGTTGGGGAAAAATGCTTTAAATTCACCGTAAAGCTGGGCTGCAAGAGTCTTATTGTGCGCCATGATAATGGTTGGTCTTTGCGTCTGAGCAATCACATTTGCCATGGTATACGTTTTACCAGAACCAGTCACACCTAATAAAAGCTGATCATGAAAACCTTGATTTATCCCTGCAACTAATTTTTCGATCGCCTGAGGTTGATCACCAGCAGGCTGGTAGTTTGTAACAAGTTCAAAAGGTTGATGATCATTCACAATAATTCACTCTTTTAACCAAGAAGAAAGAAGCTCGTGCAGTTTAACAGAAACCGACTTGAGCAAAAGATTTACCTTAAACTTAATGGGGTTTTTTACACAATATTCAACAAATACCTTGACCCTTTTTTATTTCGATAGCAACATGGAATTAAGCCGATTAAAGGATTGAAAAACATGACATATCACTACCATGATGAAAGCATTATCAAAACTTTACCTGAAGACACTGTATTTGTTTTCGGAAGTAATTTGGCAGGAACACATCAAGGTGGTGCTGCAAAAACAGCTCATTTATTTTTCGGGGCAACCAAAGGTGTGGGACGTGGTTGGGCGGGTCAGAGTTTTGCAATTCCAACCATGAATGAACATTTACAACAAATGCCACTTTCACAAATTCAACACTATATTGATGATTTTAAAATATATGCTAAGAATCATCCAAAAATGAAGTATTTCATTACGTCTGTGGGATGTGGTGTTGCAGGTTATAAAGTTGAAGAAATCGCGCCCATGTTTAAGGGAATCGCGCGTAATGTGATTTTTCCAGTCTCATTCCGCCCTTTCGTTGAAAAGACATTACCGAAGCTGACGCAAAAATTGTTGCATAGTTTTATTACAGATCAGGTCATTTTTAGTGCTGATCCTGAGCAAGCAATAAAAAATTTAGATTTAACAGATGCAGAAAAAAGCCTAGCCACGATTATTTTAAACACTCCCATGTATCCAAATGACAGTAATGGACGTGATCGGATTTTTGAAATACAAGACATTCTTCACAATCTGCATGGCAAAATAATTGAATTCCAACCGAACTCTGAAGGTTCAATGATTATTGGTGGTGCGATTCTGGCATTGTTAGAGCTTTATCATTTAAATGAAACAGATTTTATTGATGTATGGACAGGTCAACGTGTGATTGCAGCGCCTAAAGCAGAACATCATG
This sequence comes from Acinetobacter sp. B-6, assembly GCF_056930735.1. Classification (NCBI taxonomy): domain Bacteria; kingdom Pseudomonadati; phylum Pseudomonadota; class Gammaproteobacteria; order Moraxellales; family Moraxellaceae; genus Acinetobacter; species Acinetobacter sp. B-6. The sequence goes on along the minus strand of NZ_JBXPBY010000009.1, from coordinate 22,858 downwards.
CCAAGAAGTAAGTCAGGTATAGTGCATAGGATCACTTTTTCTTCACATCACAATATATTTAGGTATTGCCATTTTACCGTATTATATTTAAGCTAAATTTATAAATAATAAAATGGAATAAGAATGGAGCAAATCGATTTAACGATTTTTAATTTGTCTCCCATTGCGATGTGGCTACAGGATTTTAGTGGCATCAAAAAGATTTTTGATGCCTGGGCTGCTGAAGGTATATCTGATATACAGCATTATTTAATCGAAGATCCTCAACGTTTAGTCCCCTGTCTAGCTGCAATTAAAACGATTGATGTCAATCAAAGTACACTCAATTTGTATGAAGCCCATAATTTAGAAGAAATTATAGAAAAATTTCCAGAAATGCATACTCAAGACACTGAAATGATGCATATTGAATTTTTTTCAGCATTGTGGAACAAACAAAAAAATTGCTCTATTCCAGTCATCAACTATACTTGTCAAGGTAAAAGAATCGATATCCAGTTGAGAGCCAACATTTTGTCCGATGACAAGGATTGTTGGGATCAGGTGCTATTGACCACTGAGGATATTTCGCAATCACAAAATGCGCGGCGTTTTGCTGAATCTTTATTTTTACATTCCCCAACCGCACTGTGGGTAAAAGACTATAGCAAGATCAAAACAATATTTGATCAACTCAAAGCCAATCACCTTACAGATTTAAAACGCTATATCGAAAAAAATCCTGATTTTTTATTTTTTTGTTTTAAAAACATCCAAACTGTAGGTGTCAATCAAGCTTTGCTTGATCTCTTTTGTGCCTATAATAAACAACAGTTTTGTCTGCACCTACATCGTATTTTTAAAGATCATCTTCAAAATTTTTCTCAACAACTATTATATTTATGGAATGGACAGCATCAAATTAAACGAGAATGTGAATATCAGTCGGTGCATGGTGATTTAATTCATGTTCAAGAACACTTCGTCATTTTCCCTGACTCACAACATAATTGGGATACCGTGCAAATTGCATTTACCGATTTAACTGAACGAAAAAAACTAGAAGATTATTTACACTATGCCAATCAACATGATCAATTGACCCAATTATATAACCGCACATTTTTTAGTGAAGAAATCCAACGTTTACAATCCACAGCATTTCATTCACTTTCCTGTATTTTTTTGGATATTAATGGATTAAAAAAAATCAATGATGTTCAAGGTCATCATATTGGAGACTTATTAATCCAAAGATTTGCAGAACTTTTAAAAACATCAACCATAAAAACCAGTTATTCAGTATCTCGTATAGGCGGAGATGAGTTTGTGATTTTAATGCCTGAAGCAAATCAACGTGATATAGATAATCTCATCACCATAATTCAAAAAAAATTATTGGCTGATCAATTAGCGTTTCCACACCATCCAATTCGTGTTGCATTTGGTTATGCAAGTATAAATCAGCAAGGTGATATCGCGGATTTATTAAAAAAAGCCGATCAAATGATGTATAAGGATAAACAATATTTTTATTTAAATCAGGTCAGTCGTCAGCATGATTTTAAATATTAAAAATACACTTTTACACTAATTGTCAGTAAATGGACAAAGTGAGTCAGTTATCACTATTTTTTAGAGATAATAAATAATTTAAATTTTATTTTTGCTTATTATTTTACATCCTTAAATTTTAGGATATATTCCAAAACAATTAAATGACTTTTATAGCAAACGAGAATCTTGTAATGGCATTTTCCGATTCTTCTATTTTTGATATATCCCCCACACCTATGTGGTTAGAAGATTATAGTGCAATAAAAGAACAATTTAATCAGTGGAAAGATCAAGGGGTTACAAATCTTCAAAGCTTTTTAGAAGCACATCCAGAACAAGTGACTCAATGCGCACATAAAATTAAAATTGTTAAAGTGAATCAAAAAACTTTACAGCTTTTTGAAGCAAAAAATCAAAAACATCTCTGTCAAAATTTAAATGTTATTTTCCAAAAAGAAATGTTTGATTCACATATCAAAGAGTTGGTTGCACTTTGGGAAGGTCAGACAGAGTTTTCCAGCACCACTGTAAATTACACGATTTCAGGGAAAAAGCTGGACATCAAACTACGTGGCGCGGTGATGCCTGGTTCAGAAGAGAGTTTAAATCAAGTTCTTATTACCACAGAAGATATTACAGATTATCAAAATGCCCGTCGTCTAGAAGAAAAAAATCGACAACTTGCAGAATCTCGCTTTATCTATTCGCCTGCTTCATTATGGGTAGAGGATTTTAGTCGGGTCAAAATGCGTTTAGATCAGTTACGCCAAATCGGTATTGATGATTTTAGAACCTTTTTGGATGTACATACAGACTTTGTGAACCAATGTATTGAAGATATTATTTTACTGGATGTCAATCAAGCAACACTGGACTTATTTAAGGCTCCAGATAAAGAAACCTTATTTAAAAACTTAAACAAAGTCTTTGCCAAAGAAATTTACCAAACATTCCGAGAGCAGTTGATTGAATTGTGGAATGGTAAAATTCACCATCAACGTGAAGCGATCAATTACGCTTTAGATGGCTCGGTACGGAATGTATTGTTGCAATTTACTGTTTTCCCTGGTTATGAGGAAGACTGGAGTTTAGTTCAAGTCGCACTCACCGATATTACGGCGCGTAAAAAAGCCGAAAGTTATTTGGAATACCTAGGTAAACATGATGTATTGACCAAATTATTTAACCGTTCATTCTATACAGAAGAAATTAATCGTTTAGAACGCAATATATTGCGTCCGACCTCTGCAGTTTTCATCGATATGAATGGGTTAAAAGCCATTAATGATCAATTCGGTCATGATATTGGGGATGGTTTGTTACGCCGAATGGGCAATATTCTCAGTCGTACGATTGCCAATACCAGTTATACCGCGTCACGGATTGGCGGAGATGAATTTGTACTGCTCATGCCTGCAGCCAATGAGCAAATGGTTGAATCTATGATTATGACCATAGAGGAATTACTGAATATTGATAATCAGTACTACTCTTCGCAGCCGATCAGCATTGCTATTGGTTATGCCACAACCAATGAAAATGAAAGTATTGATAATATGTTGAAGCGTGCGGATTTATTGATGTATCAAAAAAAGAAAAATTATTATGAATACGTCACTGAAATGCTCAATGAACAAAACTTAATATAAAACGGGAAAGCTCAGCCTAAATCCTCAACACCAGCTTGATATATCTAGGGTCTGTGGACAATTCGTCTATGTTTGCGACTAGGTGTGTTTTTTAGGCGATTCTAGGCGCGAAATACGAAATTTAGTCATTCTAAATGATGAGAAACACTGTTTCGCAAGGGAACGACGAAGCGACAAAAAACACGCTAGTCCCCGCTATGCCTTGCGCTGCAAACAAAGCAGTGCTTTGTTCTTGCTCAGGGTTGTGGTTAAAATTATCTCAGGCTACGTTATGAAACTTAAAAATAGTCTCGCTATTCTCTTCATTTCATGCCTTGCCTGCTCAATTTTAACCTACAACACAAGCCATTTATGAAATGTCCACAGACCCTAAAAATAAGACATAAAAATAGGTGCTTTATGCACCTACTTTTTTTATTCAAACTTTAACGTTTACCCATCGAACGACGTGTACCACGTGGAGGCATCCATGTACGGTCTGCATATTGCTCAGGTTTTGGGCGCACTTGATTGTGGGCAACATCATCTACATTTTCAATAGCTGATGGCATTGGAAAAGGTAAATTCACCAATGGCTTTTTTTTGGGAGTATTTTGGGTGCTCATGTGATTCACTCAATTTTAACTGGCTATATTGTACGTAAATTTTGCCCTTGATGCGAGTGATCTCCATTGCGCTTATTTATTTGTATTCTCTTGATACATTAATTTTTTGTTTTTCGTGAATATTTGGTCAATTTGCATAAATATTAAACGACCAAACCTTAAAATTTAGGCTATGATAATGTGCTTTTTATTTTTTAATCCCTATAAGAAGGAATAATGCCGTGGACGTACGTCTCTCTGATCGTGTAAATGCCATCAAACCGTCTCCAACGCTTGCTGTTACCAATAAAGCTGCTGAATTAAAGGCTGCTGGTAAAAATGTAATCGGATTGGGCGCAGGCGAACCAGATTTTGACACCCCACAACACATCAAAGATGCTGCTATTACAGCAATTAACAACGGTTTTACCAAATACACCGCTGTTGATGGTACCCCAGGCCTTAAAAAAGCGATTATTGCTAAATTAAAACGTGATAATAATCTTGATTATGCAGCAAACCAAATTTTGGTTTCGTGTGGTGGTAAACAGTCTTTTTTTAACTTGGCACTGGCTTTGTTAAATAAAGGTGATGAAGTGATTATCCCTGCACCATATTGGGTTAGCTATCCTGACATGGTGATTATTGCAGAGGGTGTTCCTGTTATCGTGAAGTGTGGTGAAGAACAGCGCTTCAAGATCACCCCTGCTCAATTAGAAGCAGCGATTACTGATAAAACACGTTTGGTGGTTTTAAACAGCCCTTCAAACCCTACTGGGATGATCTATACTAAAGCTGAACTTGAAGCCTTGGCTGAAGTTTTACGCAAATACCCTGAAGTTTTTGTAGCATCAGACGATATGTATGAACCAATCCGTTGGGATGATGAGTTCTATAATATTGCAACAGTTGCACCTGATCTTTATGACCGTGTCATCGTGTTGAATGGTGTATCTAAAGCTTATGCAATGACTGGATGGCGTATTGGTTATGCTGCTGGTCCAGCAAAATTAATCGGTGCGATGAAGAAGATTCAATCACAATCAACATCTAACCCAACATCGATTTCACAAGTAGCTGCTGAGGCTGCATTGAATGGTCCTCAAGATGTTCTTGAGCCAATGATTGAAGCATTCAAACGTCGTCATGATCTTGTTGTTCAAGGTCTAAACGACATTCACGGCATCACTTGTTTACCTGCAGACGGCGCATTCTATGCCTATGCAAACATTCGTCCTTTGATTCGTGCTAAGGGGCTAAAATCTTGCACAGAATTCTCCGCATGGTTACTTGAAGAAACTGGTGTTGCTGTTGTACCTGGCGATGCTTTTGGTTTAGGCGGGTATATGCGTATTTCATACGCAACTGCTGATGAAGTTCTAGTAGATGCGCTTGCACGTATCAAAAAAGCTGCTGATTCAATTGAAGGTATTGATGCTGCAATTGCTTCTATCGAAGCCGAAAAAGCAGCGCAATAGTCTGCTATTATCACTGTGATTTGATGTAAAAATGGGTGTATTGATACACCCATTTTTTTGTCTATTGCTCTAATACCTTGTTGATCCATCAACGCGAATAAAGATTATTCCTGAAGCAGTAGTCCTGTCGTATTATCACCATCGTTACCTGTACCGTAATGCTCAATTCGTCTTTGATCAGGTTGTGGTGTATAGGTATTTGATAAAGCATAAACTTTTTCATGGTCAACCAATAATAAACCTGAAGTATTGTCACCATCGTTACCTGTACCATAATGTTCAATACGCGGTTCTTTGGTTCTTTGTTGCTTTGATGCCGGAACGAGTTTCATCGGCTGTTTCAGCAAAAGACCTGAGCTATTATCACCATCATTACCTGTACCAAAGTGATCAATTTTCATGTTTTGCTCATGATGTTGTGATGCAAAACTAGAACTTGCAACACCACATAGACCAATAAAAACAAATTTGATCAAAGTTTTCATGTAATTCTCCTGTGATAATTCAATTTTCATTCTAAAGATTGAAGTTATACAAAGAATGGTCATGAAAATTACATTTGAGACATACAAAGCGGGCTGCATACTTCTTGAATAATCATGATGTTGAGTCAAATTGCTGAAGTACGCAGCGTTACTTTTCCTTACTATCTAATCCATCCCCCACCAAGCGCTTTATATAGCTGGATTTCATTGTTCAATTGTTCCAAACGCGTTTGGATTAACTGCTGCTGGGCAGCATATAAGGTACGCTCTAAATCTAAAACGACAAAGTAATTATCTTGACCTGCTTTAAATCTCAGCTTTGCCAATTGATATGCTTTCTCACTGGCATTCACACTTTGCTGCTGTGTTTTAATTTGCTCATCCAGTGTGGCTTGCCCTGCAAGATGATCCGAGACTTCGCGAAATGCAGTTTGAATAGCTTTGTTATAATTCACTATTTCGATTCTTTTTAACACTTGAGCATGATTTAAATTGGCTCTATTCGCACCAGCATGAAAAATAGGTAAGCTAATCTTAGGAATAAAATTCCACATACCTGTTCCTGAATCAAAAAGATCACTTAAACTTGAACTCGCAATACCGACTGAACCAGTTAACTGAATAGAAGGGAAAAATGCAGCACGTGCCACGCCAATATTGGCATTGGCACCTAAAAGCATATGTTCAGCAGCTCTAATATCTGGACGTCTCATCAATAAATCAGAAGGTAAGCCTGCGGAGATCTGCGAAAGCAATTTGCGGTCGGATAAATCTTTAGCTTGGTCAAGTTCTAACGCTATTGATTGAGACAAAGGCGTGCCCATCAATAAAATTAAAGCATTGCGATCTTGTGCAACCAATCTCACCATTTTTGACTGGTCAAATTGTGCCGCACGTAAGGACATTTCAGCCAAACTTAAATCAAATTGTGTGGCTTGACCATTTTTAACCAAAGCCTTGGTCAGCTCATAGGATTGTTGCTGTGCCTGAACTGTTGCACGTGTCAAACTCAACTGTTCGTGGTTTGCCTGTAAGGTCATATATGCACGTGCAACTGCCGAAACTAAACTCATGTGTACCGCAGTTCGTGTTTCGTCTGAGGCTAGATAATTTTGTAATGCCTGTTCATTTAAATTTCTTAGTCGTCCCCACAGATCAAGTTCCCATGCCACTGAGCTTAACCCCAATTGATATAGGCGACGATTATAGGCAATATCTGACGGAAGCTTTTGGACTGTTGCATCAGCACTGGTGCTTAAATGTGGAAACAAGTCTGCACGTCGAATACGATATTGTGCTTCAAGTGCAGCAACATTTAGCGTAGCTATCTTTAGATCATGATTGTTCGCCAATGCATGTTCAATCAGTTTCTGTAATAATGGATCCTTAAAAAAAGCCCGCCAGCCGATATCTAGAACATTCTCAGCATTCTTCGGATGTGTATATGTTTTTGGATATGCATCTCCTTGTGGATATTGCAACGCAATATCCACATTTGGACGTTCGTATTTAGGAGCAAAAGAACAACCAGAAATCAGCACGATTAAAAAAGTAACAACCAACTGCTGATGAGGTATAAATCGATAACGTAAATATTGCTGTTGTATATGAAACTTGCTCATTACAATTTCTCCTCATTCGCTAAACGTGCCTTTTGTTCACGCGCCAAAATAAATTTCCGAATGACGACATAAAACACCGGGGTAAATAATAAACCGAATATAGTGACCCCAAGCATTCCAGAAAATACGGCGATTCCCATTGCATGACGCATTTCCGCACCTGCACCTGTGGCTAAAACAAGTGGGATAACACCCGCGATAAAGGCAATCGAGGTCATTAAAATAGGACGTAATCGTAAGCGTGCCGCTTCCAAAACAGCGTCGAGTGGATCTAATCCCTCCTCTTCTTTGGTTCGGGCAAACTCAACAATCAAGATCGCATTTTTTGCAGCCAATCCCACCAACACAACGAAGCCAATTTGCGTAAAGATATTATTGTCACTGCCAGACAACCACACACCTACTATTGCAGACAATAGCGCCATAGGTGCAATTAGAAGCACTGCAAACGGCATAGACCAACTATTGTACTGAGCCGCCAAGATCAAAAAGGCTAAAATCACGGTTAGAGGGAAAATGTAGAGTGCTGTATTGCCTGCCATTTTTTCTTGATAGGTCAAATCTGTCCACTCATATGTCATGCCTTGCGGAAGTGTTTCCTTAACAATTTTTTCAATTGCATCTGCTGCCTGACCTGAAGAATAACCTGGCGCAGGACTACCACTAATGTCTGCAGAGCGAAAACTGTTATAGTGCATCACACGGTCTGGTCCTGAGCTTCGGGTAATATTGACAAATGCTGAAAGCGGAATCATCTCACCAGCACTATTTCTGACTTTAAGCTGTTCAAGATCTTGAGATTGCATACGGAATGGTGCATCTGCCTGTACAATCACTTTATAAGTGCGCCCAAAGCGATTGAAATCATTGACATAGATCGATCCCATATTGACTTGCAAAGTTTCAAAGATTTCATTTAAAGCCACGCCTTGTGACTTGGCTTTGACTCGATCAATATCGACTTCAAGTTGTGGAGCATTTGCTTGGAAACTTGCCAACATGCCTACCAATTCAGGTGCTTGAGCAGCTTTTGCCATAATTTGTGCTTGAACCTGAGCCAATGCATTAAAACCATGTCCTGATCGATCTTCAATTTGTAACTTAAATCCGCCTGTAGAACCTAAACCTGGTACAGGTGGTGGTGGGAATATACCGACAAATCCATCAGGAATTTGGCTAAATTTCCCCATTAATTTGCCTGCAATGGCATTGGCAGACAAAGAAGGATCTTGTCGTTGTTCAAACGGGTCTAACATGGCAAACATGAGTGCTGAATTGGGAATATTGACAGGTCCATTCACCGATAATCCAGGGAATGCAACGACACTTTCAACACCAGGTTCATCTAAAGCAATCTGGGTCATTTTTTTCACCACAGCTTCAGTTCGATCAAGTGACGCCCCTGTTGGAAGCTGTGCAATCCCGACCAAGTAATATTTATCTTGCGCAGGGACAAAACCGTTTGGAACCTTATTGAAACCTAGCCAAGTTAGCGCTAAAAATCCTGCATAAAGAAACAGAATAATTGCACTCATACGCACACCCTTGCGTACAGACCAAACATAGCCATCTGATGCTTTATCAAAGAAACGGTTAAATCGTTTAAAGAACCATCCAAATAAAAACTCGATCAATCGTGATAAACGATCGCGTTTTGTTGTATCACCATGAGGTTTGAGCAGTATTCCTGCCAACGCTGGAGAAAGTGTCAACGAGTTAATGGCAGATAAAATGGTTGAAATTGCAATCGTTAAGGCAAATTGTCGATAAAACTCACCTTGTAAGCCTGTTAAAAATGCAGAAGGAATAAACACTGCTGATAAAACTGCAGTAATTGCCAAAATCGGTCCCGTGACTTCCGTCATTGCCTTACGGGCAGCTTCTTTAGGTGCTTCACCCCCGACAATATGCCGTTCTACATTTTCCACAACCACAATCGCATCATCGACCACAATACCGATGGACAACACCAAACCAAATAGGGTGAGTGTGTTCAATGTAAAGCCAAAATAATGCATTAATGCGAAAGTACCTACCAGTGAGACAGGGACTGCTACCAATGGAATGATTGAAGCACGCCATGTTTGTAGGAACACGATGACCACGATTACAACTAAGGCAATCGCTTCTAAAAGGGTGATGATTACAGATTTTAGAGACGCACGGACAAAAATTGTTGGATCATAGGCAATTTTATATTCCATGCCTTGTGGAAAATTCTTTTGCATTTTTTCCATACTGCGATGAACCGCAGTGGATACATCCAAGGCGTTTGCCCCTGGGCTTTGAAAGATCTGTAAAGCCACCGCAGGTTTGCCATCTAATAGGCTTCGTAAAGAATATGCATCTGCACCCATTTCAATGCGTGCGACATCTTTTAGATAAGTAACCTGACCATTCTCACCTGTTTTTAGGATAATCTCGCCAAACTGCTCAGGTGTTGTCAAACGCCCCAAGGTATTCACGGTAAGCTGAAATGCTGCTGATGCATGCGGTTGCTGCCCGACAGAACCGGCTGCCACCTGAACGTTTTGTTCCCGAATCGTTTTGACCACATCATTTGCTGTTAAACCACGATATGCAATTTTTTTAGGGTCAATCCAAACCCGCATTGCATATTCTCCCCCCCAAGCCACGACACTTCCCACGCCAGGCAAACGTGAAAGCTCATCACGTACATTTAAATTTGCGTAATTTGAAACATAGAGGTAGTCATGATATTTATTTTTCGATTGAAGATGGACCACCATCAAAATATCAGGAGAAACCTTTTGTGTGATTACCCCAATTCGTTGTACTTCAGGAGGTAGTCGAGGTAAGGCTCTGGATACCCTATTTTGTACCTGAATTTCTGCCAGATTGGGATCAGTTCCTTGCTTGAATGTTACGGTCAGCACCATTCGACCATCTGTAGCGGTTTGAGAATTCATATACAGCATGTTCTCAACACCATTAATTTCCTGTTCCAATGGTGAAGAAACAGTTTCTGCAATCACTTGTGGATTTGCACCTGGAAAACTCGTTGAAACTTGGACTGTAGGCGGCGTAACCGGAGGATATTCACTGAGCGGAAGTTTAAATAATGCCAAAGTTCCGACAATCAACATCAATACAGAAATGACGATTGCAAATATTGGTCTATCTACAAAAAAGTGAGGGAAATTTTTCATTATTTTTCTCCCTGATTCACAACTTTAGCTTGTTGTGTATTGTCTTGCATAGGAACGATATTGGGGTTTACTTGCATTCCAGGTCCAACCAAACCTTTGAGAATGATTTTTTCACCAGATTTCAAACCTTGATCGATAATGCGAAGCCCATTAAACATTGCACCCAATTTGACAGGTCGATACTCAACTTTATTTCCAGCACCGAGTATCAAGACATAATTTTTATCCTGATCTGAACCCACTGCCTGATCATCTATTAAAATCGCTGGATAATTTGCACCTGTTGTTAACTGAATACGTGCAAACATTCCAGAGCTTAATTCACCTTGTTTATTTTCTACTGAAGCTCTGACACGAATTGTTCCTGTGCGCTGGTCTACTTGGTTACTGATAAAATTTAATTGACCGAGATAAGGATGATTTTCGGTATTGGCTAATCCCATAGCGATGGGTAAATTAAGCAATCCCTGTTTGTTCTGCTCTTTTAACTTTAATAAGGTGGCTTCATCCAAATCAAAATATACGTACAAAGGGTTTACGGAAACAATGCTGGTCAACAAAGTCGTATTACTGGTATTGCCACCCGTGATTAAATTTCCAGCAGTCACTAAAACGCGATCAACACGCCCGGATATAGGTGCTTTGATATTGGTATAAGACAAGTTAAGTTTTGCTTCATCTACAGCCGTATGTGCTTCTTGCACTTGAGCCTGACGGTTGTTTTTTGTGGCTAGAGCGTCATCGTATATTTTTTTAGAAACCGCGCCGCTGGCAAGCAATTGATTGGCACGATTAAAGTCTGCAATGGCTTGTTTATATTGGACATCAATCGCCTTTAATCGTGCTTGAGCGATGTCCAATGCCAATTGAAAAGGTTCAGGATCAATTTTAAAAAGTATCTGACCTTTTTGGACATAACTTCCTTCTGGCACACTGACCCTTTCAATTACACCACCGATACGAGAACGTAACTCAACGCTTTGGGGAGCAGACAAATACCCCGTATATTCAGCAGTGGGTCTAAGTTCATGTGTAATCACTTCTGCGACTGGAACTGTAGGTGCTGGTGCTGCGGTTGCTGCCTGTGCTTGAGTTTTACTTTGTTGGTTTTGTGCATTATAAATGAGCCCCCCTGAGATCACAGCAGCGACTGCAATAGAGACTACGATCATTTTAGCTTTCATATTATGCCCCATTTCCTGAGATGCTACGGTGTATTCAAAACGTTGTTGTAGCGATAGCGGTCAGGTTAAAGCTTCCCATTACTGGAAAGTCAATAGGATTATTTAGTTATATTTAATGATTGAATAAGGATGAATAATAAAGAAAATAATGCTGCAAAATTTTAAAATTAAGCTCTATTATTTTTCTGATTCGAAATTAAAACTTTAAAAATATCAAAATAGCGTTTTTATCAATTAAGTTTTGGTTGATGACTAAAAAGAATCAAGTTTTTTCGACCATGAGACGTCCTTACGCTGCAAACAAAGCAGTGCTTTGTTTTTGCTTATATCCTTCCGCTCAACATGGCGACTTCCATGTCGTCTTAGGATAAAAAGGTGATCTATAATTCAAAAGTGCAAAACAAATGAAATCATCCAAGTCTTTAAAAACTTGTATAAAAAGCATAAAGTTCATTGCATATAAATGTTTGATATCAAAGCGCATGTATGATTAATCAGGTGGTTTGATGATATATTAAATGATGGAAATCTAGTCTCAACTCAACCGATATGAATATGCTGTCGTGCTTTGATTTACTCAGAATTTTTTCCCTGCAAATAAAAGCTGGGAGCAAGACCTAGTGAGCGTTTAAATGCGGCGGTAAAAGCACTACTGCTGCTATAGCCTAACTCCATTGCAACATGGGTAATGGGTTGACCCAACTCCATACGCATTAATGCATTCAATAAACATGCCTGTTGTCGCCAATGGCTAAAACTCATTCCTGTTTGTAGTCTAAAGATTCGAGTGAAATGGCGTCGACTCATCCCGACTTGTTTTGCAATTTGATCAAGATCTTTATCTAAACTGGGTGCTTTTAAAATCTCTAAACATAATGCGCTCAACCTTGCTTCTTGAGGCAAAGGTGCATTGAGCGGTAATTCAGGCATGATCGCAATTTCTTTAATCATTAATTGCATTAAATAATCATCTCTGCCATCCAGTTCATATTCCACAGGAATATCTATTGCCGCAGATAAAAGTTCATGCAGTAAGGGAGAAACATTAATGACTGCACAGTATTCTAACAACCCTGCTTTCTTAGCCACTTCTGGAACAATATAGGCACTGCGAGTTTTGGTGATGCCACGCATATGGACTTCGTGCTGTATACCATTGGGAATCCATAATGCACGACGGGGAGGAACAACCCAACTTCCAAGATCTGTATTGACCGTTAATACCCCTGTAATTGCATATAAACATTGCCCTCTTTTATGGCTATGACTGGGTAATATTGTGCCGTCTGGGTAATCATTCCCTGTTGTCATAACAATACGCGCTGTATCCTCAACATCACTCACCCGAATATTTCGCATGATTTTTCTCTTAAAAATGACCCGAACTCGATAGTTTATGTCCCAAATATGATTGTGGGTCAGTGAAGCTTCAGTTTAGGATAAAAACACTCAGAAACAAAGCCTTTTACCGAGTACTGCAAGCATAGAGAGCTTGTCGGAGAAATCATGCCAAGTCATAGCAATACCGTTGTCGAAACTCCATTTTCCCAAGAAAAAATTCCGTCAGATGATTACCCACAAAAATTTGTATTGCGCGTTGTCGGTGCTATCGCGATTGCCCATTTATTGAATGATTCTATTCAAGCCGTCGTTACAGCAAGCTACCCGATGTTAAAGGCAGAGTTTTCGCTCAGTTTTGCGCAAATCGGCTGGATTGCTTTGGTTTATCAAATTACTGCATCATTATTACAACCTTGGGTTGGCTTATATACTGACAAACATCCAAAACCGTATTTATTGCCAGCAGGTATGGGAGTCACCTTAGTCGGAATCGGTTTAATTGCTATCGCCAGCAACTTTCAAAGCTTATTGATCGCAGCAGCGCTGATTGGTGTTGGTTCATCAACATTTCACCCTGAAGCCTCACGTATTGCTCGTACTGCTTCAGGTGGTCGTTTTGGTACAGCACAATCGATGTTTCAAGTGGGGGGCAACACAGGATCAGCATTAGGTCCATTAGTGGCAGCAGCCGTGATCATCCCCAATGGTCAAGGAGCCATTGGGCTTTTTGTTGTGGTTGCTGCTTTAGCGATCTTTGTGTTGTTGCGTGTGACTAAATGGTTGCTTCAACAAGCACCAGTACAAGGTGTTGCAAGTCAACAAAAAACCTCCAAACTCACCCGCCACCAAGTCATTCAAGCGATGTCGGTGATTTGTGTTTTGATGTTTGCCAAATTTATTTATATTGCAGCCATTACCAATTATTTTACTTTTTATTTGATCGAACGCTTTAATGTTTCCATTCAAACCTCTCAACTGTATTTGTTTATTTTTCTCGGTGCGGTCGCACTTGGAACATTTGTTGGAGGTCCTGTTGGTGATCGAATCGGAAGAAAAGCTGTGGTCTGGGTTTCATTTTTAGGTGTTGCCCCGTTTGCGCTCATGCTTCCTTATGTGGGTTTAACAGGAACAGCGATACTCACCGTAATTATTGGCTTGGTGATGTCCTCTGCTTTTTCAGCTTTGGTGGTATATGCACAGGAAGCCGTTCCAGGGCGTGTCGGCATGATTGCAGGTTTAATGTTTGGTTTGATGTTCGGAATTGGTGGTGTGGGTGCCGCGGGACTGGGTCATTTAGCAGACACACATGGAATTGTCTGGGTCTATAAATTATGCTCATTTCTTCCTTTATTAGGATTTATGACTGCCTTACTGCCAAATACACAACAGAAATAAAGTAAATCTCATGATCAGTAAAGCAATGTCTTTACTGATCTTTTCTAAAAAATTACCCTTTCATCATAAAACTCAAGTTGCTTCTTTGCATTTTTTCATACTTATCAAAACTAAGGCTAACTTAGTTCCAAACTTACAATCGGCATGCTATAAAATATTGTTTTACTTTGCTGATCACAGCGACAAATGTTCAATTAAAAAATCGATAAAAATACGTGTCTTGGTGGGTAAAGAACGGGTATTTGAATAGAGCAATTGAATATTTTGTACAGGCAAATCAAAATCAGGCAATAAACGAATCAATCGCTGTTGTTGCAAATCATCTTCAACCAACCACGCTGGGCAAATTGCAACGCCCATAGAAGCCAAAACCATTTGATGAATCGCTTCAGCTGAATTAGATTCGTATTGGTACCTCACAGAGGGTAAAGCGTACTGTTCACCACCACGGTTTTGTAAAACATATTGGGTATCCTGCCAGTTTAATAAACTGTGTCCAATCCAAGGGACATGGGCTAAGTCTGCAATCTGATTGATTGGATGATGTGCTAGAAATTCAGCTGTAGCAACTAAATAAATTGGGTATTGACCAATTTTTCGAGATTTCAATGATGAATCTTTTAAGTTTCCCAATCGAATAACCAAATCAAGTTTTTTAGTCACCAAATCATCCAAAGAAGAGTTAAAGGTATATTGCAGTTGCAGCTTAGGATACTGTTGGCAAAACTTTCCCAATAGCGGCAAAATATATTTTTGCCCAAACTCATTGGTCGAAGAAAATCTCAAAACACCTGTTACATTGGTTGCTAAATTTTGGCTACGTTCAAAAGCTTCATTAATCTGTAATTGAATTTGTTTGAAATCATCATAAAAATTTTTACCGATTTCAGTTAAAGCAATATTGCGAGTATTGCGGATTAACAAACTTGCATCTAACGACCGTTCCAAATGTTTAATATCAATACTGACCATAGAACGACTTAATCCCAAAATCTCAGCAGCCTTGGTAAATGATCCTGAATCTACCACCTGTAAAAAACTGGTAATTTGTTTGAGATTCTTCTGCATGAAATCACTCATTGTTTGAGATTATTAAACAATGATTTTACTTCGTCTGCATCGACAATAAAAGGTCAGCATCGTACGCTTCCTCATCTTGGAGGTCGCTATGTCTTACCGTTATAAAGTAGCAACAGTATTTTTACTTGGGTTCTTTATTGATTGCATCAATATTTTTATGTCAGCAATCGCTTTACCCAGTATTGCAGCTTTCTTTTCAGTCAATCCATCTATAACCGCTTGGATCAGCAATGCCTATATTCTTGGTTTGGTCTTGATCATGCCAATCAGTTTGTGGCTTTCAAGCCTAATGGGATACCGAAAGCTACTTTGTTTTTCAATGTTATTGTTTTCGTTCAGCATTTGCTTCATTGGTTTTAGCACATCCATTTATAGTTTAATTTTCTGGCGCTTTATTCAAGGCTTAGCAGGTGGTTTATTAATTCCTGTTGGGCAGGCATTGGTATTTGGTTTATTCCCTAATCATGAACGGCAACGTATCTCAACTCTGATTATGGCGATTGCTTTAATTGCTCCTGCGTTTTCCCCAACACTAGGGGGAATCATTGTAGATACGTTCTCTTGGCGTTGGGTATTTTTTTCAAACCTCCCATTTTCATTACTGACCGCATGCCTAGCTTGGTACTGGGTAAGAGATGAGCAACGTCAGTCCGATCAACACCCTGATTTTAAAGGCGTGATTCTCATCAATATCGGACTTTTATGTCTATTGTTGTCATTTTCATTCTATACAGATCTACATCATATTTTCTTTGCGATCACAAGCTTCGCAATTTCAGTCTTGATGCTTATTGTTTATTTGCGGCATTCAGCGCACTGTCATGCTCCCATTCTCAATCTGCAATTATTAAAGAATTGTAATTTACGGACAGCATTTATTGTCTATTATGCAGTACCTGGCATTTTTACTGGCGTGAATTTACTCAATATCTTTAATTTGCAATTTAATCTTGGTTTTAATGCCAAACAAACAGGATTGTTTATGTTGCTCTATGCAACAGGTGCACTCGTCTGCATGATAAGTGGTGGGTTTCTCTATCATCGCTTTGGTAAAAAAATGTTGTTTGTTATCGGAATCACCCTGCATAGCTTAGGCATAGGGCTGTTATTTTGGGTAAGCCATGCGACTGATTTAATTCTATTATTTTTTGCATATTTGCTGATGGGTATGGGGGGTGGACTAAGTGCCAATATCGCCCAAATCAGTTCACTTGAAGATTTTACTGGTCAAGATTTATTACAAGGAAGTGTGCTGTGGAACATCAATCGCCAAGTGGCTTTTAGCATAGGGACTGTAGTTCTTCTTTCTATCTTTAGTGTCTTGCCCATCTCAAATGGTTTATTGCATTACCAATATACTTTTCTCATCGCAGCACTTTTGTGCGCAACCGCTTTAATTTTTGTTTGGAAGGAAAAGCCGCATGAATCATCAAATCAATGAAGCTTTAAAAAATATTGTAGACCTACATATTTGGATTGAAGATGTATTTACCAATCCCAATGCACAAGACAGCTTAAAAAAGCTTTTGTCGAGTTTTGATCAAAATTTTAAAATGATCACAATTCAGGGGCATTGTATTTCTTTGGCAGAAGTCAGCTCTTTATTTCGTGAAAATATCGGTAAAAAATCCGCATTTAAAATTACTATTTCAAATGTTATTCCTTTATTTGAAGCTCAAAACCATTATTGGATTCAATATCAGGAGCATCAGCAGACTTCAGATCATACGCAGTTAAGAATCTCAACTGCTTGTATCAGAGTTGAATCTGGAAAATGCTATTGGCAATATCTACACGAAACACTTGTTCAATAAATCTAATCGTATCTTTAATTCGATATAGGCTTATATCTAAGATTTGAGTAACTGAGCTCTACAACAACATTCATGGTATAGATTAAAGACTTTAGGTGAAACAACGAATCTAATGCTTTGTTGCTTCACCCAAATTCCCATAGATTGGCTCAATCTAAAAAATGTTTTGAGGATTTTAGTGGAACTATTCTGAGGATTTTTCCGCTAAAATCATGAATCGTTCACATCGGCTCAAATCAATCGGTTAAAACCCTTCTATGGTGAATAGCAAATTAACCTGCCGCCACTTCTTCACTGATCCATTGTTGTAATTTGCGAGGTATATTTTTTGTGTTTTCATCAAAACCAAAATATTGCACACCATCATAAGAGCTCATCAAAGCCATAACTTTTCCTGTTTTGGTATTGACGGCGATCACAGCTTTGCTCGCGCCTGCCCCTTTAGGATCATAACCGCTACCAATTAGCCAATCACCCTCACGTTTCATTGCGCTTGATACCACCAACGATGTTTTGACTTTGCTGTATTCTTTGCCTGTCAGTTGTTGAAACTTCTTTTTCCAAGGTTCTGCCTGAATCACATCATAAGGTAGTTTTCCATCTGGTTTCGCCATACCGACAGTGGCGACTGGGCGTGTACCACACTGTCTTTTGATTTCAGCTTCATAACCAATATTGCCAACTTCCTGCACATTGACACTGCGACCAGCCTTATCCGCACATTGTTCCCATTGCTGTAAGGTTTTTGCCTCAGCAAATAGTGGGATAGTTAACATGCCTGCAATTAAAAATTTAATCGTTTTCATCATTGATCCTTTATCTAGATTGTATTGTTTAATAACCTGACTTTTTCACAAGTTTTGGTGCGTCTGCTTTCTTGACAGAGATCAGTTTTGCAGTATCAAACCCCTCACTCTCACCCCTATATACGGCATAATCACCAACAGTCACGGTGGCATGCCCCGTGTAACCCTCATAACCTTGTTTAGACTTTTTATTAATTTTAAACGCATTGATGGCTTGACTAGACTGGCTAAAACAGAACCACCGTGAACGCTGATCGTTCGAAGTCCGTGGAATCAATTTATCCGAAGGTGCATAAGGATGAAAACAAACCACATCCCCTAAAACTTCATCTTCAAAATAATATGAATATTCGCCACTGACCGTGATTTGTCCTGTGTATTGATCAAACTCACCTGTACTATTCTTTAACTTTAGACCTTCTGCGTGTGCGATCAGCGGAAAGCTTAAAATAGCTGCCAGTAAAATTTTTTTGATTTTCATCCTGTTGTCCTTGAACAAGTGATTTATTTTCAGCACTAGTAGCTGATCTATCATGAAATTATCTAAAGCATTGTTCCATTTTTTTGATGCGATGTTTTCTGAATCATTCAGCCCAAATCCAATAATCTAAATGTATAAATCCGAACAAAACTCATCATGTTGAGATTATTGAGCATCTAATCTTTAAAATTATGTGAAACTGTTAAATACATAACTTAAAAAATTGAATGTGTTTTACATAAAAAATTTTCTATATACAGCGAATACTTGATCCTTTTTCTGTTGAAATAAATATCTATATTTTATCCAAGGTTCAAACTTAGCTTAAAACTTCTGATTATTTTTCAGCAAGTATGCTTTTATTTATATCATTTTTTTGTAAATCTGATTTTGGTATTTCTCATAATGCCAAACATATGTGACATACTTAAAAAAATAAGCACATGAAAAATAATTTAAAAAAATAGAATTATTGATCAAAAACTTTATTTCATATTTATTGAAATATTATGCAATACTCACACTAGTCTGTTGTGCAAAAATCAAATTATTTGATGCTATTTTGCTTAAACTTTCTGGGATTATAACAAAGATTCATCTATCAATATGCAAAAGGCTTATACGATGCAATTAGATAAAATAAATATAAAACAAGTTCTTGGCATAACTACATTGATGCTATTTTTATCTGCATGTCAATCGAGCAGTGTTAATAAAGTTGTCAAAGACCTCCCCTCACCTCAAGGTCATTATCATGTTCAGGTACTTCAATGCCGCGCAAATGATGCGATGTTTGGTGGTGCAACACAAGTTCAAGTATCGGTACTTAAAAAAGGTGAAACCGAAAGATGTAGAGCTTTTATTCAGTCGATTAACCAGTTTTCAGTGAATACCATCGACTTTGGGCATCCCAATAATGCTTTAGAGTTAGAATGGTTGTCTGAAAATAAATTAAGAGCGTGGCATCGAAGTTTTGCTAAAAATCCAAACAAAAGCTTTATTGGTCCTTATGTATATGAAACACGTGGACACTCGTCTATAGAAGTTATTTTTTCACCAGCACCTGTACAGGTCGTGAAATAAAATCAACCTTTAATATTGTGTCATTCCATTTAGAACATTGAAGCACAGTTTTCTAAAAATTTAGCTTTGTACCCAACCCAAGTATTATCAACATTCTGCGTTGAGCCTGGGTAAATAATATATTGCAAACTAGTACGCAATCTCAGCCATTTCGTAGGATTGTAACCAGTTTTATTCAGACATCATTTGAGATAATTTTTTATTTATGTGATTTTTACTAAGATTGATCGATTGCTATATCTTCAAATCAACTGCCCACACCTGCATCAAAAATGTCAAAAAACTTCTAAATTTATCGTTTAAATAAGACTGAATAAAATCCTGATCTGGTTTCAGATTTTGATGAAAATGAAAAAAATAGCTTGAGATTGATTAAAAAAATAAAGTGAGACTTATAGCCATAGATCACCTGCTACCACATTTAAATTGAGTTGTGCATTTCATTATATTTTTCGAGCATTTTAGCGTCATATTGTAAACTCAATTTTTCACACTTATTTGTCTGTTTCTTCATGTCAATGAGCTGTCATAAAGATGACACTCAGTTGTCACAAGCGCTGTTTATGGTGTGGGCATCTTTAATTATGGATGAACCAGATGTTAAAAAACTCAAAGCAATGGCGCGCATATTTATTTATTTTCCCCATTTTACTGCTGCTTACTGCTTGTAACGATTCCAATGATGATCACTCTACGGCTCAACCTGATGGTTCCAAAAAACCAGTTATGCGTTGTGCACCATAAGTCATAAATACAAAAATTGAATTAGGAGAAATATTGTGATTGATCGTCGTCAGTTTTTAGCAAATACCCTTAAAACAGGTTTTGGGGCAGCAACTTTATCAGCCTTTCCAGCCAGTATTCAAAAAGCACTCGCTATTCCCGCCAACAACAAATCCGGAACTATTCAAGACGTTGAACATGTCGTCATCCTGATGCAGGAAAATCGTTCATTTGACCATTATTTTGGAACACTTAAAGGCGTTCGGGGCTTTGCAGACCGTATCACTATACCTGTGCAAAATGGGCGTAGTGTTTGGCAGCAACAACGAAGTAATGGTGCACTACTTACCCCGTTCCACTTAGATGGTTCAAGTAATAATGCTCAACGTGCACCGGGAACAAACCACACTTGGGTGGATAGTCAAAAGGCATGGGACAATGGGCGTATGTCCAACTGGCCAACCTACAAAACTGATTATGCGATGGGTTATTTTAAAGAACAAGAAATTCCATATCAGTTTGCCTTGGCAAATGCCTTTACCATTTGCGATGCTTATCATTGCTCCATGCATACGGGTACAGATGCCAATCGCTCATTTCATTTAACTGGAACCAACGGCGCAGTACCGACCAGCACTGCCTTCGTAAATAACGAATGGGATTGGATTGATGGTGATCCGAAAAATGTGGATATTGGTTATACGTGGAAAACTTATGCTGAACGCTTAGAAGAGGCTGGGGTCAATTGGATTTGTTATCAAAACATGCCAGATGAATGGGGAGATAATATGTTAGGTGCATTCCGTACCTTTAAAAAAGCCAATATTGATTCTGGTTATCCTGTTTCAAGTGGTGGTGCACCTAATAGCCCATACAATGCCGCAGCACAGAAACTACCATATAAAGCCTATGATGCCAGTACAGATAATGCGAAAAACCCACTGTATAAAGGGATCGCCAATACCCTACCTGGCAATAAACCTGAAGAGTTTTTAGATGCATTTAAAAATGACATTAAAACAGGAAAATTACCCCAAGTTTCATGGATCAATGCACCATCCATATATTGTGAACACCCTGGACCATCAAGCCCAGTACAAGGTTCATGGTTTATTCAAGAAATTTTAGATGCGTTAACAGCTGTTCCTGAGGTTTGGAGTAAGACCGTCTTTCTGATAAATTTTGATGAAAATGATGGTTATTTTGACCATGTACCATCGCCATCAGCACCAGCATTACTTGCAGATAATACCTATGCAGGTAAATCTACACTTAGCCAAACCGATATGCAGTATGAATACTATGTCCATGATGCACCTCTCGGTAGTAGTGGTCAGCCTAAAAAAGACAATGGCGTTTATGGACCTGGACCTCGAGTGCCTTTGTTTGTGATTTCTCCGTGGAGCCGTGGCGGCATTGTTAACTCACAAGTCTTCGACCATACTTCGGTATTGATGTTTTTAGAAAAACGTTTTGGGGTCAAAGAAACCAATATTAGCCCATACCGTCGTGCGATCTGTGGGGATTTGACCACAGCATTTAACTTTAAAACACCCAATGAAGATGTATTGCCTGAATTAAATGGTAAACAAACTCGCGAACAAGCAGATCAATTACGATCAGCACAACAAAAATTACCTAATGTGCCAATCCCCACCAATTTACAACTTCCAATTCAAGCCAGTGGTATTCGTCGTTCAAAAGCTTTGCCTTATGAATTACATACCAGTGCACGTTGTCAAAGTGATGGAACAGTAAAACTTTTATTTGCAAACACAGGAACTCAAGGTGCAGTTTTTCATGTGTATGATAAATTAAATCTAAGCCGTATTCCACGTCGCTATATCGTCGAAGCAGGTAAGACTTTGGATGATGTGTGGAATGTCAAAAAGGACAATCAAGGTCTCTATGATCTTTGGGTCATGGGGCCAAATGGTTTTCACCGTCATTTCAAAGGTGATTTGAATCGAAATCAAGATTTGCAGATCAATCCTGAAATCCGTGTTTGTTATGATATTGCTAATGGCAATGTTTATGTCGACCTGAACAATACGGGTGCTAAAGATACTGAGTTTGTGATTACCCCAGTGGTTTATCGAACTGATTCGCCATTAAAAATCACGGTAAAAGCAGGTCAAACTTTAACTCAACACTGGGAATTAAAAGATGCTTGGCAATGGTATGATTTTGCTGTGACCTGTAGTCAAGATGCCAAGTTTTATCGCCGTTTTGCAGGGCGAGTTGAAACAGGTGCAGATTCCGTCAGCGACCCAGCCATGGTTTAATTCTTTAGCATTTTAACGAATTCAGCCCTTGCATAAGCCCCTTAGTTTTAGAATTAAGGGGCTTATGATTGGTTAATTATACGCATTTCGTCTCAAAGGTCTTGCTGAGTTCTCACCCAATTTCAGGATCAGCCTGCGGCTA
>NZ_JBXPBY010000008.1:0-226010 GCF_056930735.1 Acinetobacter sp. B-6 | reverse complement strand
TCTTTTTTTAATTATTTCATTTGTTCGTACAAATATTATTCATTAATCAAATTTATTCACACTTTTTAATCAAATTTGCTTTAATACATATGCAACAACTACTGTTAGAATACGAAAGTGTCTTTAATAATATTATCGACCATTTTTACTTTAAGCATATTTCAAGGAATTCTATGCGTCCTTATCACGTACTTTGGGCTTGTTTACTCAGTATTGGTCTGACGAGCCATGTATTTGCTCAAGAAGAATTATCTACCCAAGAAAATTCTGACAATGCTGTTGACTCTGTTTCAGCTGATAAGTTGTCTCAAGAGAATTCTTCTGATCCAGCAATGTCTAAGCACCCAAGAATTGAAGCACTTAAAGAGCTCAAAAACATTACAAAAAATGATTTAAAAGTAAATGCAAATGCTGCTCAACCAGATGCTGTAAAAGACCCCCTACAACCGTTAAACCGTGAAATTTATGCATTTAACGATATGATTGACCGTAATGTCGCTCGACCAGTAGCCATTCAATATAAGCAAAAAGTTCCTGAAGATGTGCGCTCTTCATATAGTCTGTTTCGTAAAAATTTAAGCGAGCCGTGGAATGCGGTTAATCAGCTTGCTCAAGGTCGTTTTAAGCGTGCAGCTAAATCATTGGGTCGTTTTACACTGAATACTGTTACTTCTTTAGGTCTAGCAGATCCAGCAACTCGTTTAGGTTTATCGACTGAAGAAGAAAGTCTAGGCATTACACTTGGCTATTATGGTGTACCGAGTGGTCCTTATCTCATGTTACCTGTCTTAGGACCAAGTACACTTCGCCACTCTGTGGATTACGTTGCTGAAAGCTATGCAAATCCCATTAGCTATCCAATGGATGATAACAATCAAACAGGTTTAATTTGGGGAAATCGTGTTTTAGGCGGGATCAATACACGCTCAAAACTATTAGATGTGGAAAATGTATTGCAAGGTGATCGCTATTCAGCAATCCGTGATATTTATTTACAGCGCCTTGCTTTCCAAATCGCAGAGAAAAAAGGCGGTGGTGCAGAAGCTGTTTCTTTTGTTGGTGATGACGATGATGATACTGATGATTCATCTGATACAGGCACAAACAAATAATCACAATATTTTGTTAAACTTATTTGCTAGTAATCTCTTTAGTTTTACTAGCAATGTGGTGTTATCTATAGTAAATCTAGTGGGTATCGCTTTTTATATTGATTAAGGATCATTCATTTCTTCTATGTATTTCATTCAACCCAGTCGCCAGATTTCAAGTTTAGAGCACGTATTAAATACGCTTCCAAGCTTGCAGATGATTACCATTGAAGATATTCATCTTTATGATCCGACCAGAATCGCGATTGCAGATGTACATGATTTTTTAGAATATCAATGGGCATTGCCAACGATTGTCATTGCACAAGAGAACGAAGGTGCTGAGCTTTCCCAAGCATGGGAACTCGGTGCGCTTGCTGGTTGGATCTGGACCAAGCTTCCTAGCAACCTTGAAGGTTCGCTCTTTAAGATAGATGCCCAATATAAACGAAACCAAGATAGTCGTGATCTACCCTCTGCTGCAGAATTACAAAAAAAACTCCTCCCCAATCCAATAGACCTGCAAAACTATAAAGTTGAAACCCTTTTTCAGCCTTCAGCTTATTTGTCTGGTGACTGGTATGATTACTGGAAAATCAGTGATAAAGAAATCATGTTCTATTTGGCGGATGTCTCCGGTCATGGCGTAACCAGCTCTTTGTTGACTTCATGGATGGCAGCTTTTCACGGGCGTTCAAAAACACCAAGAGAGTTAATTAAGAAACTGAATGGAATGCTTGTCCAAGAGAATATTGAAAAACACATCACTATGCTGGCAGGAATTCTCAACATTGAGACACATACATTAAAGTGGTCAAGTGCGGGGCACTATCCTCCCCCTATTATTTTTGAACCCAATCAAGCTCCTCGTGTTTTAAATACCAGTAGCTTTCCTTTAGGACTTACGGAAGACTTAGAGGTTGAAGAATTTGAATGTACTTTAAATAAGCATGCGCGGTTCATTATTTGTTCTGATGGTGCACTTGAACCTTTTTCTGGTGGTTTGAACGAACAATTCGCTCAATTGGTCTATCATTTGCAAAATCAATCATTCCGCGCGCCAGATCACGTCGCAGATGACATTGCCATCCTCAGTCTTCGCAGAATGAATTAACATTATAATCAAATACATATAACTAATTAGACTATTAACTGATATGCAAACGCTTGAGTATAGACTTGCGCTATGTGATAATTTTCCTATCCTTCTCTGCAAATGGCATTTATATGTCAACAGGTCATGTTGAATATGCAAGCTTGAATGGAACGCATATTTTCAAACTTATTGGTGAAGTGCGAGCCCAATCTTGTATTAGTTTAGACAAACTTTTGGCAAGGATTGAACAACAGAAAAACGTCATTGGCGCAATTGTTGATTTAACCCAAACCACATTTATTGATAGTACTGTTCTTGGAATACTTGCGAAACTTGGTTTAAAGTTAAAACAAGTACACCACATCCAAGCAGTCATGCTATCCACAAATCCAGACATTACCACTCTAGCCAATAGCATGGGCTTAGGGCAGGTGTTTGTCATTTTAAATTATTGTGGTGATCCTAAAGTATGTACCAATGCTTTGATTGACGACAATGTGAATCACAGCACCATGTTGTGTACCGTTCTCGATGCACACAAAACGTTAATGAAGCTCAACGAAAACAATCAAAATATGTTCGAGCCATTAGTGAAACAACTTGAAAAGCAGCAAGATACTATGGAATGTGTATCTTCAGATCAGCAAAACGCTTAATCTTTTCAAAATTGTTATGATTAGGGATAGCACATGACTTTACTTTCTGTTGTTCAAATGAATTCTCAAAATGACATTGAAGCTAACTTCAGTGTAATTGAGTCATTGGTGCAACAAAGTAAAGCTGATAGTGCATCTTTGATTGTTTTCCCAGAAAACTTTGTCTGTTTCGCGGCTGGAAAACAACGAGAAACTGCAGCACGCTTTGAAGAAATTCAAAAGCGTTTAGAGCATTTAGCACATCGTTATCAAATATGGATAGTTGCCGGTACATTACCGTGCCCGTTCCGTCCAGATGGCTCAATCATTGAAGATGGTCGTGTGCGTACAGTAAGCTTATGTATTAGCCCTGAACGTACTGAGGCGCGTTATGACAAAATTCACTTGTTTGATGTGCAAGTGGGCGATGCTGTTGGTGGCTATCAAGAATCAAAATTCTTTGAACCAGGCAATGATGTTGTGGTTGCAAAAACACCTTTTGGCAATATCGGCTTGATGGTGTGCTATGACCTACGCTTTCCTGAACTTGCACTGATACTT
This sequence comes from Acinetobacter sp. B-6, assembly GCF_056930735.1. NCBI lineage: Bacteria > Pseudomonadati > Pseudomonadota > Gammaproteobacteria > Moraxellales > Moraxellaceae > Acinetobacter > Acinetobacter sp. B-6. The sequence goes on along the minus strand of NZ_JBXPBY010000008.1, from coordinate 222,627 downwards.
CGCTCCGAAGGTGCAAATCTTTTAACAGCGCCTGCTGCATTTACTTATACCACAGGTCAAATGCATTGGCAGTTATTACTGCAAGCTCGTGCGATGGACAGTCAATGTCAAGTTTTAGGTGCTGCTCAACAAGGTTGGCACGGTGAGAAACGCCAAACTTGGGGACATGCTGGGGCAACCAATAGCCGAGGTCAAATTTTGGCAATGTCAAATCAGGAAGGCGCTCAACTGCTGACTGTACCTTTTGATTTAGCTGAACAAGATACTGTTCGTGCATCAATGCCACTGATACAACATCGCCGATTGATTACTCTCTAATATTTTCCCAAATGACTTTATTTTATGAATATGACAAACAGCGTTATACTCAGTATGAGTCATATCTTTTGAGACAAGCATGCAACAAGACTATTCACATTTAAATCTTGATCATCAAGTTTGCTTTCTTGTTTATTCTACGAACTTGGCACTCAATCAACTGTACCGAAAAATACTTGCACCATTGGGCTTAACTTACCCACAATACTTAGTCATGCTCGTGCTTTGGGAAAAAGATGGTGTAACTGTCTCTGAAATAGGTGAAAAGCTGTTTTTAGAATCCTCTACGCTAACCCCTTTGCTTAAAAAATTACAAAGTCATGGTTTACTTAATCGGGAACGTTCGACCCTTGATGAACGTCAAGTGATCATTAGCCTAACTGAAGAAGGACAGCAATTAAAATTAAAAGCCGTTGATATCCCACTTCAAATCGCTCAAGCCAGTGAATGTAATTTAGACACTTTGGCTGAGCTTAAAGCGCTCCTTTCAACTTTACGCGACAACATTTCAAAATAATTTTTTATTAAATTTTACACAAACACTACTTGTTTAAATATTTATATCGTATACGATATATTTGAACACAATCAAAGGAAGCATCCAATGTCTTTAGAAAAAGTGGTTTATACAGCACATGCAAAAGCAACAGGTGGTCGTGATGGTCGTGCAACATCATCAGATGGAATTTTAGATGTTAAACTCGCTGTTCCAAAAGAAATGGGCGGTGCTGGTGGTGGAACCAATCCAGAACAACTTTTTGCAGCAGGTTATTCAGCTTGTTTCTTAGGTGCGATGAAATTTGTTGCGAATCGTGATCATTTAAAAATTACCCCAGATGTATATATCGAAGGTGATGTCGGTATTGGTCCTATTCCTACTGGCTTTGGTATTCAAGTGACTTTAAACATTCATTTAGAAGGTTTAGAGCAAGAAGAAGCACAGAAATTAGTCGATGCTGCTCATATTGTTTGCCCATATTCAAATGCGACCCGTGGCAATATTGATGTGACATTGAATCTGATTGTTTAATTATTCGAGTCTACCTAAATACTAAATTCTGTTTTAGGTAGATTTAATTTATTTTTTGTTTAAATTAAACCAAAAAGATACCTTATTAAGATATATTTATTCACAAAATAATACTTTATGTAAAATGCTATATGAGCCTCACTAAATTTGACAATATTATAAGAAGTGCATTATGGGCTTCTTATAATAATATATGCTTCTATTGCAACAAGAACTTAGATTGGAATGATGTCCATATTGATCATGTGATTCCAGAAAGTCTTGCAAATAACCAAAGAAGCTTTGATACATTTAAGGAAGAGTTTGATCTTGACAATAATTTTGATGTAAACGGATTATATAATCTAGTTCCTGTGCACGGAAAATGTAACCTTAGAAAAAATGACGAATTATTTGCGAAACAGACCATCTTGTTTTACCTAGGATTAACCAAAAGATCCTTACCAAAAATCATACAAGAAATAGAAAAAATTAAAAGAAGAAAGAATAAAGGTCAAATTATTTCTAAAGTTCAAACAGCATTAGCAACTAATTTAATTGATATTAAAGAATTGCAACATATAATAAATCAAGCCCAGCAGAATAATTGGAATATCAAGGAAGTAATACTACCATTAGGAGTTGAATTCATCGATGAAGTATATGATTCTTTCTACTTTGACACAGACATCTCCACATTGATCAACAAGAAACTTGTGATTGGAGGGATTCATGACTATCTCAAATTAGTCAATGATATTAACAAGCAAACTAAAGTTTCCACATTAAGTGAGTGGAGATGGGCTACAAATAATGGTTTTTATCCTTTAACAAATGCAGATCTCAAAATGTCTTTTACTTTCATTTTTTTTGATGAGTTAATAAAAGCACTGCAAATAGCTAAGATGCCCAAAATTTCATTTATAAGCGAGCCTTGGGAAGACATAAATAATCTTGATTTATTATGCCCTAGTATCTTTAGTGATTTTGGAGCAAAATTTAATAAGTACACTCAACAGAGATTTTCAGTTGGAGATTTAGTTCGCAAAGGTATTATTACAATCAATGAAAGTCAGATTTACACAATTTCATTAGAATTTGATGGAATGGAAATTTCTCTAATTGAGCAATTTAGAGCAGACTTTAATAATGATGGTATCGAAGATATCTTTGTAAGCGGTTGGACACGAGTGGTTGGAGGCACTTTAGGATATGGATTTACAACATTTTTGACTCGTTATTCTGACAAACACATGATTGAAAAAACCAAATAGTATGTAAAAATATTACACAAAAACTAATAGCGATAAATGAAAATTTATACAGAATTTAGCTTTTATGCTAAAGACTTCCACCATTAGCATGCCCTAAATAATTAATACATTTAGTTATAAAAGATATAATCCTTTCGAAGCCAACAGGAATAACTTATTCAGCTGCCTCATTGGTCACACGTAATACTTCTTCCATGGTCGTTTTACCCGCCAATACTTTACGTAAACCATCATCACGAATTGAACCCGCATCTCTACGTGCATATTCTTCAAGTTCGTACTCAGCTGCATTACCATGAATTAAACGACGCATTTGCTCATCAATCGGTACAATTTCATAAATCGCAGTACGTCCCGTAAAACCCGTATGTGAACAATAATCACAACCGTTTGGCACAGGTAACTTTAGATCTGATTCTAAACTTACAGGTTTAAATACATCTTTTTCAAAATCATCTGCTTCACGCCATGTATGGCAATGAGAGCATAAAGTTCGAACCAAGCGTTGTGCAATCACACCAATCAATGAACTGGATAATAAGAAGGGTTCAATTCCCATATCTTTCAAGCGTGTTACTGCACCAATTGCAGTATTGGTATGAAGTGTAGATAAAACCAAATGACCTGTTAAAGAGGCTTGCACTGCAATTTCTGCGGTTTCTAAGTCACGAATTTCCCCCACCATCACAACATCAGGATCTTGGCGAAGCATCGCTTTCAGCGCACGCGCAAAAGTCATATCCACTTTGGTGTTAACTTGGGTTTGTCCAATACCTTCAAGTTGATATTCGATTGGATCTTCAGCGGTCAGAATATTTTTTGAACCATCATTTAAGTCAGAAAGTGCGGCATATAAAGTTGTTGTTTTACCAGAACCTGTTGGTCCCGTAACCAAAATAATGCCGTGTGGACGGTGAACCAATTGAGTCAAGCGATCATAGTCGTTTTTCATCAGCCCCAAATGCGTCATGTTTAAACGTCCAGCCTGCTTATCCAGCAAACGCATCACCACACGCTCACCATGAGATGATGGCAGTGTGGATACACGAACATCCACCTCACGCCCAGCAAGACGTAAAGAAATACGACCATCTTGCGGAATACGCTTCTCAGCAATGTCCAGTTTTGCCATCACCTTGATACGTGATACCAACAACGGTGCAAGCTCTCGACGTGGTTGTACAATCTCACGCAACTGACCATCAACACGTAATCGCACAGATAATTTCTTTTCAAATGCTTCAATATGAATATCAGATGCGCCCACACGAATGGCTTCTGACAACAAGGCATTGATGAGTCGGACAATAGGTGCATCATCCTCCTGATCCATCAAATCTTCTGTTTCAGGAACTTGATCAGCAAGGCTTAATAAGTCGGGATGATCTTCCAAGCCAGCTGCGACTTGTTGTGACTCACCTGTTTCACCTGCATAGCTTGAACTGAGCATTTGATTAAATTCAGTTTCATTGCATAATTGATGTTGTGCAACGCGACCAAGATAACGACGTGCTTCCTGAATCGCAATTTGTGCGGTATCCTGACGACGAACAATAAAAACTTGATCACCTTCATAACGCAACAGCACTCCATGCCGTTTTGCAAAACTATATGGTATTTGTAATTGTTTAAGAACTTGCATTACAACTTATATTAATCATTTAAATTGCTTTGAGTGTACTCTATGCACATGACAGCGTGAAGTCTGTTTGTTAAAGATTTGATGATGATTTTATGAATAGGATGAACACTTTTGTCTAAAAAGAAAGACCATCTTGAACCAGAACTCCCTGACTTAAAATGGTGGGGAGAACAAAATTTTGAATTGAACCAATCCAAAGCATGGCAGTTTGGTTCAATGATGATGCGCATTACACGCGGTTTACAAGAATGGCGTCTAGAATACTATCGCCCACACTTCCAGTACGACTATGAACAGCAATGGCATAAAATTCATGATGTGAATTTTGGTTTTCCTGAACCCGTGCATGTTGAGCGCTACATGTTTAGAGAAACCCACAAAACATTTCAGTTAATGCCCCGATTGGCTGACCGTTCTGTAGTTATTCGTCCTGTCGATCCTATTTATATTCCAGCAGGACAACGTGGTACGCTGTATATCAGCACCCCCTTATGGATTTCAGGCTTTGTTCAGGCACAGAAAGAGCCACTATTTGATATTCCTGTGATTTTGCCTAAGGATACATGGTTTGGTCCAGATCACCGTACAGGTGAAATGTGTTATGCGACCTCAGTCGATGGTCGTACAGAATTGAATTTATTGCGCCCCCGTGCTTTCCGTGCTGTTACCCCGATTGATTTTCACAATGTCAGCAGTCATCAATTACGCTTCGATCGGATGAATGTGCCTGTTCCTGCATTGCCTTTATTTTATAGTGAAAGTACAGGTCGTTTATGGACCTCACAAATTAAGGTCATTTATGAAGGTAATGATCGTCCTGCTCGCGTTAGAATTGAAAATCGTACCCCACCACTGGCTGGAGAAGTGATTTATGTTCATCCACCACGTTCACCGGGTGGCGCATTATTTAACATGTTTGATTCATTTTTCTAAGGGATGAGGTAAACAATGGCTCAATCCAATATTCCCAAAGACATCGCGGACAGCTTAAAAGGCATTTTCACCAATGTAAATTTAGATCGTTTAAGTGAAATTGCCGTTGCACTGATTCTCTGCTTTGTTGGCTTTGTACTGGCGCGTGTTATTTCCAATACTTTTATTCGAACTATAGGTGCACGTTTTAATGCACATCAACGTTTGGTGTGGCGCAGAGGTATTTTTTATTTTATTTTCTTGCTGTTTGTAATTGCCAGTTTAAAAGAAGCAGGATTTAAACTCAGTGTATTTTTAGGTGCAGCAGGGATTTTGACCGTAGCACTGGGTTTCGCCTCACAAACCTCAGCATCTAACTTGATCAGTGGATTATTTTTAATCGGTGAAGGTTCTTTTGAAGTCGGTGATACAATCCAAATCACCCTCATTCGTGGGCATACGATTGAAGGTGAAGTAATTTCCATTGACCTTTTGTCCGTGAAACTTTTAACCATGGACAATGTTTATGTACGCCTACCCAATGAGCAACTGATTCGAGCACCAGTCCATAATCTATCAAAATTCCCGATACGACGATTGTCGATCACGGTAGCAATTAATTTTAATGAAAATATTAACAAAGTCCGTGAAGTATTGATTGAGGTCGCCAACGATTACCCATTGGTTTTGGCAGATCCTAAACCACGTGTGACTGTGTCCGCGTTTGGTGAATCATCCATTGAAATTTTATTTGCACTTTGGTGTATGCAAGCCAACTATCTACAAGTTAAAGATGAAATTCATGAGCTGATCCGTAATCGCTTTGTGGAAAATCAAATTGAGATTCCTGTGCCTAAAATTGGTTTTGTGGATCGTCCAAATCCAAATGAACCACTGCAAAATGCAGACATTGATGGATATGCCAATCAACAAGATTTAAAGTTAGAGCAAAAACAAGATAAACAGCTTTAAAGCTCAATGGACAGATGAATCCTTGGTATCAAGCATTCATCTGTACAATTACAAAACCTTCATCAATCTTTAAACAATGAGCTGATAAATTAGTCACTTCAAAACAACAAAATGGACACAAGCACAATGCAACTCAATCATTATTTAAATTTTGAAGGTCAAACAGAAGCCGCTTTTAACTTTTATAAGTCGGTTTTTGGTGGAGATTTCTCTTTTTTAAAGCGCTATTCAGAATTGCCTGATGTCCAAGTCCCTGAACAAGAGAAAAATTATATTTTGCACGTTTCTTTGCCCATTAATGACTTTACTGTATTGATGGGCTCGGATACCACTGAACAGTTCTGTGCACCAAATAGTGCTCCATTCAGCAAAGGAACTAATCATTATATTTCGATTAATTTAGAAGCACATGAAGCGGATGAAGCTCAACGATTATTTACAGCACTCTCTGCCAATGGTCAGATTGAAATGGCTTTGGATAAAACGTTTTGGGGTGCTCTATATGGCGCTTTCACAGATCAGTTTGGTATTCGATGGATGGTAAACTGCCAACTCAATGAAGTTTAGGGGCTGTGGACATTTCATAAATGGCTTGCGTTGTAAGTTAAAATTGAGCAGGCAAGGCATGAAATGAAGAGAATAGCGAGACTATTTTTAAGTTTCATAACGTAGCCTGAGATAATTTTAACCACAACCCTGAGCAAGAACAAAGCACTGCTTTGTTTGCAGCGCAAGGCGCAGCGGGGACTAGCGTGTTTTTTAGCGCTTCGTCGTTACGAACTACTCATTTAGAATGACTAAATTTCGTATTTCGCGCCTAGAATCGCCTAAAAAACACACCTAGTCGCAAACATAGACGAATTGCCCACAGCCCCTAATCATCTCATTAAAATATAGCCTATTGATTCGACATGATATAGGCTATAGTTCACTCAAGAAAACGACATCATTTATAACAAATATGATCACAGGGCTTACCCATACACTTCTGATTATTCTCATCACGATTGCAATTTCTATCATTGCTTGGCAACAACGCAATGTCATGAATCGTTTGATTTTCAATATTTCAGCAATTAAGCATGGTCAATATGATCGCTTTTTAACACATGGTTTCATCCACAATGATGGTATGCATTTATTCTTTAATATGTTTACCTTGTATTTCTTTGGACGAAATATTGAATGGTTTTTCCGTGGTTATTTAAGTGGTATGGGCTTTGTCTTATTTTATTGTAGCGCCATCATTATTGCTGCTATTCCAAGCTATTTGCATCATCGGAATTTAAACTCTTATCGAAGTTTAGGCGCCTCAGGTGCAGTCAATGCAGTACTGTTTAGTTCGATCTTATTTAATCCTTGGGGCATGATCTATATCTATATTTTACCGGTTCCCGCAATTATTTTTGGAACAATATATTTGTGCTATAGCATGTATGCGATTCGTTCTGGGCATTCACCACTGATTGACCATCGTGCTCATATTACTGGTGCAATCTATGGTTTCTTATTCCCATTACTTTTAGAACCTTCTCTGGGCACAGCATTTTTTTATAAGTTTATTAATTCACCACTATTTTAAATTTTACATTCACCTACTGATGTCTAAGCTATGGTTAAGCTTTAGACATCAATATTGGAAAATTGCGCAATAATTGTGAGACCAACAGTAATAAAAGCAATTCCGACCCAGCCAGCTAAATCAATATTTTGACCTAAAAATGTCTTGGCTAATAACGCAGTGGCGATCACCCCAAGCCCAGACCATAAAACATATAGAATTCCAGCTTGCATAAATTTCAATGCATAAGCCGCACATGCAAAAGAAATGATATACAAAACTAGAGCGATGCCTTGATCAAATTTATTGACCAAACCATTGCCTTTAGCAGAATAAAATGTGGATAGAACATCAGTCGCAATTGCGATTAACAGCCAAAATACCCCAGGATTAATTTTTGCAAGTAAGAAAGACATTGTCGTTTTAGTTCAAATCATCATCGTCAAATTTTATCTTGAGTAAACCTCAACAACCAGCAGAATCTTTGGATAAATAAAAAGGTGAATCCCTCGATTCACCTTTTTAGGTTTGAATTTTAAAAACTATGCTTGATCCAACCTAAATGATGTCATGGTCAAAGAACCTGCTACGGCTTGAGCATTAAAAATACTCAGCTGATCATTTTCTTCCTGTAAACCTAAAGCATATAACATTGGATAATAGTGATCTGGTGTTGGAATCGACAATAAAAATTCAGGACCCTGCTTTTGCCAATCAATCAATGCTTGATGATTATGACTTAACAAAAAATTCTTCATTTTTGCATCTGCTTCTAAAGCCCAATCATAACCAAAGTGACCATCAAATTTGTCAAAAGCAACTTTTCTAAGATTATGGACCAAATTACCACTGGCAACAATCAAAACACCTTTACGGCGCAATTGAGCTAATTCTTTTGCCAAATCATAATGATATTGTGCAGCCTGACTGTAGTCGATACTCAACTGTACGACGGGAATATTGGCTTGTGGAAATACATGACATAACACCGCCCATGTTCCATGATCCAAGCCCCACGTATGATCATGATGAACTTCAACACGATGAATCGCAGCAGTTGTTTCTTCGACCAATGCTTTATTTCCAGAAGCAGGATATTGCATATCAAATAATGCTTGAGGAAAGCCACCAAAATCATGAATCGTTTTGGGTTGTTGCATGGCAGTAACTGCTGTAACACCCTGTGTGAGCCAATGCGCAGAAATACATAAAATTGCTGTCGGTTGTGTCTTCATTTCAGCACCAATACGATTCCACGAACGCGTAAAGTCATTGGTTTGAATGGCATTCATTGGAGAACCATGCCCAAGAAACAATACAGGCATGACTTCAGTATTCGGTAAAGTTGCATTCCAACCTTTGAGTAACGATAAATCACCTGTTGTTTGACTGAGCATTTCATTCACCATAATAAATCTTTATTTCATTATGTGATCTTTCAACTCGGTAAAATAGCGACTTTTACAGCATACAACATTGCAAAAATGCAACGATCAATTTAAATTCCTGATTTGACTTTGAGCATGGTTTTAGCCGTCCTGAAAGTATTCATGTTTAATGATTCGACCAATCATCCACAAAAAAGCCGAACAGATGTTCGGCTTTCTAATTCAAAATCAATGCTTAAAACAATCAAGCACCAGTTTGATAATGCGCTTTCGGTACTGCTGTAGAGGCTTGATAAGGGTGAGTAAAATCACCTAAACCAGCAGCAGCTTCTTGAATATCTTTACCTTCTTTAATTACAAAGGTATCAAAACCTGAACGCTTCATATAATTCAAAACGTCTTTAAATACATCACCAGTTGCACGAAGCTCACCTTGGTAACCTTGGCGACGCAATAATGCAGCAAAGGAATAACCACGACCATCATTAAACCCAGCAAAATCAATAAAGATTGCATCTAACTGATCAAGCGGAAACTGATTGGTTTCTGGCGAAGCATCCACAGTGATCAATAGCGCTTTTTTACCTGTTACATTGGCAAGCTGATCCAACTGTTCAACAGTCAACAATACATCACCTTGAGGTAACACACCATCCTCACCAATAATTTGATAAGTATTGTCTGCAATAGAGCCATCTTTAGAGAGGACTTGAAGTGCGGTATTAAGCATATGCACGCTCCTTAAATGGTTTAATGCCGACACGGCGGTAAGTTTCAATAAACTCTTCACCTTCATTACGAAGATCAAGATAAGTATTTAAAATTTCATCAATAATATCAGGTACAGCTTCCGCAGCAAATGATGGTCCTAAAATGTCACCAATTGAAGCATCGTGATCTGCATTTCCACCCAAAGTAATTTGATAGAATTCTGCACCTTTTTTATCTACACCTAAAATACCGATATTACCGACATGGTGGTGACCACAAGCATTCATACAACCTGAAATATTCAAGTCAATATGACCTAAATTATAAACTGTATCCAAATCATCAAAACGGCGTGTAATTGCTTCAGAAATTGGAATTGATTTCGCATTCGCCAAAGAACAGAAGTCACCACCCGGACAGCAAATAATATCGGTAATAAAGCCAATATGTGCACGAGCCAAATTGTTCTTTTCAAGAACTTGCCACAATTCAAATAAATCTTTTTGCGGAACATCCACCAATGAAATATTTTGTTCGTGCGTAGTACGCAACTCGCCAAAAGTATATTTGTCTGCAAGATCTGCAATCAAATTCATTTCTTCAACAGTCATATCACCCGGTGCAATACCTGCACGTTTGAGTGAAATGGTGACAATACGATAACCAGCAACTTTATGTGCATTGGTATTGATATTGAACCAATGCTTGAATTTTGGATATTCAGCAAATAAGGCACTAAAGTCTTCATCCGCATAATCTTGATAATCAAACGGCATGAATTCTTGATCTAATTTTTCTAAGATCTCGGGTTGTACTTTCAATGTTTTGATGGTTTCTGCAAACTCAGCTTCCACTTTTTCAGCAAACACTTCAGGTGTTAATGCTTTCACCAAAATTTTAATACGTGCTTTGTATTTATTGTCACGGCGTCCATGTAAGTTATATACACGAAGTACTGCTTCCAAATATGCAATTAAATCTTCACGTGGTAACCATTCACGAATCATCGAACCAATGATCGGTGTACGTCCTAAACCGCCACCAACTTTGATTTTATAACCCAATTCACCCGCTTCATTTCGAGTTAAATACACACCGATATCATGGAATGAAGTTGCAGCACGATCAATTTCTTCAAGTGCAGACACTGCAATTTTGAATTTACGTGGTAAGAATGCAAATTCAGGATGGAATGTCGACCATTGACGAATCAATTCACAAGTTGGGCGTGGGTCGGCAATTTCTCCAGCCACAACGCCAGCATATTGATCAGTAGTTGTATTACGAATACAGTTTCCTGAGGTTTGAATGGCATGCATTTGAACAGAAGCAAGACCTTCAAGCATATCAGGAACATTTTCCAGTGCAGGCCAGTTAAACTGAATATTCTGACGTGTTGAAACATGCGCATAGCCACGGTCGTATTCTTTAGCAAGTTCAGCAACTTTGCGCAATTGTTTAGAATTCATTAAACCGTAAGGTACAGCGATACGTAGCATTGGCGCATAACGCTGCACGTATAAACCATTTTGTAAGCGTAATGGACGATACTCATCTTCAGTGAGTTTTCCAGCTAAATAACGTTCCGTTTGATCACGGAATTGTGCAACACGTTCGTTGATCAGTTGCTGATCAAAATCAGTATATAAATACATGGCGTACAGCTAGTAGTTTCATTATAACGATGGACAATATAACGAGTATTGATCTATCAAAGAAATGCTTTTTTTCCATATTTTATAGCGGTTTTATTGATAAGCATCCTCCAGGGATTGAATTGGCAAGACTTCGCTTAATATCCTCAGCGTTATAATGCATTTGATGTTTTTCTTCATTACTTATCTTTATTTAAGATAATAAAAAAAGAGCATAGATTCTATGCCCTTTTTAACTGATTGAAGACTTATTAAAAGATGATTAACCATGAAGCAATTTAAATACTTGAGTTAAACACATGATCATCTCTTGGATTCACTCGTAGATAAAGATTTAAAGAGCTAATTTAGGATTGGTCATCCGAGCTTTGCTGTTCAGTATCATTTTCCAGTTTATTTTCAGCAATTTTTGCAGCTTCATATCCTGCAAATGCACCTGCCGCTTTTTCTAAAAATCCAGCATCAGGATCTAATTTATCAACACCTTGCTCAGCAATTACAGCACCTGCAATTTTACCCAATTCATCTAATAATCCGCTCATTGCATACACTCCACAGTGTTTTGTTTGAGTTCTCATTGTATTCAGTCTCATGTTCAACATTGCGGAGACTATGTTGTATAAGCAACAGGCTTATGCGTGAGTACTGCAAAGAATTATATTGTTTATTGCTAATTAAGCCACTGTTAATCTTTTAAGGCTGAAATACTGCGCCATTTCGATGAATCAAATCGCGTTTACTGTTAAATCGTCAAGTAGGTATTTTCCCACGTACTTTCACAGAATTGACTTAAATCTGTTTTCGTATCTACTTCAATCAATTCAACATAGCGACCATGTACATGATCAATGGCAATACAATCATCGATATCTAAAACTCGATCTGTGTGCTGCTTTTGCCAATGGTTGGCAAAATGCTGTTTGCCCTTGCTTTTTGCTTCACTGGCATCTTGGGCGACAACCAGAACATAACGATGCAACTCGCCAAACTCATTTACATCGTAGCCACCTAGATTAATTAACCACAACTTAGCGTCTAATAGATTCGGTTGAGCATCACTAAAACGGATCTGATATGTCTTATTTTCAAACTCAATGACTTGTAGCTTTTGCCAAGCATCAATATGCAAACCTTGTTGTTCACCAAACCACGCATTTTTTAATTGAGGATAAATTTCTTCAAGTGTGTCTCCAACAGCCAAAACAACATCATGGACTTCCGTATTGGCACGTGCATGGCGACCACCCAACATAACGATAAATAAACTAGACATATGCAACAACTAAATAACTAAGTGAATGTTTGAATAAGTTTTAATAGTAAAATCCCACCCACAGATAATACCGCATTATTGAGAAAATGAATGAGCAACACATGCCATATATTTCTTGTGCATAAGTAGATCAAGTTTAAAAATAATCCTGCACTCATAAAGCTGATTGTTGCGACTAGGTTCCCATCAAAATTATGATAATGAATCAAACCAAATAAAATCGAATTCAGCATGATCAAAATCATGCGCCATAACCACGGCTGAATAAATAGTTTTTGTAATAAGGTATAGCGGAACACGATATCTTCTAAAAGTGCAGTAAATAAAGGTCCAAAGCTGATGAGTAGCAAACTCAGAAAAGCAATTTTTTCAGGATCAATAAATGGTCTTTGTTCGTGACTTTCATGCAAAGGAAGAAATTGACGTGTGAGTGAGATAATCACTTGTAAGCATATTGCGCCCACCACAACCAATATACTTGAACGCCAAAAAGCCTGTTGATATTTTTTCCAATGCCTAAACAACATATCCTTATATAAGCAGCACACTAAAATAAACAGTACGCCTCTTAAAATAGTATCGCCCAAACTGACAGCTATCGAGATTCCAAATATTTTTTCTAAAATAAGACCATTTATAACAATCAATGGGAGAATAGAAACGGCAAAAGTGTCTTTCCATCCCCAGATAATTTTTTCAGGGAAGTTTTCAGCCCGAACTTTTTGTAAAAAATGCATAACCAACATGATCTTTTATTTTTAGTAGATTTTGCGCAAAAGAGCGCAAATTCCAAATACTGTGTATAGGGTGCTTACCATCAAGATATAAAAAAGCCCCTTATAAAAGAGGCTTTCCAAATAAAAATGATGAATTACATTTCCACCATTTCCACACCATCAATACGCGCCACAGTCATCAAATCTTTATCACCACGACCTGATACAGTTGCGATAATAATTTGATCTTTTGACATCGTTGGTGCCAGCTTAGTGACATAAGCCATCGCATGTGAACTTTCCAATGCAGGAATAATTCCTTCAATATGGGTCAAATCACGGAAACCTTGTAAAGCTTCTGTATCGTTAATTGGCACATAATTTACACGATGCATATCTTTCAAGAAACTATGTTCAGGTCCTACACCTGGATAGTCCAAACCAGCTGAAATTGAATGTGTTTCAATAATTTGACCTTGTTCATCAGACATTAAGTAAGTTCGGTTACCATGTAGAACACCAACATGACCTGCATTAAGTGGTGCTGAATGTTTACCTGTTTCTACACCCAGACCTGCAGCTTCAACGCCATACATTTTCACATCTGGATCATTTAAGAATGGGTAGAACAAGCCCATCGCATTTGAACCACCGCCCACACATGCAACCAAGGCATCAGGTAAACGACCTGCCTGTTGTTGAATTTGTTGACGTGCTTCACGACCTATAATCGACTGAAAATCACGTACCAATTGTGGATACGGATGCGGACCTGCAACTGTACCAATGACATAATAAGTTGAGTCTACATTGGTGACCCAATCTCGCATTGCTTCGTTCATGGCATCTTTTAATGTTTTAGAGCCACTTTCTACAGGAACAACAGTTGCCCCGAGCAAACGCATACGATAGACGTTCATCGCCTGACGTTTAACATCTTCAGCACCCATAAAGACAACGCATTCGAGACCTAAACGTGCTGCGATGGTTGCTGTTGCAACACCATGTTGCCCCGCACCTGTTTCTGCAATAATACGTTTCTTTCCAGAAAGCTTCGCCAGTAATGCCTGACCAATGGTATTGTTGACCTTGTGTGAGCCTGTATGATTCAAGTCTTCACGTTTAAGATAAATCTGCGCACCACCCAACTCTTTCGACCATCGTTCAGCATAATACAAAGGACTAGGGCGTCCTACATAATAAGCGAGATCACGGTCGAATTCTGCCAAAAACTGAGCATCATCTTTCATACGGAAATAGAGCTTCTCTAAATCCTCTAAAGCTGCCATTAAAGTTTCTGACACAAAACGTCCGCCATGGATACCAAAATGCCCGTTTTGATCTGGGAATTGGGTATAGTCAATCACACTATTTTGTTGATTACTTTGCTGATCCACGTTGGACTCCTTGCATAAATCGTTCTACGAGTTGTTGGTCTTTAATACCTTTTGCGGACTCTACGCCTCCGCTCACATCGACTGCATAGGCTTGAGTCGTTTGTATGGCGTTTTCAACATTTTCAGGCTTTAAACCACCTGCCAAAATCAAAGGAATATCAAGTTTAGGGAATTGCGACCAGTCAAAACTGTGCCCTGTTCCCCCTTTCAATTCAGGATGCCATGCATCTAAAAGCATAGCACTCGCGCCTGC
The DNA here is from genome assembly GCF_056930735.1 of Acinetobacter sp. B-6. NCBI lineage: Bacteria > Pseudomonadati > Pseudomonadota > Gammaproteobacteria > Moraxellales > Moraxellaceae > Acinetobacter > Acinetobacter sp. B-6. The sequence continues at coordinate 207,546 of NZ_JBXPBY010000008.1, read as the reverse complement.
CTGTTGGTATGGTCGAATTGTCGTAATAATTGCTGAATTGTCTGCGTCAGGTTTGATCTGAATTGCTTTATACCAACGACGCTTATTATATTGGGCAATCTGTTGGCATTGTTGTGCAGTTTCGTCCCCATGAAATTGAATAATATCTAAAGGCACAGATGTTAAGACTAGTGCAATATCTTCTGCACTGGCATTCACAAACAAGCCCACAATACTGATATAGGGTGGAATGAGTTGTGCGAGTTGTTGTGCTTGTTCAATTGTCACGTAACGTGGGCTGGGTTCATAAAACACAAAACCAATCGCATCCACACCTGCATTTACGGCAGCATGAATATCCTGTGGTCGTGTAATTCCACAAATTTTGGCACGGGTACGCATAGTTTTGAACTCGAATTTGTTTAGATCAAACTGATTTTTTCAATATTTTGGACAAATCATTGTAAAGCAAATTCCTTCACTTGCGTTAAAGTTATATAGGATTATCTGTTTTACATTGTTTATACACTTAACAAACTTTATACTGCACACAAATGCAACAAGTCTAGCTTTAGGCTTTGGGAAGTTGGTGAAAATCCAACACTGCCCCCGCAACGGTAAAATGAAAATATTATTCTTTATAAGTCTCATGGCTTACACCACTGCAATGTTTTGTGGGAAGGTGGAATAATCTGAATTGTTTTAGATTCTATATTTAAGTCCGGATACCAGCTTGTTGTGCCCTTTAACTCAATCATTCACGGGGAGTGGATGTATGGAGCATATCATGTCTGTTATTTTTAAACCTACTGCACTTGTAGGTGCTGTCGCTATTGCGATGGGGTTATCTTCTACTGCATTTGCTGAAACGTCGTCAAATTCAGAAGCGAATTCTAAGCTGAATACAATTGTTGTCACTGCTACACGCTCAGAAGAAAAGATTGAAAATGTACCTGCCCGTATTTCAATTATAGCACCACAGATACTTGAACAATCTCCAATTGCAGAACTACCGCATTTACTCATGAGTGATGCTTCTATTGATATGATGCAATATGGTGGTTATGGTCAAGCTGCGTCTATCTTTACACGTGGTACAAATTCGACTCATACATTAGTACTGCGTGATGGTGTTCGTTTAAATACAGGTTCTGCCGGTTCTGCTTCATTGGCTTTTATTGATACAACAGATATTAAACAAATTGAAGTATTAAAAGGACCAGCATCAGTTTTATATGGAACTGATGCAATTGGTGGTGTTGTACAACTGATTTCAAAAACGCCTGAAAAAACGGGTGCTTTCATCACTGGTGAAATAGGCGAACAAAATACTTATAAATCTGTGGTTGGTGCAGATCTGGCTGAAAACGGCTTTTATGCACAAATTCGTGGGCAACGTTTAGAATCTGATGGTACTCAAGTTACAGATTTTAAAAATACCAATGTAAAAACAGGCTCATATGATCAAAAAGGCTTAAGTGCAAAATTTGGTGTTGAAAAAGAACAGTATGCTGCTTCAGTCGACTATTCACAAAACCAAGGTACAGCAACTTATATTGATGGTATTAATGATGCCAATTGGAATTTAATTGGTTTAAAAAATCTCTCTCAAGATTTTAAAAATGAAATCATCAACATTAAAGGTCGTGTGAACATTAATGATAGTGTATCTGTTAATGCGCGTTTGTCTCAATTTAAAGATGATTTAGAGCAAAATGAATCACATGATGCTATCTATAACACAACCAAAGAAGCTGAACTTTATAGTAAGTGGCAATTTACACCAAGTCAGAATATTTTAGCGGGCGTAGCCACTAAAAATATAAAATCTGATGTCCTTTCAGGTAGTGGTGCTTATGGAGTTGATTATAATAAAAATGTCGACAGTACTGGCTATTTTGTACAGCATCAATATCAATCAAATAAATTACATACTCAATTAGGTTTACGTGTAGAAGATCACGAAACATTTGGCACACATACAGTTGGGCAAGCAGCAGCTCGCTACCAAATTTTACCTGCAACAAGTATTTATACTAATATTGGTACAGCATTTCGTGCTCCAACGAACAATGATCTCTATGCACTCAGTTGGGGTGGAAACCCTAATTTGAAACCTGAAGAAAGTGTATCCTATGAGATTGGTTTAGATCAAAAAATTACCGATCAATTAAGTTTAGGACTATCTGTATATCGTAATGAAGTTGATGATTTGATCACTTATGTTACAGATCCAGTTACATATGAAGGCAGATTATACAATGTCAAAAAAGCAACTTTTACAGGTGGTGAATTCAATCTAGATTGGGCAAATGATGAATTATTTACTCATCTTTCTTATGCTTATGTACAACCAAAAGACAAAGAGACAGATCAAGATTTGAGTCGTCGTTCGCGTCAAAGTCTAACATTAACAGCTGGTTTACAAAACGAGGTGTATGGCATAAGTACATCGCTTTCTGCTAAATCTAGGCCTAAAAACAGTACAATTTCAGGCTATGCTACTGTCGATGTAAATGCCTTTTGGAATGTGAATCCGAATGTAAAACTATTTACAAACATCCAAAATATTGGCGACGTCCAATACAAAACCACTTCATATAGTAATGGTTATTACTATATCAACGGTGGTCGTCTTGCATCAGCAGGGGTAACTTTCCGTTACTAAAAGCTAGACTCAAAAAAATATCTAAAACAGCGCAGTTTATGGATAATGTTTTGACCGACATTATCCTTTTTTATTCTTTAGCTTTTCATTTTTATCTAGGACAAAATCATGGGACATCGCTTAAGTAAAATTTACACCCGTACAGGTGATTCAGGAACCACTGGATTAGGAGATGGCTCTCGTGTACCTAAAGATGACTTACGTATTATCGCTTTAGGTGATGTGGATGAACTCAATTCGATCGTAGGTGTATTACGTTCACAAATCTCAATCAGTGATATTACGGATAAAGCCCATTGGGACAAATCGCTCAGTTTAGTTCAACACTGGCTGTTTGATTTGGGGGGTGAAGTCTGTATTCCCAACTACAACTTGCTGCAACCTGTTTGTGTGGAATTTCTTGAAAATGAAATTGATAAAATGAATGAAGATTTGCCGATGCTAAAAGAGTTTATTCTTCCATCAGGCACCTTGGCATGTAGTTATGCTCATCAAGCACGTGCTGTATGCCGTCGTGCAGAACGTAGCCTCATGACTGTACACAGTCGTGATCAAAATATTCAAGCCACAGCCTTACAATTGCTCAATCGCTTGTCAGATTGGTTTTTTGTTGCCTCTCGTACATTACAACGTGCAGAAGGTGGCAGTGAAGTGCTTTGGCAAAAGAACATCAACGATACAATTTAACTATCTTTGACCATTCATCTATGATTTTTTAACAGTATGATCATGTTTAGTCTTATTGTAGGAATAGGACTAAACACAAATTTTCAGTTAAAGATTAAAGTTTCGTCATCATTCAAAATAATCTAATGGTTAGGCTTCTATGATGAGATCGATGATCTGAGTATCGAGTGCATTTTATGAGAATTATCGGACATCGTGGTGCACGTGGCGAAGCACCTGAAAACACCTTGGGTGGCTTTCAATATATTCATGACTTAGGTATCCGTGCGGTTGAGTTTGATGTGCGACAATTAAAAGATGATGAACTCATTATCATGCATGACGATAATTTCTTAAGAACCACAGGAATTGATCAACCACTTTACCCTTTAGACAGCGCACAACTCGCATCGTTTAACCAAGCCAATATCTGGATGGATTGGGAAAAACAAATGACACCGACTTTGAGGCAAAGTTTAAATATCATGCATGATTTTGAACATATTGAAGTTGAAGTAAAGGCTGTTGAAACCGTACAAGATGCTGAAAAGCTCACTGTTGAATTACAGAAACAGCTCAAAGATTTTAAACATACGGCGGTCATTACCAGTTTTGACTTAAAAATACACCACGCTTTACAGCAACAAAAATCAGAATTTAAACGTGGTTTACTCATTGAAGAGGACATTCAGGAACAAGCCATTGAACAGGCATTAGAACTGGGTTGTTGCCAAATTGGCTGGATGAATCAGTTGGCAAGCGATGCAATAGTTCAAGCGACTCAAGCAGCAGGTTTGAATATCAGCGTTTGGACAGTGAATGATATTCAACGTGCTCAACATTTACGTGATTTAGGCATCCAAGGGTTAATTACTGATTTTCCAAAACTGATGCAAAATGGATTAGGTCAATTACAATAATTTAAAATAACCTGAGTTCGATAAAAATCTTTGATGAAAGATGATATAGCCAAACCGCCTGATTATTCATACACGTGATTTGGATGATTCATTTATTTTGTACTTTTGAATCATCGATGGTCTTGCGATCTTGAGGCGACATGGATGTCGCCATGTTGAGCGGGGGTATGAGGATGTACCCCTCGCTCAACGAAAGATTTTTGTCACTTTTCATCTCTGAAAAGTGAGGCATCGCCGACGCAAAACAATTTAAACTTTAGAAGTAAAGCGTGGCAGTGCAAGCTTTAGATCATCAAACAATCTATTGATCGCTTTCATTTTATTGATCAAGAGAAATGAAAAGCTATTGATGGTTGCGCTTGCGGAGCTCCGCTCCTCATCCTAAAATTTGATGAAAACGCAGCAAGACTCCATAGAGATTTATTATTTTTCAATGAGTTGAAGATTTAATTACATCGAACTCAGGTTAAAATAAATTGAGTCGCATAAAATCGGATTTTCTTTACAGTGTTGGAAGTGATTTAACTCAAAACTTTTGTGCATTCAATCACGACCAAGTATGAAGTTGTGGCACTTATTCTGGGTAAAATTTTTTACGCACTTTTGACAATCAAGTACGACTTTTTAATCATTCATTTTTTTCGATCAAATCGCTAAAATCTGTGTTTTATTCTGTTACTGTTTTATACAATACAGATGTACACTAATACTAGTGAACATCTGTTCGCTCATGATACTATTCGTGAAAGTATAGCCTAGAAAAATGCTGAAGCTATGCGTTTAACTTTTACCTAATGAAGGTTCTTAGGAGTGCTGTTGGAGATGAATGCTCCCCTACCCAAAGCCCCAATAAATTGGATCGGTGTTTTTGCCTTGGTATTCTTACCACTCGTGGCATTAATTGCGATTCCATTGTATGCCTACCATCATGATTTTAGTATGGCAGCTTGGATTAGTTTATTCGTTTTACTCGGCCTCAGTAGTTTAGGCATTACTGCGGGTTATCATCGCTTGTGGGCGCACCGTGCTTATGAAGCGACTCTACCTCTTAAAATTATTTTGATGATCATGGGAACATTTGCTGTTCAAAACAGTATTTTGTTCTGGGCTTCAGGTCACCGTACTCATCACCGTCATGTCGATGATGTTGATCAAGATCCATATTCAATTAACAATGGATTTTGGTATGCACACATTGGCTGGATGTTACGTAACTATCCTGCTGCTGAATCAAACTATAAAAATGCACCAGATTTGTTAAATGATAAAGTGGTGATGTTCCAAGACAAATATTACATTCCATTGGTCATTGCAGTTCACGCAGCCATTCTCCTTCCATTGGGTTGGGCTGTAGGCGACATGTGGGGCGTATTGCTCTTAGGTGGTTTACTCCGCTTAATCATTAGCCACCATGTAACCTTCTTTATTAACTCTTTATGTCATATGTGGGGCAAACGTCCTTATACAGACGAAAATACTGCACGTGATAACTTCCTGCTTGCCATTGCGACATGGGGTGAGGGTTATCATAACTACCATCATATTTTCCAATACGATTATCGTAATGGCGTGAAATGGTGGCAATATGACCCGACGAAATGGTTGATTTGGTCATGCTCTAAAATTGGTTTAGCAAAAAATCTTCGTCGTATTCCGAGCTTTAATATTAAAAAAGCAGAATTAGCAATGAAGTTTAAATATGCTGAACAGGACTTAGCAATTTACGGTCACAATGTAAATGCTGACATTTTAGCAATGAAACAAAAAGTCTCTCAAGAATATGAAGCTTTCACCCATACATTAAACGATTGGGCAGCTTTAAAAGAGCAAGAGTTACAAGCTAAAAAAGCCTCGGTTGCGGAAAAAATTCACCAAATGGATGTCAAACTTAAAGTTGATTTTCAGTTGGTTGAGCAAAAATTGGCTTTCCACCGTGAGCGTTTAGAAACATTGATGCGCGGTATTAAAAAGAACGTTGTTTCTTAATCTATCGATCATCAAATCAGTAAAAATCCACATAAATAGAAAAGCTCCAACTGGAGCTTTTCTTTTGCCTAATTTTTATAACCATCTAAATCTAAACCGAGCAACTGACATGCAGATCAATAATATCCCTTTTGGCATCACCAACTGGACAGAGATTCCGACCACCCGTCACCAAGGTGAACAAGGTTTTGCACTTTGGCGAACTCAACAATTTGATCAAATTCGTGTTCGAATGGTCGAGTACTCAGCAGGATATTTAGCAGATCACTGGTGCTTGAAAGGTCATATCCTTTTTTGTTTAGAGGGTGAGTTATATACAGAACTTGAAGATGGACGTACATTTACTTTAACCGCTGGTATGAGTTATCAAGTTGCAGATCAAGCGGAAGCACATCGTTCTTCAACCACATCAGGCGCAAAGTTATTTATTGTCGACTAAATTAGTCAACATTCTCCCACAGCATTAAAATTTTGCTATATTGATCAAGTCATGATTTATCCAGTGCGATCAACTGTTATGTACTTCAATCCTCGTTATCCCACGTTGAATTCAAAACTATACCATGAGCAAAAGCCCAACCCGCTCAAAGGTGCAAAAGCAGGACATTTTAATCTTGCACTCGCTGATGAATTACAATGGTCGGATGAAGAAAAAGCACAGTGGGTGGAGATTTGCAGTGGACAAAAAACATTCCCAGAATTCCATCCTTTAGCGATGGTCTATGCAGGACATCAGTTTGGTCAATGGGCTGGACAATTGGGGGATGGGCGAGGTTTGTTGATTGCACAAATTATCAATCGTCATCATCAAACCATTGATCTGCATTTAAAAGGCGCAGGCTCTACGCCCTACTCTCGCATGGGCGATGGACGAGCTGTACTTCGCTCAGTCATTCGTGAGTATTTGGCAGGTCATGCCTTAAATTCGCTTGGTGTCCCATCAAGTAATGCGGTAGGTTTTACCTCATCAACTCAAGGTGTTCAGCGAGAGAAGCTTGAACTTGGTGCAATGATGTTACGTACATCAGATTGTCACATTCGTTTAGGGCATTTTGAATGGATCAACCAATACCAACCTGACCTATTGCCAGAATTCACCCAAAAATGTATCGAATGGCATTATCCTGAGTGTTTGGAGCTTCAACAAGCAGGTACTGAAAATCATATCTTGGCTTTTGCACGCAAAGTGATTCAAAATACAGCCATCATGATTGCCAAGTGGCAACTGGTTGGCTTTGCGCATGGGGTGATGAATACTGATAATTTAAACATTACAGGTTCAACTCTCGATTTTGGTCCTTATGGTTTTATGGAACGATTCCGTCCAAACTGGATCAATAACCACAGTGATTACAATGGACGTTACACTTATCAAAACCAACCCAGTATCGCACATTGGAACTTATGGAACTGGTTAAATCATTTAATTCCACTTGCTCAACCTGAAACAAAAGAAAAATTTAAACAGGATTTGGTCGAATGCTTGGAAGATTTTGAACCTACTTTTCTTAAGCACTATACAGATGGGCTATGTCAAAAACTTGGGCTTCCAAACTTTCACAAAGACAGCTTTGACTGCGGTATGAGTTTCTTAAGAATTTTACAAAGCGAACAGCTTGACTATACCGATAGCTTTATCCGTTTACAAAATAAGCAGTATGAAGCCATTCAAGATGATTGCCTAGATCGCCGTCAATTTGAATTATTTTTGACTCAATATGAAAGTATTCGTGAACATCAAGATTTAGATGCATTGGATGCTAATATGAAACTTGCCAATCCAGTTTATATCTTAAGAAATCATATGGCTCAAAAAGCCATTGAACTAGCTGAGCGTGATGATTTTTCTGAAGTTGATCGTTTATTTAAGTTACTCAGCCAACCTTTTATACGTCAAACTGACTTAGAAACCGCTGCAGATTTGGCTCCTTTAGCAAGTGATTTACCTGAAGTGATGGTGAGTTGCTCGTCTTAGGTCTATTTTGAGTAATCATACTTACCCACAATTTCTGTGGATAACCATGTGTTTATCCACAGGATAAATCCACAATCACAATTCAACTACAGCCTCCCAGTTTAATTTGGGTAAAATTTAGACAATACATTGCTTTACAACATTCGTAATTTAAAATGAATAAAAAATATCTCTTTTCAATTTTTGCTATTTTCATTGTGATGATCGCTGGTGGATGGTTCTATCAAAAATATAATCAATTTATTCCAACAGCAAATGCTGCCATACATGTCAAAAATTTATCACAGCAAGACATCACCCTTATTCGTCAAAACACTCCGATTACAGAGGTTAAAGTTTATAAGTCTGCTCGCATTGTCCAATTGATGCACCATGATCAAAAAATTCAAAGCTATCCAATGCGCTTAGGTTTTACCCCCCAAGGTCATAAAGTACAAGAAGGTGATGGAAAAACACCTGAGGGACAATATATTTTAGATTGGCGCAATCCGAATAGTGCCTTTTATAAATCTCTGCATGTGTCTTATCCAAACCAGCAAGATCTCGCACAAGCCAAACAGCTGGGTGTTTCCGCGGGTGGTGATATTATGATTCACGGTTCTGCAACCACTTCACAAATCGAGAAAATGCCGAGTTTAATGAACTATTTACCTCGAAATGACTGGACATGGGGCTGTATTGCCGTTAGAAATGTTGATATGGATGAAATCTGGAAACTGGTGGATGATGGAACCATGATTCGCATTTACCCATAATTGAATTAAAAAGAGAACATAATGACTGGTGAAGAAATCCGAACTTTAGCATTTAAGATTGCGTCACATTTGCCTAAATCCGAACTTGACTATCCTTTTGGTGAGGATGTTCCTGTTTTTAAAGTGATGGGAAAAATGTTTATGTTAGGCTCTGAACTGCATGGCAAAAAACTGATTAATTTAAAAGTTGAACCTGATCATAGCGAAATGTTGAGAGATCTCTACCCCTCGATTCAGGTGGGCTACCATATGAATAAACGTCATTGGATTTCAGTCTATGAAGGCGAACAGATCAGTGCTGATCTGATTCAAGACTTGGTTGAAGGCTCTTATGAGCTTGTGAGCAAGAGCCTGACCAAAGCCCAAAAGCAGGTATTGGCGGTTTATCAACACATTAAATAATTAGCGGGCTTTGGATCGCACATTAGATCAACAGAGCTAACCTCTATCTATTCACGATTCAGTCAAAATTAGAATGTATCAATAAATATAAAGTTATATGTTTATTTTTCAAACATAACTTTTTACATTTATAAACATTTACCCACAATATCTGTGGATAAACCTGTGTTTATCCACAACGATGAACTTAAAATGTCGAAAACTTAATCTTCTGGATATTCAAAACGATAGCCTACACCATAAACAGCTTGTACCCATTCATGACGATTTCCAGTTTCCGCTGCTTCAGATATTTTACGACGTAAGTTCTTGATATGACTATCAATAACACGGTCGGCAACATCAAAACTATCTGGGTTAATATGGTCTAAAAGTTGCGCTCTAGAATAGACTTGCCCCAAATGTTCGAGGAAAAGCTCTAAAAGACGAAACTCAGTTGGTGTTAAATTCAACGATTTTTGTTGATACCAGATGCGTTGTTGTGCTTTATCAATCCGGAATAAATCATTGGCTTCAGGTTCAGCTTTACGCTCTAAACGACGTAACACAGCTTGGACACGTGCAACCAATTCCTTAGGGCTAAATGGCTTACAAACGTAGTCATCAGCACCCATATTTAAGCCCAACACACGGTCAATTTCTTCAGTACGCGCTGTGACCATAATGATCGGCAGATCGGTTTGTTCACGCACTTTACGACAGATCGTGAGACCATCCATACGAGGAACCATCAAGTCCAAAACCATAAGGCTTGGCTTACGTTGTTGAAAGCTTTCATAGGCTTCTTGACCATCATGAAACATACTGACTTCAAAGCCTGCCGCTTCTAGATAATCCCGCACCAATTGCGCAAGTTCAACTTCATCTTCTACCAGCATGATATGTTTCATGTTGTGCTATTCCTTTTAAACTTTCGTATGTTTTGAAAATGTCAATTTGCAACGCAAACCGCCTAAAGGTGAATGATCAAAAGTTAATTGTCCACCCAGTGCTTGCGCAATTTTACCAGATAAAGCCAAGCCTAATCCTGTGCCACCTGTACTACGCGTACGTGAATCATCAACACGATAGAATCGCTCTCCTAAACGTGCAATCTGTTCATCACTCAAGCCAAGCGGGCTGTCGTCCACAATCACACTCCAAGAGTCAGCGTCTTGTTCAGTATGTACCTGAACTTCACCACCCGCTTCAGTATAACGAATACTATTCCCCAGTAAGTTGACCATAATTTGCTTAAAGCGATCTATATCTAATTGTAATTTCGCGCCCTCACCTGTTGCTGAGACATTGAGATTGGCTTGTTCAAACTTTGGTTTAAAATTATCAATCTCTTGCAAAACCACAGACCACGGATCAACTTCTGCAAAATAACATTTTAATTGCTGTGCTTCTGCCTGTGCTAAATCAGCCAAATCTTGAGTGAGTTTTTTCAAACTCGTCACCTGACGCAACATCGCAGCAAAATGTTCAGGTGTAGGTTTACGAATACCATCCTGCATGGCTTCAATTTGTGCTTGTAATACAGCCAATGGTGTTTTTAATTCGTGTGAAGTATCTGCGACCCATTGTCGACGAGAGGTTTCATGCTGATCTAGAATCACTGCCAATTGATTTAATTCTGTTGATAAATCACCAAGCTCATCATTTCGTTTAATTGCAACTTGATGCTGGAAATTACCTTTGGTGAGTTCACGTGTACCATTAAGTAAGCGTTGAATTGGCGTTTTAAAATAGGTCGCTAAAAGTAATGCTGCAACCAAACTCGACAAAAATGTAAAAATATAGATCAGTACCAAATAGCGTTTTTGGCTACTAAAGAAATTGATGCTCGAAGCATCATCTTCATCCAAAACAGGTTTAAGCCCTAAGTAACCCACCACTTGTTCATTGACAATAATTGGGCGATAAGAGACTTGATCATCTGAAGGCTCACCCAATACAAACTGATGTTTGGCATCATATAAAGAAAGACGTGAACTCAATCCTAAACGGTCTGGCATGGATACAAACATCTTCTTGCCATTTTTTGGACTAACCATACGCATTGGATCACGCATAGACGATTCTTTTCCTTCAGCAGGAGGGTTTTCGTGACCTCCCGCGATATGTCCTTTGTCCATCGGGGGCTTAGCTTTGCGATCAGAAGGTTTAAATAAGTTTTGATTTGAACTGAGCGGAAATTTCAAACCTTCAAAAGGTTGGTAGGCTGAAGGCAAGTTTTCTTCAAGAATTTTTATTTCTTCTTTGTCTAATTGGGATTTTGGCGTAGCACCTTCGGTCTGCCCCAAAGTTGCCATCATCGTATGTTCTTTAAAATAACGTTGCTGCAAAGCAATATCGTACTGACGACGTAACCACCACCGCGATAACTTGTCATAATCATCAGGTGCAGCATCACCTTCGATTTGTAAAATTTGCGCCTGAACTGCATTGCCCCAGTCTTGATATACACCATAAACATCTGCCAAATTCTCAATCAAATGATCAAGTTTTTGCATTTCGACATCAGCAACATATCTGGCAAAGTTTTTCTGCATGGTCCAATGCAATACACTCAAACTCACTGTCGTGATGACTAATGTCGTCAACAACACAGTGAGAAATAAACGTAAAGCGATGGGGACTCGGCGTATTTTCAAAACTGATCTCTCGTTTTTCTTCTCATTTCAACATTGTACCCAACACTTGCTTAAAATACTCTCCATTGTTTCTACATCATTATTATTTAATCTTTACTGTATCCACAAATATACAGAACATTCATTGGAGTAGTAACAATGAAAATGATCACAAAAATCACATTATTGTCAGCAAGTATTCTAAGTATGGGGGCTTTAACTGCCTGTCAATCTAATCCAGGTCCCAAAGACGATCCAGAAGGTCGTCCAATGATGCATGGCGGACATCATAAAATGTCACCTGAGCAACGTGAAGAAATGAAAAAAATGCGTGCGCAACATAAAGAGATGCGCAAGCAAATGCAAAAAGCCTGTGACGGTAAAGCGATTGGTCAAACTGTTCAGGTCAAAGCTGGTGAACAAAGTATTGATGGAACATGTAATATTGTATTCAAAGCTGATCGTAAAGCGATGAAAGAAATGAAGCATGATTTCCGTCGTGATGGAGAAGATCGTGGACGTATGATGCGTCACGATGGACCACGTATGAAAGATATGACAGAAGAACAGCGTGCTCAAATTCAGCAGGAATTTGCGCAAAAACGCGCAGAGCGTAAAGCGCAATGGGATGCAATCCAAAAATCTTGTGCTGGTCAGACTGATGGAAAAGCCATTCAAGTGAAAATCGGTGATAAAACTTTAGCTGGTCAATGTGTTGTGAAATTTCAACCCGATTTTAAAGCAGACCGTGCAATGCCGACCATGCCACCTAAAGTATAAAAGATATGTGGGATAAAACGGCATAACTTGTTGATTATCCCGATCATAAAACCTGAATCTCAGCAGTGAGATTCAGGTTTTGTTTTATAGACAAAACGCCTGGTTTTTCATACAAGTGATTTGACTTCAATCATTCAACAATATATTCATCACATAAATTTTATTGATCAAGAGAAATTATTTTACGGTATAAGCTTTTCATCAGATTGGCTCTATCCCCCCCTACTGAATTTTTCTCGAAGCATCAGTCATATTTCATCTCTTATAAAAAAACGATCCTTTCGGATCGTTTATTCTATTTTAGCGATTCAATTACTTTGAATTGTCTGAAATCAATGCCACTTGTTGAGCGTAGTTTAACAACTTCAGTTTTGAAGCTGCTAATTCTTCAGCAGAAGCCTGACGCGTAATATCACGATGAATGCGTAATACATGCTGACGTAAGGAATGCCCTTCTGCCGCATTATAAGACTTACAAAACTCTTTAATTGCAGGGTCACGTTGTTCAATCATACGTTCAACCCAACGATCAAGCTGTGCGAGCTTTTTAACGCCTTGTTTTGGCGTTAAATACGATAAAATTACAGCTTCATCTTCATTACGCAAAAGCTTTCCAATGCGTTGAAATTGACGACGACGGGCTTCAAAAGATGTAATCAACTGCACATCCAATAAAGCCTCAATTAAGCGCTCTTCAACAGGTAAAGATTGAATTTGTTTTTTTGACAACTCAGCGAGTTGCTCACCTAAAGCAGCCATACGTTGTACAGCTTTTTTCTGTTCGGTTTTACTTGCACGCCCTTCTAAAGACTCAAAATCATCTTCAGTAAAACGTTGCGGACGACGTGCCACGATTATTCTGCCTCGTAAAATTTATCTGCAAAAAGTGCTTGAACTTCAGACAAAGCTTTTTCTTCATCTACACCGTCAATCACTAAACGCAAGGTTGTTCCTTTACCAGCTCCCAGCATAAGTAAAGAAAGGATATTCTTGGCATCAACCAACTTGTCACCTTTCCCAATTTGAATAGAACATTTAAATTTGGTAGTGACTTCGATGAGTTTTCCAGATGCACGCGCATGTAACCCTAATTTATTAATTACGTCAACAGTTGTGTCAATCATGACCAGTGCTTCATTTCTCTATGTAATACTTGAATGGTCCATTTCGACTCAAGAGCCTTTTTCAACCGATCCACAATATAAACCGAACGATGTTGACCGCCCGTACAGCCAATTGACACTGTAATATAGTGACGATGACCTTCCGCAAAAGCAGGCAACCACTTATTTAAAAACTGATAGATGTCTTGATACATCTCATTTGCTTGCTCGCTGGCTTCTAAAAATTTACGCACAGGTTCATCCAAACCCGAATATTTACGCAACTCTAAATCCCAATGTGGATTAGGCAAATGCCTTACATCAAAAACAAAATCTGCATCTAATGGAATACCATGTTTATATCCAAAAGATTGCAAAATTAAAATTAGTTTATCGGACTGTCCCAGTTTGGACAATAAGGTATCTTTTAAATCATGTACACTTTTGTCAGTGGTATCAATATGTGCTGTTGCCCGCAGTTGAATCGGCAACAATAGATTTTTTTCTTCTTGGATACATTCATTTAAACTTTGAAAACGATTTGAAAGTGGATGAGGACGTCGAGATGCACTAAAACGTGAAATTAACTCCTGATCACGAGTCGTTAAATAAATAACATCTACACTGCCATGTTTTTGTATTTGTTGAAAAACATCATCAAAACCTTGTAAATCTTCTTTTGCGCTACGAACATCTACACCTAGCGCTAATAATTCTAAATTATTTTCTCGGTCAAGTTTTTCAACAATTTCAGGAAGCAATGCCAGAGGCAAATTATCAATACAGTAATAACCCAAATCTTCCAGTACCTGCAAAGCAGAGGATTTACCTGAACCAGATTGTCCTGTCACGATAAGTATACGCTTCATGGCATAGCGATCCTAAAAGCAAAGTTTATGCAGAATATTTCACTTGTAAATTGTCAATCAGACGGGTTTTGCCTAATTTCGCTGCAACAAACAATACAACATCTTGGTCGAACTGTTCAACTTTTTGTAAGGTTGGGCTACGTGCTTCAACATAATCCACCACTAATCCTGCATCAGTCAGACTTTGACGAATCTGTTGAAGCACGTTTACAAGTGTTTTACCCGCATGTAGATCATCTGCAGCAGTTGTTAAAGAATTAAAGATAACAGGAGCTGTTTGGCGTTCCTGCTCAGATAAATATCCATTACGAGAACTTAAAGCTAAACCATCTTCAGCACGAGCAATCGGTACACCAATCACTTCAATCGGCATATTCAAATCACGAACCAACTGTTTAATCACAGCCAATTGTTGATAATCTTTTTGCCCAAAGAATGCAAAATTGGGTTGTACAATATTGAATAGCTTGGTGACCACAACAGCAACGCCATCAAAATGACCTGGACGTTGTAAACCACATAAATCATCTGTAATTTCACCAACACTAATATTGGTCAATCGTGGATATTTACCATACATTTGCTCAACAGATGGCGCAAAAACAATATCGCATCCCACTTCAGCCAATAAGTGGCTGTCATGCTCTAATGTGCGAGGATAGTTATCAAAGTCTTCATTTGGTCCGAATTGGATCGGATTGACAAAAATACTAACTACCACCACATCACACAACTTACGTGCTTCACGAACCAGATTTAAATGACCTTCATGTAAATTCCCCATCGTTGGTACAAAACCAATGATTTTACGCGCTGATCGAGCAGGATTCAGTGATGCTGATAATCCTTGAATGGTCGTTTCTGTTTTCATCTTTTACAGCTCTACTTGGAAAGTATGTTCTTTCGAAGGGAAAGATTTGTCTTGCACAGCAAGATGATATGCTTTGAATGCATCTACAATTGCTGTCTCACCTGTTTGCTCTGTCATAAAGTTGCGTACAAAACGTGCCACTTTTCCAAAAGTCAAACCCAACATATCTTGCACAACCAGTACCTGACCATCTGTATCAGCACCAGCACCAATACCAATCACAGGGACATGTGGGAATAATTCAGCAATTTCTTTACCCATTTGTGCTGGAACACATTCGAGCAGTAATATTGCCGCACCAGCTTCAACCACAGCTTTACAGTCTGCAATCAATTGATCTGCAGCTTCACGTGTTTTTGCTTGAAGTTTATACCCACCGAAAACATGTACCGATTGAGGTGTTAAACCTAAGTGTACACATACCGGAATACCATTTCGTGTCAGCACTTGTACAGTTTCTGAAAGCCAAGCACCACCCTCAATTTTAACCATTTGCGCGCCTGCTTGCATGACAGTTTTAGCATTCACTAAAGCATCATTGAGCGTTGCATAACTCATAAATGGGAGGTCACATAAAATAAAGGCATGCTGATTGGCACGACGTACAGCGGCAGTATGATATGCCATATCCGCGACCGTAACAGGCAAGGTTGAATCATGCCCTTGAATGGTCATCCCTAAAGAATCGCCAATTAAAATAGTATCAATTTCGGCAACTTCCATACCTTTTGCCATACTTGCATCGTAGCAAGTCAAGCATGAAAATTTACGACCCTGAGTTTTAAATTGTCTTAAATCACTTAGACTGATCATGACGATATCCTCTATCAATGAGAGTTCTTTAGCACATCCAACAGTTCAGCCTGCCCAACTTTGATCAGCCAAAACAGTCAATGTTGAATGTTGCACAAGTTCTAGGTTTTGTAATGATTGTCCGTTTACCTTTAACTCAGTATCCAAGTCTAATAAAGGAATCACCACAAAATCACGCTGCAAAATACCAACATGTGGTACTGTGAGTCGCTCATTTATAATGTTTTTTTCAGCATAAAGCAAAAGATCTAAATCCAAAGTCCGCTCACCCCAATGGCGTAAACGCACTCGACCTGATTCATTTTCAATCCGTTGCAACTCATTTAATAAATCTAATGGCGCTAAATGGGTTAACAATTGGGCAACTGCATTGTGGTAATGCGGTTGATCTTGTGGACCCATGGGTGGGCTGTGGTAAAGCTTGGAAACCTTCACCTCACCCAATTGTTTTAACTGCTCAACAGCTTCACGCAAAATCTGTTCTGAATCACCCAAATTACTGCCTAAACCAATATAGGTTTTATTCATCATTGCGTTGGTCCAAAGATCACTTTGCTCAAATCACGTTGTACACGTCTACGCTTGGTGATCGGGTGATCCGCTGTAATTTCACCTTTGTTGACTGCTGCTCTGCTGTCATTTCTGCTTTTAAAATCATGTGATGCTGCAGATGGTGTATGGCTAGCATTGGCTTTTTGACGAGAACGGCGACTACGTGACTCTTGTTCTTTGACTAGTGGTTCAATCTCGGTTGAAACAGTTTTCACTTCTTCAACAACAGGAGATTCAGCTAACTTTTTACGGCTTTTAGCTCGTTGGCGATTATAACTACTGATTGCACGCTCTTTTTCATCACTAGACATGGTTTGGTAAGCTTCCCACCAAGCCCCCATACCGTTGGTCGTCGAATCACCAGACTTTTCTCTTAACAGTAAAAAGTCAAATCCAGCACGGAAACGCGCATGCCCTGACAACGCTTCAATTTGTTGTGGTTTTGGATTTAACAGACGTGTCTGCATTTCCCAAACCTCACGGATAAACGTCTCCGCAAATCGAGGGATAATGGTCCGCGTCGCTTGTCGTTTTAAAACATCCAAACCTGCTTGTGCACGGGCTTCTGCCGCAACTACACCTTTAGCCTGATAAAAATCACAACGTGCTAAAAAATTGTTCCAAAGTAACACGGCATAGAAAAAAGCAGGATTGATGGTTTTGCCAATTTGAATTCGCTGGTCAGTATTTTTTGCTGCACGCTCCATAAATTGAGTAATTTCAGGGCTAATATCAGCAAATAATTGTTTCCAAATACCAAACTCGATCAACATTGGCATGACACGATGTAAATGTCCCATCGTGAATAGTTTTTGTGATTCATCGTATAAACGGTGTGGAGAAACATCACGCAAAAGCTGCGTCATCTCTTGGGTAAAAATTTTTAAAATTTTAGGATCGATACTGAAATTTAATTTTGCCGCAAAACGCAATGTACGCAACATACGTACAGGATCTTCTTCAAAACGTAGAGTCGGATCACCCAATAATCTTAAAGTTTTGGTTTTTATATCATCAATGGCATTACAAAAATCAAGCACTTCACCCTTACGTGGTTGATAATACATCGCATTGATAGAAAAATCGCGACGTGCAAAATCTTGCTCGATGGTTCCCCAGTTATTATCACGCAGAATCATGCCTTGAGCCGAAGTGATCGCTTTCTTGGGTGGGGCACGAAATGTTGCGACTTCAATCAATTCACGACCAGAATAGACATGTGCCAATTCAAAACGTCGACCGATAATTCGACAACGACGACCGAAAACTTCTTTGACTTGCGATGGCGTTGCATTGGTCACAGCATCGAAGTCTTTCGGATTTAAGCCGAGCATTAAATCACGCACACCTCCACCGACTATATAAGCCTCATAGCCAGCTTTGGTTAAAGAATCAATAACATCTAAAATGGAAGAAGGTAATTGAGCGGTGGATAATCCACACTTTGACGCACGCAAAGTTTGCAAAAGACACTGTCTCCTACGTCAGGACGTAAAAATCATAATTGTGCTAATCATATCGCTTACACAGCTAAAGGGCAATTTGATTCTCGCAATCTTGCATTGAAATTGTGATCCTTAAATGATTAATCTCAATTTTAAGCTTGCATGTTTTTTAACAATACTTTATTTCAGATCAATGACGTTTAGCTTTGATTTTGACATCCTCATTCCCTTAAAAGAGGGTGATTCCTCCTGCGAGACGCTCATGTCCGAGCGCAAGAATATTCATTGCCGAGTTTATATCTCGATCATGGAGCGTACCGCACTCCATGCACTGCCATTCTCTTATTCCAAGACCCATCCTACCTTTCGGACTACTGAGCCGTGAGCTACAGCACGAACACGTTTGGGTGGTATACGCTTCATTGACTTCTTCAAACCACACTCCTGCGTTCTCGCATTTATACTTGAGCATTGTTCTTAGTGTTGTCCTACTGGCATCTAGCACTGATTTAGCTAATTTAGTTTGTGCGAGTGCTTTGGCATTCACATTGCCAACGAAGATTGCTGCATGTTCATTTACCAATTTACGGCTGAATTGATGCAGCATATTTTGACGGATATTTTTAATCTTAGCGTGAATTGCTTTGACACGTTTGTTATTTTTTGCTCGTTGAGCAATGCCAAGTTTTTGTTCATATTCACGATAGATTTTAGGTGCTTTGAGCTTTATGCCATCTGAACAAGTGGCTAAGTCTTTCAAACCTAAGTCTATGCCTATTGAAGTTTTAGCTTCTGATTTGATTGTCGGAATAGCTTCTACAACTAAACATACATACCAACGACCACGGGCATCTTCCACAAACGAGCCTGTTTTAACATTGTATTTGCTTAATTCGTAACTATCCCAAAGCCTGAATTGATGCTTACCATACTGCACATAACCATCGGCATACTTGATTGCTACCTTTTTGAATGGTATCCAACCGAGTGAACGCCTTGCTGATTTTTTATGACTGACACGCCATTTTAATTTTGCTTTTTTGAATTGCTTTCTTCTTGTAATGAGTTCTTCTGTTATGGCTTGAATGGTTTGACTATGCAAATTACATTCTTTTGATGTGCCTTTGGTGTACTTGGCAATGTCGTATGCTGAAAAGAATTGTTGTGTGCGTTGTAGATGCTTGAAACACAAATCATTGACGAAATTCCAGACGAAATTGACTTCGGTCGCTAGTTGGTCTAGTGCCTTGCAATGTTTGTCTTTTATACGTAATTTAAGTGTTTTCATAGCATTATATTAACAAAAACTTTTCATGAAAAATGATATTATTATATTAAAACGACATTTCATGTCGTATGGTTTACGCTATTCGCTTATATCCTCGGGCTAAACCCCGAGGTTTTACGCTCCGATGGATAAAAACAATATAAGATGATTGATTATATTCCAAGTTGGTTTTTGTTTTTCTCATAAAGTGAAGGACCAATCCCTTTGACATTCTTTAGCTCTTCCACATTTTTAAACTTTCCGTACTGATTTCGATAATCAATAATGGCTTGTGCTTTCTTTGCACCAACCCCACTTAACTGCTGTAATTGCATGACATTGGCACTGTTCAAATTTATTTTTGGACTGGAAGCGGATGGAACCTGTGCTGAAGAAGCCTGTCCTTTTCTTCCCAAATGAGTTTGGGAAGGCTGGATATTGGGGCGTGAAAGATAGTAATTGTCATCTACTTTTTTTAACTGAGCATCTTGTGCTTGTTGCTCAGCTTTCCATTTTAAATAAGCCTGATCAAATTTCTGTGCATGTGACATCATGGTCATACCCAATAAAGCTAGGTATAACCCACTCAAAAGCACAGATTTATTTAATTTAACTATACAATTTATCACATATTTAAAACGACTCATGATGTTCCTAATGTTGTAATTTTTGCTTTGCTTCATCCCATAATTGATCCATTTCAGTCAAAGTCACTTCTTCTATTTTTTTGTTTTTAGAATTGATTTGTTCTTCAATATAAGCAAAGCGTGATTTAAATTTAAAAATGGTGGTTAAAAGTGCCATTTCGCTCGAGATATTCAGTTTACGCCCAACATTGATTAAAGAAAATAAACAATCACCAAATTCTTCGATAATTTTTTCAGACTCTCCCGCTTGCATGGCTTCTTCAAACTCAGCCAACTCCTCTCTGACCTTGTCATAAGCTTGCGCAACATCGGGGAAATCGAACCCCACTTTTGCCACATTTTTTTGAATATTTTCTGCCTGAGTCAACGCTGGTCCATGTTTTACCGTATCTAATCGGGATTGAACTTTACCCTGCTTTTCCTGTTTTTTTATTTCTTGCCATAATGACGATACTTGTTCTGGGGTTAAATTTTCAAATTTTTGCTTTTGGAATACATGTGGATGACGTCTAATTAATTTCTGACAAATTGCATCAACCACGTCGTTAAAATCAAATGCACCTTGTTCACTGTACATTTGTGACTGAAAAACGACTTGGAGTAATAAATCCCCCAATTCATTTTTAATCTCATCAATATTTCCAGAACGCACAGCCTCTTCGACTTCATAAGCTTCTTCAATCGCAAATTGAGTTAGGCTTTCTGGGGTTTGTTCACGATCCCAAGGACACTCTGTACGTAACTGTTTCATGATGGCTAATAACTGTTCCATTTTATGTCCTTTAAGATCAATAACAAATGACGGTACAACGCTTGTTGTTGCGAATATTTTATGTTCAACTCTTTGCAATTAAAAAATAAAATTGAAGGATGTTGTAATGAGCCAAAGTATATTCATTAGTGGAGCAGCACAAGGCATTGGGGCTGCAATCGCACGTCTATTCTACCAACAAGGTTACCAAGTTGGTATTTATGATATCAATGAAGTACAAGCGCAAGCCTTAGCAGATCAATTGGGTCATAACGCCAAAGCTGGAAAATTGGATGTTCGTGATTATGCACAATGGCAAAAAGCATTAGCTGAATTTTCTGAGTGGGCTCAAGGCTTAAATATTTTAGTCAATAATGCGGGCATTCTTTATTCAGGTGATTTTGAAAAAACAGACATTCAAGCACATCAGAGAACGATTGATATCAATGTGAATGGCGTACTCAATGGTTGCCATGCTGCATTTCCCTACCTTAAAGAAGCTAAATTTGCTCGTGTCATCAACCTTTCTTCAGCATCAGCCATCTATGGTCAGGCTGATTTAGTTTCTTATTCTGCCAGTAAATTTGCGGTACGTGGCATTACAGAAGGTTTAGATATCGAATGGCAAAAATATGGCATTCGTGTACTTGATGTCATGCCACTCTTTGTTCAGACGGCGATGGTCAAGGATATGGATTCTGGTGCGATTCAAAATATTGGTGTTAGTCTTTCTCCGCAAGATGTTGCAGAACAGGTATTTGCTCAAGTGAAAGCCAAAGGTACACTTTTCACAGCAACACATCGCCCAGTGGGATTAAAGACCAAGGTCATGTTTACACTTTCTGCGATTAGCCCTCAAATTGTGAATCGATTTGCCAATTTATTATTAAGTAAAAAGTGAATTATTTATTTTACTGAATAACAATTTCATAGCCCTAAAACAAGAGTACCTCCACCAAAAGGAATGAAATAATCTTTTAAAAAATAATAACATATTCACATTAAAAGTTTTGTGTTTTAAGGTTCATGACGGCTTTGTAATCATTTTTTTGATGAATTTGATTTATAGTTTTATTTCCAATGCATATATGGAATAAACAATGAAAAAAATATTGCTAACAATGATTATACTTATTGTACCTTCTTTCACAATGGCTGCTCTAATCAGCACATCTGAGCTTAAAAACATGGATTGTGATGCGCTTGCTGTCGAAAAAGCCAATGCAAATCGTGTATTAACCTCTTCAAATAGTAATGCAGCAACGAAAACGATTAGTAAATGGGCGAGTCTTGCAAGTAGTGCTTTAAGTTCTTTTGGTGGGGATTCTGAAGTTGCAACAAAAGCGGGAGGTTTTGCCAATAAGGTGGCAAATCAATCAGAAGCTGGACAAAAAGATGCACAACTTTTTGCAGATGCTCAAGCCAATGTTGAAAATATCTCAATTTACCAAAAATCAAAAAAATGTAATCTTTAAGTATATGAGGTATTTTAAATAAAAAAACTCGCATTTTAGCGAGTTTTTTTATGGCTTCAATGAGTGAGTCTAATCAATGCAATCCTGTTTAGTTCCCTTGAACCAAACGGCGTGCACTGATAATACCTGGTTGCTGCTCCAAACGAGCGAGCAAGCGAGACAATTGCGCCAAGCCTTTAACCTCAATCAACAATTTCATATTCGCAATACCATCTGCTTCTGAAATCGTATTGACTTGGCGAATATTGATTTGGTCAGAGAAAATCACTTGAGTCAAATCTTTGAGCAATCCACGACGATCATAGGCTTCCACAACGATTTGAACACTTTGCCCACGCGTTGGTTGCATTTCCCAATCCGCTTCGACTGCACGGTCAGGTTCTAACTTAATCATCCGCATATAATCAGGACAAGCAACTTTATGGATACTTACACCACGATTTAAGGTGATATAACCTGCAATCGACTCACCATGAACAGGTTGGCAACATTGCGCAATGTGCAATTCAACATTATCCAAACCATCAATTAAAATACCATGTGCAGACAACGTATGGCTTGCGCGTGGATTTAATGTAGGTTTCAGTACAAGTTCTGGTTCATCCTGATCCAAATGCATATGGCGGTTGACTTGATTAATCAACGCATGAAGACTGATATCACCACTGACCAGTGAAACCAAAATATCATCGCCAGATTTCACATTGAAGTGATTGCAGTAATCACTTAAATCAATACTTTTTGGATGAATCGCTAAACGTGAAAGCTCTTTATTTAACAACTCACGTCCAACTTCCAAGTTCTTACTACGATCTTGTTGTCTAAACCAATGACGAAGTTTATCTCGTGCACGAGCAGTCTTGATATAGCCCAATGAATTGACCAACCAATCACGGTTTGGCTCACGGTCTTTTTTGGTTAAAATCTCAACCTGTTCGCCCGTTTTCAAGGTATAAGTCAATGGTACATAACGTTGATTTACCCGTGCTGCATAGCACTTGTTACCAACTTCTGTATGCACATGATAGGCAAAATCAAGCACTGTAGAGCCACGGGGTAACTCTTTAATATCTCCATCACGGCTGAAGACATAGATCTTTTCAAAACCCTCAAAATCTTGGATTTGTTCAAAATCTTCAGTTTCATCTTCATTAGGATGCGCACTGGTTTCAGTACGTTCCTGATAATGTTCCAATACCGCACGTAAAGAATGTAGACGATGATTAAATGAATAATCTGTCGTTTTAGAACCTTCTTTATAATTGAAATGTGAACATACCCCAAGTTCCGCTTCTTCATGCATTTCTTTGGTACGAATTTGAATTTCCAAAGATTTGTTTTCAGCAATTACCGCCGTATGCAATGAGCGATAACCATTGGCTTTCGGATTGGTAATATAGTCATCAAATTGATGTGGGATATGACGCCAAATTTGATGAACGATGCCCAAGGCGTGATAACACTCAGCAACCGATTTGACCAATACCCGTAAAGCACGAATATCATAGAGCTGATCAAAGCTTAGGTTTTTACTCTTCATCTTCCGATAAATTGAGTAAATATGTTTCACCCGCCCTGATATTTCAGCTTCAATATCATGGTCAGCCAGTTCACTTTTAAGTTTTTCCACCACGAATTGAATATATTGCTCTCGTTCTAAACGCTTTTCATTCAGTAATGAGGCAATTTCTTTATAGCGTTCAGGTGCCAGATAACGGAAAGCGAGGTCTTCCAACTCCCACTTTAACTGAGCAATCCCCAGACGATGCGCCAATGGAGAGTAGATGGTTAAAATTTCTCGTGCGACACGCTCTTGGCGCTCTTTAGAAGAATGTGCCAATTCACGAAGCGCAAAAGTACGTTCAGCCAATTTAATCAACACCACACGCACATCTTCTGTGACAGAAATCAGCATCTTATAAATGCCTGTCAAATGCTCACGTTGATTGTTATTAAAATGGTCTTCTAAACGTTTATTTTTTTCAATCAGTTCAGACAGTTTACCCATTGCCAAAGTGCCTTTGACAAGATTGTAAACCTGTTCCCCACACTGCTGCTGAATTTCCTCTAAAGTGGTGAGATCTTCACGCACACTACGATAGAGTACTGCTGCTGCCAGTGTGTCTTCGTCTACATGCAAGTGTGCAAGAATATCCGCCATCCCAATACCTGTAGCAAAGGTATTGGTTCGTGAATTTACTGTGGTCGCCAATTCTTTTTGTAATACTAATTGTGCAACTTCTTCTAACTGTTTTAGTTCAGCACCGTCTAAAATTCCACGCACCCGATCTAGCCAAGTTGCTAGAGCTTGTTGCGCTTCATCGGCATGCTCTACAGTCGCTTCCTCTGATAGCTCATTGAGCTGATCAGGAAGTTGCTCACGTACTGTGACCATACCCTACTCCTCTAACTCTATATTTCATTATAAATCGTTTATCTCTAGTTTCTTTTCAAATAAAGCGATGGATTCAACATGTCCAGTATGTGTAAACATGTCCATTACACCTGCCTTTTTTAGCTGATAACCGTGTTGCACCAAAATCCCTGCATCCCTCGCTAAAGTCGCTGGATTACACGATACATAAACGATTCTTTTCGCACCAAATTTAGGGAGATAATGCATAACCTGCTCAGCTCCCGCACGAGGTGGATCAATCAATAATGCATCAAATCCTTGATTTGCCCAAGAATAATGCGAAAAGTCTTTTGTTAAATCTTGTGAATAGAATTTAACATTGCTGATACGATTGTTCAGTGCGTTTTCTGTACCACGCGTCACCATCGCCTCACTTCCCTCCACCGCAACCACTTTGCCTGTGTCACCCACACATTTTGCAAGCGGAAGAGAAAAATTACCTAATCCACAAAAAAGATCTAAAACTTTTTCACCTTGCTTTAACTCAAGCAAATCACATGCCAGTTTGACCATTTGCGGATTTACTGTCGGATTGACTTGGGTAAAATCGGTAGGATTAAACGCAAAATCAACATCAAAATCATTTAAGCGATAATGTAAATACATCGCTGCATCAACATCATCGACCCGATGGACACTTTCAACCCCTGCAGGTTGCAAATACAACTGCCATTGCTTCTGTAACGCATATTGTTGCAATAGGTTGACATCATGCTGTTTTAATTTTTCAGTATGGCGAACCAGTAAAGAAATTTCACAATCCCCTTTGGCTAATTCTATATGACCAATACTGCTTTTGCCTTTTAGACTTTCGAGTAATGCCTTAATTTCAGGTAAGGCTTGATCCAGTTGAAGGTCTAAGATTTTACAGGTCTGGATTTCAGTGAGATGGTTGCTTTGAGCTTCCCGAAAGCCCATCAATAATTTATTTTGTTTGGGCAAAAACCGTACACCAATCCGTGCTTTATGACGATAATCGACACGTGTAGAACGCAGTGGTGACAACCATTGCGCTGGTTCTAAACCTGCAAAATGACTGAGATGGGATTTTAACACATCCTGTTTTAAGCGAATTTGCTCATCAGGATGAATGTGTTGCATATTACATCCACCACAAGTCCCGAAATGCGGACAAATGGGTTCAATACGATAAGGGTTTGGCTCACTCAGTAATTCAATACTGTCAGCTTCTTCAAGTTTTGAAACCTGACGTGTGATTTGAGCTTTAACGGTTTCACCAGGCAATGCGTAGCGAATAAAAACTTTTTTACCTTGTTTTTCCGTTGGGTGGGAAAACTCTGCCCCGTAATGTGCAATCCCTCGCCCCTCATGTGACAATCGTTCAACTTTAAAAACATATTGAGGAAGTTGAGATGGTCGAGGTTTGGCTCTATGCTTCAAAGGAATACCTAATTGGGTGTGGAGGAAAAATCTGCCTGAGTAAATTCAGTAAGTTGTGACATTTCACGCCAAACATTTAAAAACTCATGTTGCTGAGGTTGTCCTTGTAAATAATGAATCGAAGCTTGAACCCACAAACGGTGATCTTGCAAAGTGAGCTGTCCTTTTAACAAGGACCAACGCAAATAAATCAACCAGGTATTTAAAACATCACCCTCGCAATAACTGGTCAATTTTAGCCATTGCTGGGTCTTCACATATTCAGGGACAAAATAACCTGAGATACCACGTTTGCCGGGATAACCTAGCAAATGCGCAACATCATCCAATTTCTGAAAATGACGCCCATTAAACATCGCCATCACATCCATTAAATCAACATGACGGTTGTGGTATCGGTTCTGGTAGTTATTATACCTTTTTTGCGTGTCAATCTCACCTTGATCGAACAAACTTGGTGCAGATAATCCGTGATACATTGAACGGAATAAAATCACAGGTAAATCAAACTGTGAGCCATTCCAACTCACCAAAGTCGGATGACGCTTATCAAAAATAGATAAAAATTTTTGTAAAATTTCGGCTTCGGTATAATGTTCACGGCTAAATGAAAAGAGCTTCATCGCCCCATTTTCATCAATCCATAAACCTGAAATGCAGACAATTTCATGCAAAGCCAAACGTTGAAAATCCATACCAGATTCTTGACGGCGCAACTTGGCAAGCGCTTGCTCTAAATCATCTTGAGCTAGGTCCAATCCATACAAATGCGCCCCAGATTTGAGATCTGTTAGGGTTTCAATATCAAAAACTAAAACAGGAAGACGCATATAACTTACTCAATTACTCTCTAGTGATCATGAAATCATGGATCGACTTAAAACCATTATTCATCATCTTCAACAGAGAATAAACCTGTAGATAAATAACGATCACCACGATCACACACGATACATACAATCACCGCATCTGGATTTTCTTCTGCAATTTTTACTGAAGCCCACACTGCCCCACCAGAAGATGTTCCTGCGCTAATACCTTCCTGACGTGCTAAACGGCGAGCCGTTTTTTCCGCTTCAATTTGCGGAATATCCATAATGTGATCAACACGCTTTGGATCAAAAATCGTCGGTAAATATTCTTGAGGCCAACGACGAATCCCTGCAATATTTGAACCTTCAGAAGGCTGCAAACCAATAATTTGAATCTCTGGATTTTGTTCTTTTAAATATTTTGAAATACCCATGATCGTGCCTGTAGTTCCCATAGAACTCACGAAGTGGGTAATTTTACCGCCTGTTTGTTGCCAAATTTCGGGACCGGTGGTCAGATAATGCGCTTCGACATTATCTGGATTACCAAATTGATTGAGAACCAAACCCAAACCTTCAGTTTGCATTTGTAGAGCCATATCTCGTGCAGCTTCCATATTCGGTGCTTCAATCAATTCTGCACCATAAGCACGCATCGCGTCCTTACGTTCCTGACTTGAATTCCCCGGCATGATTAACTTCATTTTATAACCACGCATGGCAGCCACCATTGCCAATGCAATCCCTGTATTTCCGCTTGTCGCTTCGATCAACGTATCGCCTGGCTTGATTTGACCACGTTGTTCAGCTTTCATAATCATGTTATATGCTGGGCGATCTTTTACCGAACCTGCAGGGTTATTCCCTTCCAGTTTAGCCAATACTGTTGCTTGAGTATGACTTGCCAAACGCTGTAGACGTACTAATGGTGTTTTCCCAACATAGTGATCTAACAAAAATTCGTCGGCTAAGAAATCAGGTTGTGTGTTACTCATGGACTGCACCTATATTGAGGTGGGCATATTGTATGAAAAAATAAATGTCACTGCACATCTTTCCATTTGATTTTTACGAGAATGATCAAACAAAACCCATTCTAAACAATTCAGTTAAAACCAGGAAAAAAATTGTTTATCCAATAAAATTAGATAGATATATAAAAAACATCAAGACTTAGAATTAGAAGTGATAAGGTTATCTATAAAACAGCATAGCTGGAACGTAATTTGCAAGATTTTTAATCATATTGTCATGCAGGATCATTAAAGCATGTTAATATCTTGCGCATGGTCAATGAGTTGCTGGAACCATGTCGAATTTCAATAAAAAGCTCTTTAAACGTTTAAAACTCAATCACGCTTATGGTCAACTCATCGCGTTAATTTTCGTGCCGATCATGATTTTGGCATGTGTGGGAACAGCGCTTGTACTTTCCGAAACATCTGCAGCTGCAAAGTCTAAACAACGCTTTCAAGCCATTGCAATATTGAGCCGTTATCAATACACCGCGGAACAACTCACCGCAGTGATGGAGAAAAGCCCACTACAGCACACCAAAGCTGAAAATATTTTACAAAAAATATTTAATGAAAAACATTTGCTCAGTGCGGCGATCTTAGATGGAAACAATGTCAATCATTTAAGTGTCGGTTATCAAAATCAGCGTGAATGGCCCAAAATACCTAAAACAGGAACATTTTTTGGACCTATTCATAATAAGTACAACAATATTTATGGAATCAAACTCAATCCAATCAATAATGCGCAAAATATGTGGTTAGTGATTGAATTAGATAATCAACCTTTAGAAATCTCACATTATCGCGTCATGATTGTTTTGATTACGACTGCGCTACTGACATTGCTTTTGCTTTTATTGTGTTTGAATTTTTATTCACGTCGCTGGATCGCCCCGATGTACGAAATTCGGATGCAATTACAACGTTTAAATGCCGATACTCTTGATCAACACATGGTGATAAACAGTACAGGTGAGTTACGTTTGTTACAACGTGACATTGCCAATGTGGTTAAACGACTGCATTTCAGCTTTTTAGAACTTAAAGAACATACTGAACAAACAGAAGATGATTTAAGACGTACTTTAGACACCTTAGAAGTTCAAAACATCACGTATAAACAAGCACGTGATCAGGCAATTTCTTCAAATCAGGCAAAATCCGTATTTCTTGCAAACATCAGCCATGAATTAAGAACACCATTGAACAGTATTGACGGTTTCATTCATCTAATGCTACGTCAGGATAATCTGAGCAATGATCAAAGTTTGTATTTACAAACCATTCGAAAATCTTCTGCGCATTTATTGGCATTGATTAATGATGTACTCGATTTTTCTAAAATTGATGCGGGTAAATTAGAGTTAGAAACAGCACCATTCGATCTTGAAGAAGCGATTTTCGATGTGATGGATATGTTGTCGCCATTAGCCGCGCAAAAACATATTGAAATGGCATTCTATTTTGCCGATAACGTGCCAAAACATGTGATTGGTGATGCCTTACGCTTTAAACAAGTCCTGACCAATTTAATTTCCAATGCGATTAAATTTACCCCTGATGGTGAAATTATTGTTCGTGCGCGTATGGAACATGATGATATTGGGCAATGCTTACTACATTTCAGCGTACAAGACAGTGGTATTGGGCTGAGTGGTACAGACCGTAAAAAACTATTTGAATCATTCTCGCAAGGTGACGCATCTGTTACTCGTCAATTTGGTGGTACAGGTTTAGGGTTGGCAATTTCTAAACAATTGGTTCACTTGATGCATGGTCAGATTGGTTTTGAAGATAATCAAGAGCGTGCGCCTACAGAAAAAGGCTCAACATTCTGGTTTACCGCGATGTTGACGACCAATGAAAATGAAGAGATTATCCATCCATCATTTAGAGATTTAAATGTGGTGTCCTTCTTGGCACACCCCGCCACAGCCAATGTTTTACGACACTATTTAGAAAATTATCAAGTTCAGCACACGGAGGCACAATCAATTTTAGATTTGTTCAGCCGTCTAAATAGCTTGGAAAAAAATATTGAAAATACATGGTTAATCGTTGATCACAGTGGCGATACAGAAGCCTTATTAAAAGAGATTCGTGGTCGCTATCAAGGGCATCTGGCTGTTTATGGTTATCAGATGTCGCTCGACCCGAATATGCTAAATGAATATATGGCGCGTCCATTGTATCAACCTCTTAGCCGTAGCTCAGTGATTCAATTACTCAGCAATAAACCGATCTTTGAGCAAGAACAACATAAAGACTTTAAAGGTCAAGATTTACATATCTTGGCGGTTGATGATCATTTACCGAACTTAATTGTACTGGAAGCACTCCTCGGTGAATTGAATGTAAAAACCACCAAGGCACAAAGTGGTCAAGAAGCGCTCACCATTATTCAACAAGCTGTTGAACAAGGTTCAAAACCATTCGATTTAATCTTTATGGACATTCAAATGCCTGTCATGTCAGGCATTGATACCACACGAGCGATTCGATCATTAGAATCGACTTTAGATGGCATGCGTATACCAATTATTGCCTTAACTGCTCATGCATTAGCAGATGAAAAACAGAAATTACTTAAAGTTGGCATGGATGACTATGTCACCAAACCGATTCAAATCGAACAAATTATTCAAATCTTAACCAATTGGACATCGGATAAATTTATCCAACATCAAACACCTGTTGAAAATACAATTTATATTGAGGCATTTGACACCGATATTCTCGATTGGAAACAAAGTCTTGCCCTCGCAGCCAACAAAGAGGATCTTGCACAAGATCTTTTAAAAATGCTGGTCGACAGTTTCCCAACTGAACTGGATGAAATTTCACAGCTGATCGAGCTTGAGGACTTCCCTCAGCTTGAACATGTATTACACCGTTTATATGGTGCGACCCGTTATGTTGGCACACCAAAATTGCAGAGAGTTACAGGTGATTTTGAACAATTTATCTCAACCTTACGCAAAGAACGTCGGAAGGCAGATGAGGCATTCATTCAGGATGTGATGCAACGTTTGGATGATTTGCAATTGGTGATTCATGAAGTCGAAACTGCGGCGCAGCAAATCTTAGTAAATTAATTTCTATATCAGTCGCCCATGATTACCAAGTAGGTATCATCGTCTGCTAGCGAATTTCTAATGTCGAATAAATGTAGAGATTAATCATTCATCTAAATGATGCTTAATTAAGGTTAGTATTCAGCATTGACTTCCGCTTTAACTTTCTGTGACTGTACTGTCATGTAACTCTTCCATCCACATGCTATGCTGATGACCAAGGAAAAATGAGTCAAGATCATGGCACTATTACATATAGAAAAAAACAATGGTATCGCTACAGTTACATTAAATCGCCCAGATAAACGCAACGCCATGAGCTTTGCTTTACTGCGTGAGCTCGTCAAAGTCGCAGAGAAAATTAAAAAAGATCGAAGCATTCGAGTAGTGGTTTTGACAGGCGCAGCCAATGTATTTAGTGCAGGGATTGATTTAGCTGATTTAAATAGTCCTAAAAATACTGCATTTGCAGCTTGGGAACTGATTAAACCGGGGCAAAGCCTGTTCCAAAAAGCATTCCTAATTTGGCAAGAATTGCCTGTTCCTGTCATCGCCGCCATTGAAGGATTTTGCTTTGGTGCGGGAATGCAACTGGCTTTAGCTGCTGATATTCGTATTGCACATCCAGAGACTAAAATGTCAATCATGGAAAGTCGTTGGGGGCTTGTACCAGATATGGGGCTTACACGTTCTATCAAAGGCGTAATCGGCATCGATTTAGCCAAAGAGCTTACACTGACTGCACGAATTTTTGATGGACATTATGCCAAAGAAATTGGTTTGGTTACGCATCTAAGCACCTCACCCTTAGAAAAAGCCCAAGCCATTGCTGAAGAAATGTTACAACGCTCTCCTGATGCATTGATGGCAGCCAAACGTGTTTTAGATGCCATGGAACACCAGCCTAAAAAAGCGCTACGCTTAGAAAAGATTTGGCAGTTAAAATTACTTCTAGGAAAAAACAGTCAAATTGCGCGTAAAAAAGACAAGAATCCTGAAGTACAATTCTTACCACGCCAATATAAATAGTTTAAAAAACATTTCTGTACAAGGCTTGGGAACAATAAGATGAATTTTGATCGTAACAGTAAAATTGCATTTCTTGGTATGGGCTTGATGGGAAGTCGCATGGCAGCTCGATTAATTCAGGCTGGATTTGATGTGGCAGTATGGAATCGCACAGCAACAGCATGTGAACCCCTGATTGATATGGGTGCGCATACTCTAGAGTTCGGGCAAATTGCAGACTACCCCATTATTTTGACCTGCCTCGCGGATGACCAAGCCGTTCAACAGGTTTACCAACACATTGAACCTTACTTACGCGCTCAACAAGTTATTGTGGATTTTTCAAGTTTATCTGTGGCAGTCACCAAACAACTTGCAAGTCAGGCGGCAAACAAACAGGTGATTTGGATTGACTCACCTGTTTCGGGTGGTACGGCAGGTGCAGAAAATGGTACGTTAGTGATTTTCGCAGGGGGGCATCGCGAAACCATCCAAGACTTGAGTTTGGTTTATAACGTTCTTTCGCAAAGAGTGACTTGCATGGGGGAAACAGGCACAGGACAAGCAACCAAAATATGTAATCAATTGATCGTTGCTGCAAACAGTACACTGATTGCGGAAGCCGTTGCACTTGCTGGTCAGGCAGGTGTTGATACTACTCTGCTTGCACCTGCATTAGCCGGTGGATTTGCAGACTCTAAACCCTTTCAAATTCTTACGCCACGTATGGCGAGTCATACCTTTGAACCCGTACAATGGAAAGTGCAAACCTTATCCAAAGATCTCAATAATGCCGTTCAATTAGCCCAACAATTTGGTTTAGACATTCCTGTTGCTCAACGCGCCTTAGACCAGTTGCACAGCCACCAAAGCCGGGGTTTTGCAGAAGCAGATCTTGCTACAGTCATTCACCAAGTCGAGAAAATTTAAGCATATAGGTGGTTTATTTCATACAGAAATAAGTTGAAAAATAATCTATTGCCGTCTACATTGAAGATAAAAGCCAAGAAGAGCACGGAAGATTGCCATGACTAAACTCGCAGTAAACCTATCGATGATTTTTACTGAAGTTCCACTCATTGAACGCTTTGCTTTGGCACATCGCCACGGCTTTCAACATGTAGAAATTCAATTTCCCTATGAATTGAGTATTGAAGAAATTCAAGCACAATTGGAACAATATGATTTACATATCTGTCTCATCAACGCACCTGCCGGGGATTTGATGCAAGGCGGTAATGGACTTGCAGGCGTACCCGGTAAAGAACTTGAGTTTCACCAAGCTTTAGAACAAGCACTCGAGTATGCCGATGCACTGAATGTTCCAAACATCAATATATTGGCAGGTAAACAACCTGAAGATGCAGATTTACTGCCATGTTTAAACACTTTGGCAAACAACCTCAAACTTGCTTGCCATATGTTGTCTGAATACGACATTCAACCAGTTTTTGAAATGATCAATGGAACAGACATGCCTCGCTTTCTAGTGCAAAATATTGCCCAAGCCCAAGAAATGTTAGAAGCGGTGCAACACCCTGCTTTAAAAATGCAGTTTGACTGTTACCATATGGCAATGATGGGTGAAGATGTTCTTCAAGCTTTGCAAGAAAATATTGACTGGATTGGGCATATTCAATTTGCAGATTGCCCAGGGCGACACGAACCAGACACTGCGCAGATTGATTATTCATCCATTTTTTCATGGTTAAAACAAAGTCATTACACAGGTTTCATTGCGGCAGAATACAAGCCACAATCTCATTCGAATCAATCTTTTGCATGGAAAGAAAAATACTTTTCAAACAATCATAGCTATTAATTGAAGAATATCTTGCATCATTATTGGCATTGAATAATTGTATTTTTTAGCCAAAAGCGCTATATTAGAAGATGAGATATTTTCTGGAAAATATACCTTATATGAATTTAGAACCATCGCCCAGCGCTTCTAATTCTCACGAACTTGCAATGAACACTCAAAATCAAGACGTACAGACCTGTTTAAATGTCGTACAAGAAGCTCTACTTGATGTAAAAGCCAAAGATATTATTCAACTTGATGTAAGCAAAATCAGTAACGTAGCAGATGCTATTGTTATTGCGAGCGGAACATCAACTCGTCATGTTAAAGCCCTTGCTGATAATGTTGCTGATGAAGCACGTAAAGCAGGTTTTCGCCCAATTGGTGTTGAGGGTGAAAGAGATGCTGAATGGATCCTTATTGATCTCGGTGTTGTGGTTGTGCATGTAATGCTTCCAACAGCACGTAAATTTTACGATTTAGAAAGTTTATGGCGTGCAACACCTGAAAGTGTAGCCTAAACTTTTTCTGAACTTGTAAAAATAGAAAAAGCGACTTTATGTCGCTTTTTTTGCATCTATAACCTTCATTAATAAGCGCTAGTCGATCTATTAAAGTCCATAAGATACTATAAATTTTTTCTTGATCTCTCACATCAATGCAATGAATCTATCATCAAATGATCTAAAGCGTTCATTGTCACACTTTAGCTCTAAAGTTTAAATAAATTTGCTTAGGCAATATCTTACTTTGCTTCACCCATTTTTTGCTTTACTCTTTTTTGGCTTTACTCATTTTTTAACCACATTCTTGAGCAGCAAACACAATTAAGCTTTGCTTTTGTTCATATACTCTGTTTGACGTTACAATATCTAAATCTAAGTCGCTTCACCATAGAAAGATTATCTATGATTTAAAAGTACGCAATAAATGAATCACTTATGATTTTAGCAATCTTTATAAAAGTATAAAGTCGATTGAATATGAATGATTGAAATCAAATCATGCATATCAATGATCAGGCAGTTTGAGCATAAGGATCTTAAATCTGAGCTTTAAATCTTGAATTGATGCTACAAATCAACTTAAAAACTAGGAATGCAACGCCAAAGCTCCAAATAAAATTCACACCAATTCCCATAATTTGATCCAGTACACTGGCTCTATGGGTGAGTTGAATGTTTGGATTATTGCTCAATGATACTGCCAAAGTTCCCCAAATGCCGCATATTCCATGTACCACGACAACTTCGCGAATATGTTTTGAAGCGATCCAACGGGTCAACAAATGAGGAAGATAGTTTGTCAGTGCACCTGAAACCAAACCAATAATCAATGCTGATGAAAAGCCCACCAAACCACAACTAGCGGTAATTGCAACCAGACCACCTAATGCAGCTTTGATCAATTCAGCCCATGAAATGATTTTATTATTCATCAACAAAGTTAAAGCCCAAGAAGCCAGCATTGCACCAAATAAAGCGGCAAAAGCATTGACGACAATCAAACCAATATCAATACGGTATGTCGAAATATAAACAATATTTAAGCCCGACCACGCTAACCAAAGAATAAAACCCGCCAAAGCCAAGGATAAAATTTTGTAATCTTCAAAGATTAAGTCTTTCTTAGAAATTTCTTGCTTATCATTTGATTTGGAGGTGAAATATCCCGCCAAGACAATCCATGCCGCAGTTGAATGCACTACAGTTGAGCCAGCAAAATCAATAAAACCTAAGGCTTTTAACCAACCACCACCAAAAGCAATATTTCCCCAAACCCAACTACTGAAAAATGGAAAAATAACCCCTGCGATCATAAAGCCGACAATCCAGTTGACCCATAAAGAAGTTCTATTTGGAATAACCCTTCCAACGACAGTGGTTATCGTCGTTGCCATCAGCATATAGAAAAACAAAAGATTCCAATGCCACCCCCGTAACATGGCACTAAGATAATTGACTGAATCCACCACATCAGCATGAAATATTTTGGAACACACTAAACTAAAAAACAGTGTGCCTAAAATCGCTGAAATATAATTCACAATCAGTGCATAAACGGATTTTTGGGTATTTTCATAACCACCTTCAACAACAGCAAAACCTGCTTGCATCAAGATGACAAATACACCGCCAA
This sequence comes from Acinetobacter sp. B-6, assembly GCF_056930735.1. Taxonomy (NCBI): domain Bacteria; kingdom Pseudomonadati; phylum Pseudomonadota; class Gammaproteobacteria; order Moraxellales; family Moraxellaceae; genus Acinetobacter; species Acinetobacter sp. B-6. The sequence continues at coordinate 171,331 of NZ_JBXPBY010000008.1, read as the reverse complement.
GGAATAGAAGTTTATAATTTGTAATAAGATTAAAAGCAGCAATGTCACTTTCTATCGCGGAAGCAAATGCAAAATTTGGGCAAACAAATATGAGAAAAATTAAACTGAGGAGATATTTTAATTGCACACATTGACCCTAATGTATTGATCATTTATTACTCTAAATTCACAATAATTAATATTTCAGAGACTTGCTTTTGATTTAATTTATCAAGTATAGAGAATTTCCAGAATAAATAAACTCTTTTTTAAGAAATTATCACGACTTATCGGCTTGAGGATCTTTATATATTTTAGATGATATTGATAATATTCAATTTGCTTGGTGATTTGCAAAAACCAGTCCTTGACTCACACAAACAAACATCAAAATTTCTGTCTATAATGCAGTGTATATTCAAGAAAATAGATGTATTCCTCTTATTCAACCATTCAATTGAGTCAGTGCTTTTGAGTCGTATTTTAATCATGCTGAATAATTTCAATTTGTGGAAAAGCAAAACCTTTGCAGGATAATTCTGAACGCCACGCAACCGTAAGCATGACCCGACTGAGATTAAAATTCTGATAGGCAAAACTGCCTAATAATGGATGAGTACATAATCCCCCATCATTTATACGATGCACATGCGTATTAAGCTCATTTAAACTTAAACGAATCCCCAAGCCCGAAGCTTTTAAAATCGCTTCTTTGGTTGTCCAGACTTTAAACCAAAATACTGGATCAAAATCTAACGACTGCCAAGTCTGATATTCTTCAGGATGAAAAGCATGTTTTGCCAGTGCTTCAAAACGCACTTTACGATCTAAATCTTCGACATCCACCCCTAAATCATGCATGTGTTGGCTACTTGCCAATGCATAATGTTGCTGGCTGTGCGAATGATTCACGTGAAACTTTGGATAATCAATTAAGTATGGTTTGCCAAATTCAGTCTGAGCAAAACTGGGGTTTGTGATTTCTTTGCATAACAAATCAGAGATCAATTGATTACGGTATGCATAAATAGCATGTTTGAGTTCTTGAATTTGGCTTTTACGATCAGGTGATTGAAAAGTGGGAAGAATATTTTGAATAGAATTAAGGTCAAGCCGAATAGTACGATTCACAATATATTCCAAAGATTTTTTCTTAGTTTAAATCAAAAAAACCCAAAGATCACTTTGGGTTTTTATCAACATAGAGGACTGTATTAACGGCTAAATTTTTTCTCAGCCTTTTTAAACTTTTGAATATAACGACGGCGACGTGCTGCTGTACGTTCATCCACTTGGGTTTTACGCCCTTCGAATGGGTTTTCTGAAGTTTTAAAGTCAATACGAACAGGTGTTCCTTCAAGCTTATAGACTTTACGGAAAACATTTTCAAGATAACGGCGATAATCTGCTGGTGTCTTATCCACTTTGTTACCGTGAATCACAATCGTTGGTGGATTTTGCCCACCCATATGCGCATAACGCATTTTAATGCGTTTACCACTAATCATTGGTGGTTGATGTGCATCAGTCGCATCATTCAAAATTTGAGTCAATTTTGCAGGTGAGACTTTCAAATGAGAAGAATCATAAGCACGATGGATAGATGGATAAAGCTCCCCCACACCTGTGCCATGCAAAGCAGAAATTAAATGGATTTTTGCCCAAGGAATAAAATCAAAACGACGTTCAACATCTAATTTACATTGTTTCCGGTCATATTCGGTCATGTTATCCCATTTATTAATGGCAATTACCATCGCACGACCAGCTTCAAGTGCATAACCAATTAAATGCAAATCTTGTTCAACAATCCCTTCACGCGCATCAACCACCACCACAACAACATGTGCATCTTTCATGGCTTGTAGCGTTTTCACAACTGAGAATTTCTCAATCATTTCATCTACTTTACCTTTACGGCGCACCCCTGCCGTATCAATCAAGGTATATTTGCGCCCATCACGTTCAAAAGGAATATAGATTGAATCTCGCGTTGTACCTGGTTGGTCAAAAGCCACCACACGCTCTTCACCCAATAAACGGTTGACCAGTGTTGATTTACCCACATTTGGGCGACCAATAATTGCTAAGCGTAAACCTGTGGCTTGATCATGCTCATCTTCATTTTCATCTTCAGGAATATCCGTTAGGACGTCTTCAAGCATTTGTTGAACACCACGCCCATGACTTGCAGCCACTTGCAAAGGCTCGCCCATGCCCAACTTATAGAATTCAACTAAAGCAGCTTCCGCATGGACACCATCGACTTTATTGGCAACCAAATACACTTTTTTGCCAAGCGTACGTAACTCGCGTGCAATCTGCTCATCTGAAGCCAATAAACCTGCGCGCGCATCCACGACAAAAATAATAATATCCGCTTCATTTATCGCAGTTTTTGATTGTTCTGCCATATATGAATCGATACCGCCTTCATTTTCACCAATACCCCCAGTATCGACAACAATGAAAGATTTATTTTGATACGTTGCATCACCATATTTGCGGTCACGGGTTAGACCTGCAAAGTCAGCAACAAGTGCATCACGGCTCTTGGTAATCTGGTTGAATAACGTTGATTTGCCGACGTTTGGACGACCAATGAGCGCAATTACGGGTTTCATAAAATAACCTTTATTCAAGATCAGCCAGTATGACTGGTCTGAACATCAGAAATGTATAGGAAGAAAAGTAGGAAAAACCTAAAATAAAAACACGGGGTATTGATTTGCAATCACCCCGTGCATGAAATTCTTACGGATGGCTCTATTTTAGCACAAGACTAAAAAAATAGAGAATCCTAATCAGTTAACGACTTTGCCAAATACTTAAAGCACCTTTACGTGTCGAAACATAGAGCTGATTATCAATCACTCTTAAGGTACGGACTTCACCACTGGTTTTAGCGCGTCCCAGTGTAGTTCCACTGTTGAGATCAATTTGATGCAAATAACCATCCAAATCACCAACGACAAGATTTGAGCCGAGTAGCACAGGATTACTCAGGTTACGATTTAGCAATTGCTCATTTTTCCAGATTTCTTGCCCAGTAATCAAATCATACGCAATAATTTGACCGTCTGTTTGTGACACGATGACTTTACCATCTGTCACTTCTGGACGATTGATACTGCTTGAATTTTCACTCCACAAAATACGTTGTGTCGCTAAATCAAGCACAGTAACTTGCCCTTGAAAACTTGTTGTTACGACATACTGCCCAGAAACCACAGGTTCACTATCAACATCAATTAAACGTTGAATATCCGAACGCCCTTCTGAAACGGCAACGCGACGTTGTAAGCGAGGCACACCTGCAAGACTATCAATTGCGAAAAGGTAGCCTGTAGATGTTCCTATAAGCACTGTACGCGGATCCAAACTTACTGGGGCAGCTTGACCACGTAAGCTCAACGAAGCATTTGGTAATTTGTAGGTCCAGACTTGTTGACCTGACTCAACATCTAACGCATAGACAGTGCCATCATTTGCAACCACGATTACTCGACCAGATTGGATCAATGCTGAACTAATGATTGCGCCCGATAACTGTGTAGACCATTTGGTTGCACCCGTAGCTTGATCTAAAGCAAAGATGCGCCCTTTTTGATTGCCCACAATCACCACACCGTCAGCAGCTTCAACACCTGAGCTTAGACCTTCTTTGGTCACTTTAGCTTCCCATAGGCGTTGTTTGCCTTTATAGGCTGACACCTCACCTTTTGGATCTAAAGCAAATACGACACCATTGTCCGTATCCAAACGAAGACGCAGTGCATCTTCACTGCTGGTCGACGAAACACTGGTCGAAAAAACTTGAACCAAGCTTGATGCTTGTGCAACTTTAGGGAGTGGATTCGGCTTAATCTTAACTTCTTTCGTCTTATTGCTTGAACAGCCGATTAAAGCGATTGATAAGATTGCTAAAGCAAAAGGTATTTTAAAGTTTCTATCCATTAAGACTCATCCACTTGTGTTGCTAAAATTGGGCGCTCAAGATCAGGATCTTCTACTAATACGCCAACACTTTCGAGTTTAATTTGTAAAATTTGTCGTTCTTGCTTACGCTCAACAACTGCATTCCATGCTGCTTGATACGATTTTTTGGCATTTTCAGTATCATTTTTTGCTACATAAATGTCGCCTTTCATCTCATCAGCACTGGCTTGAAATGCAGGATCATTCACAGCTGACAAGGTTTTTAAAGCATCATCAAACTTTTTTTGCGCCAATTGCGCATCAGCCAATTTGATTTTTACAACTTGTAACAAACCAGCATCTTTAATTTTGGAATTTTCGACTTTTTTCAACTCACGCTCAGCCAAGGCATAATCATTTTTATCATAAGCAAGTTTTGCCATGATAATTTGAGCCTGAATCGCCTGCACTGAATCTGGATTGTCTTTCACAATTTTATCTGCGGATGACACCAATGCAGCCGTGACTTTGGCATCACCATTGGCTGCTCTTGCCTCATCCATCAATTGTTGAATTTTAGCTGTTTGGTTTTGATTTTCAGCTAAAGTTTTCTTTTGCCAATATTCCCAACCGAAAAAGGCAATCAATGCAATGAGCACACCAGTGACCATAGCCGAGCCATATTTTTTAAAGAATGACTTCACACTATCCAGTTGTTCTTCATCAGTCATTGCGCTCATTTGACTCCCCTTTTCCTTATGATTATCGGCTTATTTTGACGAAAGTTTTTCAATGAAAAACGGTACTATTTCAGACACCTGAATTTCATGTTGTTCTGCTGTAGCAAGTTCTTTAACTAAAACTTGCTGTGCTTCAGCTTCACGTTCACCAAAGATCAATGCATAGATCGCACCAGACTGGTCTGCTTTCTTCATTTGACTCTTCATAGAACCTTGTGAACCTGTTTTTAAACGGATTGCACTGTTTGCCTTTTCGATTTGATCTCGCATTTGCTCAGCCAGAACCAGAGCCTGCCCTTGTGTCGCCGGGTCAGAAAGCAAAAACAGCTCACACTCACGCGTTGGAGTATTGTCTTCAACTTGCTCAAGCAACAACAATAAACGTTCCATCCCCATGGCGAAACCCACAGCTGGCACAGATTGATCCGGCTTACCTTTAAGCTGCCCAACCAAACCATCGTAACGACCACCTGCGCAGACAGTTCCTTGAGAACCCAAATGCGTTGTGGTCCACTCAAATACTGTTTTGTTGTAATAATCTAAACCACGTACCAGTTTTTGATTGATCACAAAACTAATTCCAGCATCTGTTAAATACTGTTGTAACTGGGCAAAATGATTCAAACTGTCTTCTTTCAAGAAATCATGCAACTTTGGCGCATTTTCAAGAATTTGTTGGGTACGCGCATCTTTTGAATCTAAGATACGTAAAGGATTAGTGGTCAAACGTCGTTGTGAATCTTCATCCAAGTCTGCTTGATGAGCTGTCAAAAACTCAACCAATGCTGCACGATACTCGGCACGCTCATCAGATTCACCCAAAGTATTCAACTCAAGTTGAACTTTATCTGCAACCCCCATGCGCTTCCACAAACGTGCCGTCATCAGAATCAGTTCAGCATCTTGATCTGGCGTTGCCACACCAAAAGTTTCAACACCAAATTGGTGGAATTGGCGATAGCGTCCTTTTTGAGGTTTCTCATAACGGAACATTGGACCCACATACCAAACACGTGGATTCGCACCACGCAACAAGTTATGCTCCAACATCGCACGCACACAACCCGCAGTCCCTTCTGGACGCAATGTTAAAGATTCAGGTGGATTACCTTTATCCAGAAATGTATACATTTCCTTTTCAACGATGTCAGTTGCATCACCAATTGAACGTTTAAACAAATGGGTATGTTCAACGATCGGCAAACGGATTTGCTGATAACCATAAGCATCCATAAGTGATGCTAAATGTTGCTCAAGACGTCTCCATGCAGCAGTTTGCGTTGGAAGAACATCGTTAAAACCTTTAATTGCGACAATTGAACTCATGATGAACTACGGATAATCTCTTTAGCTTTAGCTTTTTCAAGCTCTTGAACACGTTGACGAACCATCGTTTCGATTTCATCAACCAACTGATTTGTATCTATTAAATGACTCTTTTCGCCATTACGATACACGAGTGAACGAGGACTTGCACCGACAATACCAATATCGGCTTCTTTGGCTTCACCCGGACCATTGACTTTACACCCAATGACAGATACATCCATCGGAGTACGAATATCTTCCAAACGTTCTTCAAGAGCTTGCATGACCTTAATCACGTTAAACTCTTGACGTGAACAGCTTGGACAGGCAATAAAATTGATCCCATTTGAACGAAGACTCAATGATTTTAAAATATCAAAACCAATTTTAACTTCTTCTTCAGGCTCTGCTGCCAATGAAATACGCATGGTGTCACCAATGCCTTCCATCAACAAACCACCTAAAGCAATCGCAGATTTCACAGAACCTGTACGATATACCCCTGCTTCAGTCACACCCAAATGCAGTGGGTTATCAATCTGTGCAGATAATAAACGATAAGCATCCATTGTCAAAAATACATTTGACGCTTTTACCGACACTTTAAATTCTTGAAAATCCAAACGATCCAAGATATCAATATGACGCATCGCAGACTCAAGCAAAGCTTGTCCTGTTGGCTCACCATATTTCTTTTGAATATCTTTCTCTAAAGATCCAGCATTGACCCCAATACGCATCGAAATATCATGATGACGTGCCGCAGCCACAACCTCACGAATTTTGGCTTCAGAACCAATATTGCCAGGGTTGATACGCAAACAATCTGCACCCATATCAGCGACTTTCAAAGCAATCTTGTAATCGAAATGAATGTCCGCCACCAAAGGAACGGTAACACGCTTACGAATTTCACCAAAAGCTTCAGCAGCTTCCATCGTCGGTACTGAAACACGCATGATATCAGCGCCCACATCTGCACAGCGTTGAATCTGCGCAACCGTTGCATCAACATCACATGTTTCAGTATTGGTCATACTTTGAATACTGATCGGGGCATCACCACCGACATACACCGAACCCACACGTATTTTACGTGTTGGACGACGCTTGATTGGATTCTCAATCATGATCTTATCTACTCTTGCCCATTAACGTGACAAACGGAATTCTGCTTTTCCGTTCACTGTATATGGAGACAATGAAATCTGTTCATTATTAAGGCTTAATGACACAGCAGTTGCATCATCGAGTCGAATTTGGAATGGTGACTGACCACTCAGTGTCAATGTCGCAGATTGACGACCAGTTGCCAAAACTTTTCCTGTGCTGTCCACAATATGCACAGAAGTTGGATGGCTAAAATTCAACACCATTTGGTCACCAGAAGTCGCAGTTGCATTGTTTAAGTTCAATACCTCTACTTCAGACTCTTGTGGTTTAGCATCAGTGTCATTGCTTTTACTTGATGTAAACTTTTGAATTCCTGCGATCAAAGCCCAAATCACGGCAATCGCAACAATGGCAATCAAAGCACGCTTCAACCATTTTTTATTACGATCGCTGTTTGAACCCGGAAGCTTACCCATGATCTTGATCGGAGAATTGTTCAATGCATGATTCGGCAAAAGCCCTGTATCATTTTGATAAATTTCATCAAAACGTTGAATGATGACAGTTGCATCAACACCCAAAAACTTCGCATATGAACGATAATAGCCTTTAATAAAAGTCGCTTCTGGCAAAGATTTATATTCATCTTGCTCTAATGCTTGTAAGGTTTTTACAGGCATTTTCAGCTCTTTTGCAACATCTTGAATGTCTAGGTTCTTCGAGACTCGAATTTGACGCAAGTACTCACCTGGACGTTGAACATTTCCTAAGCCATTAGATGCTACGTTTGAACCTGTAGGTTGCTGTGAATTAGGATTTACTTCCATACGGCCTCAGTACTGTACTGTAATTGCAGATAACGTTGATATTCTTTACTGTCAGGGAATAATGCCCGCAACTGGTTCACCAGTACTTGCATTCCCATCTGGTCATTATTGGCACGTGCAATACGTAAACCAATCCAGAGTGCTCTTGCGCCCTGTTTGTCCTGACCTACTAAACGAACATATTGTTCATAGAGTTGACTTGCTTGCGCATTTTTTTGTTGCAAATAGAAAATCTCAGACAACTCTACCAAAGAAATGATCGAATCGCGATTGACTTGTAGGGCATTTTTGAATGCTTTTTCGGCATTTGCTGTATCACCAACTTTTAAATATACCCGCCCCAAATTTTCTAAAGCCTTATAACGCTGGTCGTATCCAAGAGATGCGCCTGCGATACTCAACTGCTCAATCGCATCATTATAACGCTCGCTAACAAATAAATATGTTCCATAATTATTACGAGCCTGCGCATTTTTCGAATCACTGGAAATCGCACGCTTAAAATAGCCATCCGCTTTTTCCATGCTGATCTTACTACCTTCTTGTTGTAGTAAAACTCCCATCATCATATTGGCAGCTGAATCTCGTGAATCGGTTTCTAGGGCTTGATCGAGTGCACGTTTAGCTGCATCCAGATCGCCTGATCGAATATACTCCGCAGCTAACTGGGTACGAACTTTGACGGCTTTCTCAGGATCTTTTTTTATAATTGTGTCTGAGTTTGTCGTTTGACAACCCTGTACCACCAATGCAGATAAACCAATTGCCAATATTACAACTGCTTTTTGATACATCGATTTTCTCAAAGTCAGCCCCTGATTCTTTGTTGATATAAATCTATGTCTACAGATCTTTAACCTTGTGAACGTATAATTTCACCACGTTCAGCCACTTTCTTTTTCCACTGTTCAGCACGACGTGTACGGTCTGCAACCTGCCCCACCAATTGTCCACAAGCGGCATCAATATCATCACCTCGTGTCTGACGAATCGTACACACAAAACCTGCATCAGACAAAGTTTTTTGGAAAGAAATAATTCGATTTCGGCTTGAACGCCCATAAGGCGCATGTGGAAATGGGTTAAATGGGATTAAATTAATTTTGCTTGGTAAGTTTTTCAGCAATTTAATCATTTGTTGTGCATGTTCAGGTTGATCGTTCACACCATCCAACATCACATATTCAATCGTCACATGCTTGCGTGAACTTTCATTACCATCTTTGGCAATATAACGCTGACATGCAGCAATCAATTGCGCCAAAGGATACTTTTTATTGATTGGTACCAATTCATTACGCAATTCATCATTTGGCGCGTGTAAGGAAATCGCCAAAGCAACGTCAATATCTTGTGCCAATTGGTCAATTTTCGGAACAACACCTGATGTCGATAATGTGACACGGCGTTTTGACATTCCGTAAGCAAAATCATCCAGCATGATATTCATCGAACTCAAAACTGCGTCATAGTTCAACAGTGGTTCGCCCATTCCCATCATGACCACATTGGTCACAGAACGTTCGCGCTCTGCGACTGGCACATCTTCCATATAAGAATAGTTCGCCATCCACAATTGCCCAATGATTTCATCTGGCAATAAATCACGCTGAAAACCCTGCTTACCGGTTGAACAGAATGAACAGTCAAGCGCACAGCCGACTTGTGAAGAAATACATAAGGTTTTACGTGACCCCGTCTTATCCTCAGCAGGAATCAACACGGTTTCTACCAGTGAACCTGCACCATCGCCCACACGGAAAACCCATTTACGTGTGCCGTCTTTTGAATAGTTGCGATGAACAACCTCTGGTGCCTTAATTTCGCAAATTCGTTCTAATTTTTCTCGAAGTTTGCCTGAAATATTGGTCATTTCAGCAAAATCAGTGACAAAAAACTGATGAATCCATTTCATTACTTGCCCAGCACGGAATTTTTTCTCCCCCATTTCTTCGAAGAATTTTTCCAATTGCGGACGTGACATGCCAAGTAAATTCACTTTCTGTGCATGTGCAGACTGAACACGGTCAGCCTGTACTGTATGTGACGATGCAGGCTGCTGTTCATCTAAATTTAACGATGAAGCGACAACTTCAGAACTCATGGGGATTACCTAAATCATGCCGTAGAATGAAAAATATTGATCAGCATTTGAACAATAAGAACTACAAAAATAAAAAAACCAGACAAGCAGTATATCACCTATCTGGTTTCGGGTCTGTTATCAATTCATAAATCGAAGATTTATTGGATAAGAAAATAGACCCTAAATACGTCGAATTAACGAGTACGTGGACAAACTTCAGTTTGAGCGAAGAAGTAGTTTACTTCACGATCAGCAGATGCAACTGAGTCAGAACCGTGAGCAGCATTTTCATCGATGCTTACAGCGAAATCAGCACGGATTGTACCAGGAGCAGCTTCTTTAGGGTTTGTTGCACCAAGAATTTCACGGTGAGCAAGAACAGCGTTTTCGCCTTCAAGAACAGATACAACTACTGGACCAGAAGTCATGAATGCAACTAAATCACCAAAGAAACCACGTTCTTTATGCTCAGCATAGAAACCTTCAGCTTCAGCTTTAGAAAGGTGTTTCATTTTAGTCGCAACGATTTTAAGACCAGCTTTTTCGAAACGAGCAAAGATGTCACCGATGTGGTTTTTAGCAACTGCATCTGGTTTTACGATAGATAAAGTACGTTCAATAGCCATGATTGGCTCCTTAAGTCAATTTGACACGAAATTTTTGGCGCATTATACCGAATAATGAATAATTTTCCGCTTTTAATCTGTAAAAAAATTGGATTTTTCGATGTGTAGTGAGATTCCACCATTGAATTACATCGAGAAGCGATTAATTTGCTTCATCAATCCATGCCATTTGAATAGCTTCCAACAAACCTTCTGTTGATTTTGTTGGGTCATCACTAAACTCTGGCAAAGCACAAATCCAAGCATGCATATCGGTAAAACGCACCCATTGTGGATCCACATCTGGGTGTGCTTCACTGAGTTCAATTGCGATGTCAATCGTGTCTGTCCAACGTAAGCCCATGCTCATGTTCCTTTGCTTTATTTAATCCTACTACTTTACCAAATCTTAGGGGCTGTGGACAATTCGTCTATATTTGCGACTAGGTGTAGACCATTATTCAAAATTAAAACCTTGATGATCAAAATCATCTGATTCTTTAAAAATGAAGTTACACACCACCAATAAATAAACCATCATAGAATAACTCCTAAATAAGGCGCAGTTAAAACAATCAAGCTTGCGACACTTGCACCAATCAGTGCCCCAACAATCACATCACTTGGATAATGCAAGCCCAAAACCATTCGTGACAGCGCAATCAACACAGTGAAAGGTGTCATGATAAATAACATCAGGGGTTGGATATAGCCAAAAACAATCGTTGCCATCACAGCATGTAGTGTATGACCTGATGGAAAACTAAAATGATCCAAAGGGCGCTCACCTAAAATAATCACCTGATGGACTTGATAAGGTCGCGGGCGGACTGTTTTATGTTTTAGAAATTTATAAATCCCCGTTCCTAACAGACCAGCAACCACGACATAGAGCAATTGCAGTCCATACATCCAGCCTTTTTGCAACCATACCAGCATTAACATTGCGCACCAAAAAGCACCATCACCTAGACGACTAATGGTTTTAAAAAACGTTGCAACACTTTGCGTATGCGATAAGTTATTGAGATATAAGCAACCTCTAAGATCGAGATCGAGCATTTTTATTTTGGTATTTTTAAAATTCATTTTCACTCTCCTCTCATTATTTGAGATGAACTAGGTCAGCCGTTTTGCATACTGCGTAACCTGATATAGTGCTTCTTCGAATTGATGAACTGGATGTTGCCATCCGATGCTTTGAACATCTTGCATGGCTTGTTGCCCCATACGTTTCAGCATGTTGTTATCTGGAATTTGCAACACATGTTGTGTTAACTGTTGAATATCGCCAATTGAACATAACCAACCTGTTTGAGTATGTTTGCCATGAAGTTGGGCACAGGCATAATCATAGGCAATAATCGGTAAGCCACTTGCCATCGCCTCAATGACCACATTACCAAATGTTTCGACTTGGCTGGCAAATACAAAAACATTGGCACTTGCATAAGCTTCAGCAAGTTGCGTGCCACTTAGGCTACCCATGAAAATCACATGTTCTGCACCTGGCATTTTTTCTAATCGGCTACGATCAGGACCATCTCCCACCAACACCAATTTGACTTGACGCTGTGATTGCTTACGTAACGCGGAATAAGCATCAATTACCACATTAACTTCTTTTTCCGAAGATAAACGCCCAACATAAATCAACACCGTAGTGTTTTCATCTGCGCCCCACTGCTGTCTAAGCAGTGCTGAATAACGTTGTGAAGAAAACCGATCTGTATCAATCCCCCTACCTACGACGACCAATGGGCAGGTCACACCAAATTCACGTAAAGCGATTTCAGTGTCACGGCTGGGAACACAGGTCAGTTGTGTTGCATTATGAAACCATCTCAAATAACTTTGAATCGGCTTGACCAAGAATGCCAAATCAAAGAAACGACTAAACTCTTGGAATTGTGAATGAAAGCCACTTGAAACGGGGATATGTCGTGTTTTTGCAGCGTGTAATGCTGTAAATCCTAATGGTCCTTCAGTCACGATATGCACGACATCGGGTGTAAATGCTGAAATCGCTTGAGAGACTTTGAGGAATTGTGGCCAACCGAACTTCATATCTGGATATTTTGGAATTGACTGCCCATTCACCAAGCATTCTTTATTGGGAACGAAATCATAGCATTGCGCTTTTTGCTCAGGACGAATAAGCAGAATTTTATGCCCTTGATTTTGCAACCCCTTACACAGTTGCATCAAAGATAAAGCAACACCATTAATTTCTGGTGGCCATGTTTCAGTCACGATTGCAATTTTGAGACGAGGTCGAGATAAATCACGAATAAGGTCATCATTATTCGTTGTCGTTTTCTTGTTGTTTGGGTTGAAATAATACTGAATATTATCGGGAAAATCTTGTTGTTTAAATTGCAAGGTGTTCGCGAACGGTTTATTCATACGATACCTAATCTGTTCATTTTTGAATAGATTAGGTTATTTTCTTGACAATTTAATGATTATTTTATGACAGTTTTTTGACCAATTACTGATCACCTTTCACGCGAATGAGTAGACCGTTTTCCACTTGGTAAACTTGTCGATTGCCAAAGTCAATCTGTTGCTTTTCACCATGCAGGTTCGGAAAGCCTGCAATCTTTTCCAGTTGTGGAGAACGCTGAAACTGTTGAGTTTTTGGATTATACATCCAATAAATATAGCGTTTATCCTCTACTGTGCGCCCTTGAGATAAGTCAGAAACAATCACATCATAATAACCATCAAAATTGATATCCATATAACCGACACTGTTTGGATAGCCTGTAAACCCAGTAAGGCTTTGCACGACAGTATTGTTGTTTTTATTCAACACATCTACACGTTTTAAAGTTTTGCCAAATGGGCTATTGGCATCGTCCTGACCATAGAATTTAAAGATAAAAACTGGTTTATTCACGACCTTAAAAGCAGGTTCAAATTGTATGGATTGCCCAGCTGTTTTGCCTGCTTCTAAAAGTGTAGCTTTAAACAATCCGCTATTTGCATTCAGCACACCTGTCAGTTGATATTTGCCAACAGTGGTGTTATCTGCTTCTGAAGCCAGTGATTTTAGATCTAACTGATCGCCTTTTTGAGTTCCTTTAAAGTCTATCGTTGTACTATTCATTAAATCAGTCAGTACACCATGCGGATGTGCAATCCCTGCATAAAGGTTCATATAATAACGACCTTCACCTGATTTAAGCATACGCTGCATCGACACACGCACACCACTCAATGGCTTTAAACTGGTATTTGCCTGTACAGAAGTAGACTGAGTTTCAGCATAACTAAAACATGAAATAGACAAAGTCATCATAGTGAGAAAAAGTTTAAATTTCATGATTCAAAACCATATTCAACGATAATCAATAATGTGTAATCTATCACAAAATAATTTTTTATAAGTTAATTATTGCGCCCCTTAGATGATTTAAAAGATCGGAATCTAAACGCGACCAATTGGCTGTTTGGCAATATCACCTTTTTTCTTCAACTCATCAATGTATTTTAATTCATTACGCGCCTTTGAGTCAGACGGATCAGCTTCTAACACCTGATTAAAATATTTAACCGCTTCATCCAGTTGATTTAATTCAATTAAACTTACTCCTAGACTACGCCTTACACCCTGCTGAATCGCCAATCTTTTCTGCTCAGGCTCAACCAAATACACATACTCTTCAGCTGCTTTAAAACTTTCTAATGATGCTTGCCACTGTTTTTGTGCTTGCTGAATAAATCCCAGTTCTTTTAAATACCCACTATTAAAAGGAGACAATAACAATGCTTTTTGTAACGCTGACTGTGCATTGCTCCAATCACTCATTTCAATATAGGCATAAGCTGTTTGAAAATATAAGTCAGCCCAAGTTCCTGAAAAGACTCTAATATCTTTTTGCTTTCCGATATCAAGCGTTAGATACAGTAAGGTTTCAGCTGTTCCGCTGGCAGCATAAAGGACATATTGACGACTATTTTGATATTTTTCAAAATATTGAATTGCCGTGTGTAAGGTTACAATCGCCTGTTGCGGATGTCCCGCGATTAAATACTGATTGGCTTTTTCTAAAGCATCATAGGCAAGCTTTTCATCAAGCACATTCTTTTCCAAATTTTTAACATTACTCGATTCAGACTGAGATGTATGCCGAGTAGCTTCTACAACTATATTTTGCGCAAACGTCAAACTTATAGCAAAATAACTCAACGAACCAATCAAGGTAAATTGTTTTTTTAATTCCATTTTGTGCGACTTTATTATTCAATTTATCTAAAATATAGCATAAAAAAACCCACTCAAAAGAGTGGGCTTTGGTAAAACTAAAAATTAGTTCTTTTCTTTATCAACGATTTTGTTCGCTTGAATCCAAGGCATCATTGCACGTAACTTAGAACCTGTTACTTCAATACCGTGCGCTGCATTTTGACGACGGCGAGCAGTCATTGATGGATAGTTCAACGCACCTTCTTGAATGAACATCTTCGCATATTCACCAGATTGGATACGTTTAAGCGCATTACGCATCGCTTCACGTGATTGCTCGTTGATCACTTCAACACCAGTCACATATTCACCATATTCAGCATTGTTTGATACTGAATAGTTCATGTCTGCGATACCGCCTTCGAACATCAAATCAACGATTAATTTAAGTTCGTGTAAGCATTCGAAATAAGCCATTTCTGGTGCATAACCCGCTTCAACAAGCGTTTCATAACCCATTTTAACCAATTCAACCGCACCACCACAAAGAACTGCTTGCTCACCGAATAAGTCAGTTTCAGTTTCTTCACGGAATGAAGTTTCGATGATTCCTGTACGACCACCACCTACGCCAGAAGCATAAGAAAGTGCAACATTACGTGCATTACCAGAAGCATCTTGATGGATCGCAATCAAATCAGGAACACCTGAACCACGTTGGAACTCTGAACGTACAGTGTGACCAGGCGCTTTTGGTGCAACCATGATTACATCTAAATCTTTACGCGGAACAACTTGGTTATAAAGAACAGAGAAACCATGAGCAAATGCCAAAGTTGCGCCTTCTTTGATGTTTGGTTCAATCACATCACGATAAAGTTGTGATTGGAACTCATCCGGCGTCAAAATCATGACTAAATCAGCTTGAGCAACAGCAGCTGGAACTTCAGCAACTTTAAGACCTGCATTCTCAGCTTTTTTCCAAGAAGTTGAACCAGCACGTAAACCAACAGTAACGTCTACACCTGAATCTTTAAGGTTAAGCGCATGTGCGTGACCTTGTGAACCGTAGCCAATGATCGCTACTTTTTTACCTTGGATGATAGATAAGTCGCAGTCTTTATCATAAAAAATTTGCATTGCTGTCTCCGCTATAATGCTGTGTTTCCTCTTCTTATCCTGAAGATTTTTGTTTGGAATCTTCTAGTCTAAGTCCCTCTTCTATTCCGAGAAGAGGTTATACATGAGGGAATAAAAAATCAAATAATTAATTAAGGGTTGAATAAATTACAGTGAAAGAACTTTTTCACCGCGGGCAATACCTGATACGCCAGAACGAACCACTTCTAAAATTGTGTTCTCTGCAAGCGCATCAATAAAGCCGTCAATTTTTTCTGTTGTACCCGCAATCTGAATGGTATAAGTCGTTGGTGTTACATCGACAATTTGCGCACGGAAAATATCCGCAGTGCGTTTGATCTCGGCACGTGCAGAACCTAATGCTTTGACTTTAATCAGCATCAGTTCACGCTCAATGTGCGCACCCTCAGACAGATCAACCACCTTCACCACTTCAACCAATTTGTTGAGTTGCTTGGTAATCTGCTCGATCTTGTGATCATCACCATAAGTCGTCAATGTCAAACGCGACATGGTTGGATCTTCAGTTGGTGCTACATTTAAAGTTTCAATGTTGTAGTTACGTTGAGAAAACAACCCCACCAAACGAGAAAGCGCACCAGCTTCGTTTTCAACGAGTACAGAAATTATATGTCTCATTCAGTACGCTCCCCTTTAGACAACCACATATCTTTCATTGACTGACCTGCAATCAGCATTGGATATACATGCTCTGTACGGTCAACCATGACATTGATAAACACACATTTATCGTCGATCGCCATCGCTTCTTGAAGCTTAGATTCAAGCTCATCTGCATGGTCAATCTGGATACCAACATGCCCGTATGCTTCCATAAGTTTTGGAAAATCAGGTAAAGATTCAACATAAGAACTTGAATGACGTCCTTCATAGTTCATATCTTGCCACTGCTTAACCATTCCTAAAGCACGGTTATTTAAGCAAAGAATTTTCACATTTAAGCCATATTGCTTACATGTAGAAAGCTCTTGGATACACATCTGAATAGATGCTTCACCTGTAATACACACCACCTGTTGATCTGGGAATGCCAATTTTGCCGCCATTGCATAAGGCAAACCTACACCCATTGTCCCCAAACCACCTGAGTTAATCCATTGGCGTGGGCGAGTATACTTATAATACAAGGCACCAAACATTTGATGTTGACCAACATCAGAAGTAATGATTGCTTGACTATTGGTAATCTTATCCAATGCTTCAACCACTTGTTGTGGCTTCATCACACCATCTTGACCTGCTTCATACTTCAAACCATGAACTTTGCGCCATTCATTGATTTGTGCCCACCAATCTGCAATCGCTTCTGGATTTGGCTTTGAAACATTCATTTGCTTCAACTGAACCAACATCTCTTGAAGTACAGGTTCTACCGCACCGACGATTGGGATATGCGCCATAATCGTTTTCGAAATGGTAGCAGGGTCAATATCAATATGAATGACTTTAGCATTTGGACAGAATTTAGCAGGATTGTTGGTTACACGGTCATCAAAACGTGCGCCGATTGCTAAAATAACGTCAGCATTTGCCATGGTCATATTGGCTTCGTAAGTACCATGCATTCCGAGCATGCCTACGAATTGCGGATCATTTCCAGAAAAAGCACCTAAACCCATCAAGGTATTGGTCACTGGATAATTTAATAAATGCGCCAATTCCGTGAGTAATTCAGAAGCATTGCCCTGAACCACACCACCACCCGTATAAATCACTGGGCGCTTTGCATTCACCAATTCATCAATTGCTTTACGAATTTGACCTGAATGACCTCGATGCGGAGGCTGGTAAGAACGCATTTTTACTTTTTCAGGATATTCATACGCAAATTTTTCTGCAGGATTGGTCGCATCCTTTGGAATATCAACAACAACAGGACCCGGACGTCCAGAAGAAGCGATATAAAATGCTTTTTTAATTATTGCAGGAATTTCACTTGCATGACGCACTTGGAAACTATGTTTTACGATTGGACGAGAAATCCCCACCATATCTGTTTCTTGGAATGCGTCTTCACCAATCAGATGGCTTGCAACCTGTCCAGACAAAATCACCATTGGGATTGAGTCCATATAAGCTGTGGCGATTGGTGTTACGGTATTGGTTGCGCCAGGTCCAGAAGTGACCAGTACGACACCTGTTTTACCTGTCACGCGTGAGTATGCATCTGCCATGTGACCAGCAGCTTGCTCATGACGCACGAGGTAATGATTAATTTTATCTTGTTTAAATAGCGCATCATAAATATGTAATACTGCGCCGCCTGGGTATCCAAAAACATGTTCAACGCCTTCGTCCGCCAATGCACGAACAAGCATTTCACCACCAGATAAAAGTTCCAACGTATTCACCCTAATCTTTTTTCCACAGCACTATGGGAGACATAGACTGTGTTTCATTCATTGATTGTGCGCTCTGTTATAGCACACATATTGACTCGTTTTTGCAGCAATAAAAAAATAAATCGTCACGCAACCGTGTGGGCTGTATGAATCACTGAAATATGTTGGGATAAACATGTTTCGGTATTGGTCATTTTCTCGGCTTAGAGAAAATGTTATTGCTTGCTTTGATACTTTTATTCGAAGGGTGATCGAAAAAAACATCTGAAACTTGAGCAAGCATTTTTGTAGTTTTAGCGAACAAAGTCAAGGTTTCTCATAAGGTTTTTATTGATTATTTACCAACCGTTTATTTTTAAAACTATTCCTTTTTTTTAAGTGTATTATAAATAAAATTTCAATCACTTATAACTCAATAAAATTGCAAAAGAATTATTTTAAAACTTATATTTTTGTATAAAATAAATACAATTTAAAAAATATCCAGATCAAGCTAAAACAATCCGTTGTATATTAGACGCTATAACTATTTCTAGCTTTAGTCTGAATAAAAATTGACGCAAAGGTTCTGCACCATGAAACAACACCAACGCTTTACACACACAGTTTTTGTATCGACCATTTTTGCTTTGTTGTCTGTGACTGCTGCAACCAGTCATGCAAAACAGTATTATAAGTGGGTCGACAGTAACGGCTCTACCCATTACACCACGACACCACCACCTAAAAATGCACGCAATAAAACTAAAGTCGACACTTATGGTTATCGTGGCACGCCTTCACCGACCAACCAACCTACAGCCCAACAGACAGCCCCACAAAACAATCCATCCAATACGCAGCAAAATGCTCCTCAAAATGGACAACCTGTAAATAATGTTCCTGTCGTGAATCCACCACAGCTACAACAACCTACAGTGATTCCACAAAATAATACCAATAGCGATTCAACGCTTCGCTAGTTCAATTAAGAACAAAATTGCAAGTTTTTCATATTTAAAAACGCGCAAAATTCACTTTTAGGTGTATTTTGCGCTATGCTGTGCAACACAGTTTTTTAACCATTGTTCTCAAAATACGTTTATGACTACTCATATTGATCCTGAATATCAAGCTAGTGCGATTGAACCTCAAGTCCAGAAAGACTGGGAAGATCGTAAATCGTTTAAAGTTGCCGACACTGTAGAAGGTCCACGTCGTTATATCCTCTCGATGTTCCCTTATCCAAGTGGCAAACTGCATATGGGTCATGTGCGGAACTATACGATTGGCGATGTGATTAGTCGTTTTCACCGTCTCAAGGGTGAAACTGTCCTGCAACCTATGGGGTGGGATGCTTTTGGTCTGCCTGCTGAAAATGCAGCAATTGCACATCAAGTTGCGCCTGCAAAATGGACGTTTGAAAACATCGCATATATGCGCGACCAATTGAAAAAACTTGGTTTGTCTGTTGATTGGGACCGCGAATTTGCAACATGTACACCAGAATATTATCACTGGGAACAATGGTTATTTGTCCAACTGTATAAAAAAGGACTGATTTATCGCAAACTCTCTACAGTAAACTGGGATCCAGTTGACCAAACTGTTCTTGCCAATGAGCAAGTTGAAAACGGTCGTGGCTGGCGCTCAGGTGCATTGGTAGAAAAGCGTGATATTCCAATGTACTACTTCCGCATCACAGACTATGCGCAAGAACTCTTAGATGATCTCGACACACTAAAAGACGGTTGGCCACAACAAGTATTGACCATGCAGCGTAACTGGATTGGTCGTTCAACGGGTATGGACATCACCTTCCCGTCTGCGAACCCAGAAGTTTATGCCGATGGTTTGACGGTTTATACCACACGTGCTGACACGCTCATGGGTGTAACCTATGTTGCAGTTGCAGCTGAACATCCAATGGCGTTGAAAGCTGCCGCGATCCAATCAGAAGCTGGACAGCCTGAACTTGCTGCATTTATTGAAGAATGCCGTATGGGTTCAGTGGCAGAAGCAGACTTGGCAACCGCTGAAAAGAAAGGCATGGCAACAGGCTTATCGGTGAAGCATCCTGTGACTGGTGAAGAAATTCCAGTCTGGATTGCCAACTATGTATTGATGTCCTACGGCTCAGGTGCAGTCATGGCTGTTCCTGCGCACGATGAACGTGACTTTGAGTTTGCCAATAAATTTAATTTGCCAATCAAACAAGTCATCGATGCCAAAGGTGCAGATGATGCCGAATATTCTGCATCAACGTGGCAAGAGTGGTACGGTTCTAAAGAAGGTAAATTGGTTAATTCTGGCGAATTTGATGGCTTAACATTCCAAGCTGCTTTTGACGCTTTTCTTGCAAAATTAGAACCACAATCATTGGCAAGTTCTAAAGTTCAATTCCGTTTACGTGACTGGGGTGTTTCTCGTCAACGTTACTGGGGTTGCCCAATTCCAATGATTAACTGTGACAAGTGTGGTCAAGTCACTGTTCCTGAAGACCAACTCCCTGTTGTGCTTCCGACAGATGTCGTACCAGATGGTTCAGGTAATCCTTTAAACAAAATGCCTGAATTCTATCAAACAAAATGTCCAAGCTGTGGTGGTGATGCCCGTCGTGAAACGGATACTTTGGATACATTCGTTGAATCTTCTTGGTACTATGCGCGTTATGCTTCTCCTGATTTTACTGGTGGTATGGTAAAACCTGAAGCTGCACAGTCATGGTTGCCAGTGAACCAGTATATTGGCGGTGTAGAACATGCCATTCTTCATCTTCTTTATGCACGTTTCTTCCATAAGTTAATGCGTGATGAAGGTGTGGTACAAGGCAACGAACCATTCACCAACTTACTGACTCAAGGTATGGTCTTGGCGGATACGTTCTACCGCGAAGCTGAAAGTGGTAAAAAAACCTGGTTCAATCCTGCGGATATTGAGTTAGAAAAAGACGAAAAAGGTCGCATAGTTTCTGCTAAATATAATGGCGATGGGCAAGAAGTTGTCGTTGGCGGACAAGAAAAAATGTCGAAGTCAAAAAATAACGGCATCGATCCACAAGCAATTATTGACCAATACGGCGCAGATACTGCCCGCGTATTTATGATGTTTGCTGCGCCACCTGATCAATCATTGGAATGGTCGGATGCAGGTGTTGAAGGGGCAAACCGTTTCTTAAAACGTGTTTGGCGTTTGGTAGCTGGGTTCCTTGAAAAAGGCAATACTGCAACTGCGATTGATGCAGCTAAACTTTCAACAGAAGCACAAGATTTACGTCGTAAAACTCACGAAACCATTCAAAAGGTAGGTGATGATATTGAACGTCGTCATGCATTCAATACAGCCATTGCAGCATTGATGGAATTACTCAATGCCAGCAATAAGTTTGAAGCAAAAGATGACAATGATGTCGCTGTTGAACGTGAAGCGATTATTACCCTATTGACCTTGCTTGCACCTTTTGCACCACACTTAAGTCAAACTTTATTGGCTGAGTTTAATGTTGACTTGACTTCGGTCTTGTTCCCGACTGTGGATGAGTCAGCACTCACTCGTAATACACAAACTATTGTGGTTCAGGTAAATGGTAAGCTTCGTGGTAAGTTAGAAGTGTCTGTAGATGCATCAAAAGATGAGTTATTGACCTTAGCGAAAGCACTTCCAGAAGTTCAACAGTTCTTGACGGGTCCAACCAAGAAAGAAATTGTTGTGCCGAATAAATTAGTGAATTTGGTGGTTTAAAAGTTTTTAAGCCTCTCTTTCTAAGAGGGACTTAATGCGATAAACAAAACCCAAACAAAGCCCGTTGTCATTCAACGGGCTTTGATTCTAAAATGTGGACAATTTATCAAGATTAAATATTTCATATTTTAATGAAATATCATGAGGACAAAGCATGCATTTGGTTCAACGTGTTGCAGCAGTTGTATTAACTTTGGGTCTGAGTGCGGGCTTAGTCGGTTGTGGCTTTCATTTAAAGGGAACCAATACTCAAGCAACGCCTTTGGTTTATACCAAATTACAGTTGGTTCTACCTGAAAATACAGAAGATCTTGAGAAAAAACTCAGTGTTTATTTGACTGCAACGGGTGTCCAACTCAGTAATGCGAATGATGCCTATGTGTTACGTGTACTCAGTTACAAACCTGTACGCCATGAGCTCAATGGTAAATTGGTTGAAACCTTACTGCGTCTCACTGTAACTTTCCAGATTGAGGACAAACAAGGAAATCCAATTACAGAACCTCGTACATTGACTGCCTCTCGTAGTTATCAATATGATGTTGCGACAGTCAATACCGATGACCAACAATATAAATATTTAAGCCAAATTTTGATTGATGACATCGCTCAACAAATGTCTCGTCAAATTGCAGCCAACCGCTTACCGAAAGCTAGAAATATTACCACCCAACCAGTAGCACAATAAACTTATGAAACTTGACTATTTACAAGCCCTTAAACGTGTTGATGAAGCGCGCGGTGTTTGGATTTTACATGGTCAAGAGCCACTGTTAGAGCAAAATTTGCTTGATGCATTAAGAAAAAGCTGGGCAAAGCATGAAATTGAAAGACAGCGTCATGATTTAAATAGTGTTTCAGACTGGAAAAATGTTTTTAATGCTTTAAACAGCCTGTCTTTATTTTCACAACATCTCGCACTTGAAGTGCATGGCAATATCAAGCCAGATGCCAATGGATTAAAACAACTCAAACAATATATTCAACATAACGAACACAATTTACTTGTAATCGTGATGCCAAAGCAGGATTCAAGTAGTTTAAAATCTGCTTTCTTCCAAACGGTTGAAGCCAACGGTGTAGTTGTTGCATTGACGGCGAATTACCCACAAGACCGTCAGCGCATCTTGGTAATTGAAGCAGAACAACTTGGTATTCAACTCAATCAAGATGCATGGGTATGGCTTGAACAACATCATGAACACAATTTATTGGCTGCTAAAAACAGTTTAATGCGTGTTGCAGATACATTCCCCGATCAAAAACAGATTGAAATCGACCATTTACAACAATGCTTACAAGATCAATCCCGCTACAGCACTTTTGATTTAAGCGATGCATTGATCGCTGGAAATTTAGCTTTAGCCATTAAGATTTTCCAATATCTTTTGGAGTCTGGAGAACCTGATAGTTTAATTTTATGGACCATTAGTAAAGAAATGCGTCTTTTGATGCAATTGTATGAACAGCCACAAAATGCTTTACAACTTGGCATTTGGAAAACAAAAATTTCTTTGTACCAACAAGCACTTAGACGTTTAAATCCACAATCGTTTTTAACATGGCCGACACTTTTATTACGCATTGATGCTGCTATTAAAGGGCTTAGTCAAGAAAAACCAGAACATATCATTCAACAATGTATTGCAGAGTTGTGTGGAAAGTCTTTATTTATCAATGCTTAATTTTTAATCACAAAGATCAACTAGAATAATTCTCATTTCTATTTATTATAAAAAATTCACGCTTTATCCTTAATTCATCATTATAATTTGATCAATTTTTCTCTCAGTCTCATTATTGCTATGCCAAAAATAAAACCAGCCAAAGCCATTTTTATAGCGGCCTGTGTAGCGATCGTCGCAGCAATCGCATGGTACACATTAAAACCAAAAAATACACAGCCTCAGTATATTACTGCTGAAGTAACCCGTGGAGATATTGAAGATTCTGTACTTGCAACAGGTGACTTGGAAGCAACCAAAATGGTCAGTGTGGGTGCACAGGTTTCTGGTCAGGTCAAAAAAATGTATGTAAAGCTGGGAGATCAAGTCAAACAAGGACAATTGATCGCACAAATTGATTCTGTACGACAAACCAACGATTTAAAAACAGCAGAAGCAAGTATTAAAAACCAACAGGCACAATTGACCACAAAACAAGCCACTTTAGCCAAGGCTGAAGCTGAATATAATCGTCAGAAGAATATGTATGCACAAGATGCGACATCTAAGGCTGATTACGACAGTGCGTTGGCTGCGTTTAAGACAGCACAAGCCGATATTGCATCGATGAATGCGCAAATTGAACAATCTAAACTGACACTGGCAACCTCACAAGAAAACTTAGGTTATACCCGTATTGTTGCGCCGATGGATGGTACTGTGGTTGCAATTGTGACTGAAGAAGGTCAAACCGTTAACGCGAATCAAAGCGCTCCAACGATTGTGAAGCTTGCTAAACTTGACACCATGACCATCAAAGCCCAAGTATCAGAAGCTGATGTCATGAAAGTTCAGGAAGGTCAAAAAGTTTATTTCACAACACTGGGAGACAGTGAGAAAAAACGTTATGCAACACTGCGTCAAGTAGAGCCTGCACCTGAATCAATCAATACAGAAACAACCAGCAATTCTTCATCATCGTCATCAAGCACTGCGATTTATTATAATGCGCTCTTCGATGTGCCAAATGATGATGGCAAGTTGCGTATTGATATGACAGCTCAGGTTTATATTATTTTAGCGGAAGCTAAAAATGCTTTGACTGTTCCTGCAGCTGCACTTCAAGCTTCAAATCGTCCACAACGCGCCAATAAATCAAATGGTCAATCTGGAGCAAATTCAAATCGCCCGACTTCTTCTGCTCAAGGTCAAACCCATAAAGAGGGACAAAATGCAGCAGATCGCCCAGAGCGTCTTGAGTTAACCGCAGACGAGAAAGCTTTGCTAGATCAAGGTAAAGCATCCGTTGCAATCGTTCGTGTTTTACAGGCTGATGGCAGCGCCAAACGTAAACAAGTATTAATTGGTTTAAATAATCGTGTTACAGCAGAAGTGTTACGTGGCTTAAATGAAGGTGATCAAGTGATTCTCGCCGATGGTTCAGACACGTCGAATGATTCTGCAAAACGTAGCAACAGAAATGGCCCAATGAGACTCTAAGCATGGATCAGAACAATCATCAGATCAAACCTCTACTCGAGGTTAGTAATCTGATACGTGAGTTCCCTGCGGGTGAATCCACTATTCAGATTTTAAAAAGTATTAATTTAAAGATTTATCCGGGTGAGTTGGTTGCCATCGTTGGTCAGTCTGGTTCTGGTAAATCGACCTTGATGAATATTTTGGGTTGTCTGGATCAGCCAACATCGGGAAGCTATCAGGTAAATGGGCGTGAAACCCGTAAACTTGAACCTGATGAGCTGGCTCAGTTACGTCGTGAGTATTTTGGCTTTATCTTCCAGCGCTATCACTTATTGGGTGATTTGAATGCTGCTGGAAACGTCGAAGTCCCTGCAATTTATGCAGGTATGGACCCCACCGTTCGTCAAAAGCGCTCGCATGAAATCCTGACTGATCTTGGACTTGGTGAAAAAACTGAAAACCGTCCAAATCAACTTTCAGGCGGTCAGCAACAGCGTGTTTCGATTGCCCGTGCCTTGATGAATGGTGGTGATGTTATTCTTGCCGATGAGCCAACAGGCGCATTGGATAAAAATAGCGGTATCGAAGTGATGCGCATCTTGCGCGAGCTAAATGCCAAAGGTCATACCATCATTTTGGTTACACATGATATGAATGTCGCAAAAAATGCGACACGTATTATTGAAATCAGTGACGGGAATATTATTGCAGATAAGCCTAACGTTCCAGAACATGACGATGTGATTGAGGTTGTTGCAGATGCAGAACCCAAATCCAGTCGAAAAAAATCATCTCGTTGGCGTTCAGCACTAGATCGTTTTGCCGAAGCTTTCCGTATGGCTTTGCTCGCAATGAATGCACATCGTATGCGTACTTTCCTGACCATGTTGGGGATCATTATCGGGATTGCATCCGTGGTGTCTGTCGTTGCACTCGGAAATGGCTCACAAAAACAAATTTTGGAAAACATCAGCAGTTTAGGTACCAATACTATTACGGTCTTTCAGGGTCGAGGCTTTGGTGACAACTCAAAGACAGCTCAATTTAAAACCCTTGTGCCCGCAGATGCTGATGCACTATCTGAACAGCCCTATGTTGAAGCAGTTAGCCCAACAGTGAACAGTAGCGTTACAGCGCGATTTAAAGATACCGAAGCAGCAGCCACCGTAAATGGCGTAAGTGCAGACTTCTTCAATGTAAGAGGTTTAGAGTTTGTCGCAGGTCAACCTTTTGACAAACAAAGTGTGACTCAACGTGCACAGGATGTCGTGATTGACTCCAACACCAAAAAGACATTCTTTGCTGATGGTACTGACCCGTTAGGGCAAGTGATTTTATTGGGCAGTGTTCCGAGTCGAATCATCGGGGTCATTGATGCACAACAAGGCTTTATGAGTTCTGATAGCCTAAATGTCTATCTCCCTTACTCAACCGTGATGAGTCGCATGTTAGGGCAGTCTAATGTACGTAGCATCATTGTTCGTGTCAAAGACACCTACCCGACCGCTGTGGCTGAAAATGCCATTTTAAGCTTGTTAGAACAGCGCCACGGTGCACAAGATGTCTTTACACAAAACTCTGACAGTATCCGTCAAACCATTGAACAAACCACCCAAACCATGACCTTGTTGGTGTCTGCAATTGCAGTGATT
This sequence comes from Acinetobacter sp. B-6, assembly GCF_056930735.1. NCBI lineage: Bacteria > Pseudomonadati > Pseudomonadota > Gammaproteobacteria > Moraxellales > Moraxellaceae > Acinetobacter > Acinetobacter sp. B-6. The sequence continues at coordinate 144,542 of NZ_JBXPBY010000008.1, read as the reverse complement.
TCGCTTGTGGTGGGTGGGATCGGTGTAATGAATATTATGCTGGTTTCCGTGACGGAACGTACTCAGGAAATTGGGGTACGTATGGCGGTGGGTGCACGACAAAGCGATATTCTACAACAGTTTCTGATTGAAGCGATTTTGGTGTGTATTTTAGGCGGAATATTAGGTGTCTTACTTTCATTAGGTATTGGACAGTTGATCGGACATATTGCCAAAGGCAGTTTCCAAATGGCGTATTCAAGTACTTCGATCATCGCAGCATTTGTATGTTCAACTTTGATTGGTGTGGTGTTTGGATTTATCCCAGCACGAAATGCCGCGCAGTTGAATCCTGTCGATGCACTTTCACGTGAATAACCGAAGAATAAGGAAAATATTAATGCAAATGAATTTAAGCAAACTTGCAACAGCCTTGATTCTTGGAAGCTCACTGGTGGGATGTGCTGCTGTGGTAAAAACCCCGTATGAAGCACCTGCGGTACAAATCCCTAATGGTTTTGCTTATGACAAAGCAAAATCTCAACAAGTTCAAGCTGATCTTTATGCAGACCAATGGTGGACTTTATTTGGCGATACACAACTCAATCAATTGGTCAATCAAGTGATTGAACGAAATGCTGATTTGGCTGTCGCAGGGATCAATTTACAAACTGCACGATTAAGAGCTGGGTTAGCACGTGATCAACAAGGACCACGTGTCAATTCAAGTGTTTCAACTGGGCATAGCTTTGATCTCAACTCGGGTGATGATGCTGCCAGAGGTCTATCGCTCAGTGCTGGCGTAAGTTATGAAGTTGATTTATTTGGTAAACTGGCTCGTCAGACTGAAGCCTCTAAGTGGGAGTCGTTAGCCACTGAACAAGACTTGCAAGCGACAGGACAAACCTTAATTGGTACAACCGCAAATTTATACTGGCAATTGGGTTATTTAAATGAACGCTATAGCTCTGCACAACAAAGCTTAGCCTCTACCCAAAAAACCTATGAATTGGTGCGCACTCAATACCGTGCAGGTGCTGTTTCAGGGCTGGATTTAACTCAAGCTGAACAGTCTGTACAAAGCCAAAAAGCAAGCTTAAGTCAGATTGAACAACAGCGTGTTGAAGCACGTACTGCTTTGGCTGTGTTATTGCAGATTCCAGTACAACAGCTGAATATTCAAGAACCTCAACAGTTGCCACAGATTCGTTTACCTGAAATTGCGGCAGGATTGCCCGCAGATATTTTGTCACGTCGTCCAGATTTGAGAGCTGCTGAGTTACGTTTACGTGAGTCTTTAGCCACCAAAGATGCGACCAAAGCAAGTTATTATCCATCTATTAGCTTGACTGGAAATCTAGGTTCGACCAGCACCTCTCTGACCAATTTACTGAAAAATCCTGCGCTTACTTTAGGTGCAAGTCTAAGCTTACCGTTTTTACAATATAACGATATGCAAAAGAACCTAAAGATTAGTGAATTGGACTATGAAAAAGCCATCGTTCAATACCGCAATACCCTATATCAAGCTTTTGCAGACACGGAAAATGCGTTATCGAATCGAACTGAATTAGATAAACAAGTTGCACTACAACAAAAGAATCTTGAACTTGCAGAAAAAACTGAACGTTTGACTGATGTTCGTTATCGTAATGGTGCGATTGCTTTAAAAAATCTTTTGGATGCCCAGGAAACAACACGTAGCGCTCGTTTGGCTTTGGTACAAACCAAACAAAGCCAGTACAACGCTTATGTGACGTTGATGCAGGCTTTAGGTGGTAGTCCGATTCAGCAGATGCCTTAAAAATTTATTGAGATAAGAAAGTCCTTCGGGGCTTTTTTATTTGATTATTTTTCCAAAAGTATCGAGTTGGTATGTTGTCGAAGCATCAACAACATAGGGGTCTGTAGCATCAACCTGACATTCATTTTCAACTTGTTGAGACCATTTCGGTTGTTTATCAGCACAAATAAATTTATTGCGCGTTGCACCTAAAATTTTAATCATTGCCCTTGAGTAGAATGATCGAATTTCACTTTGATAATCTAATGCAACAATTTCCTTACTGGCTTCTAAAGACTCAGGCTGTGCTTCAATATTTAAACAATAGCTTAATTTCTCAGGTACTAAACGAGGACTCGTTTCTACTGTATGTTTATTAAAATAAAGCTTTTCAGGTCCGTTATTCATATACTCTTTAATAAACTGCCATATTTCTAGCGTTTCTTGCTTTTTATGCTTACTCAGTGCAAAAGCAAAGGTGTAAGTAATCAAGCCATTGTTATCCTTGATAAACCCCTTGATCTCCCAAAAAGTGCCCTCGTAGCCTCCCAGTCGATGATTTAAAATAAAGTCAATTTCATTCCAATCACCTGTGAATATTTGACCACTGACATCATAAACATAGACTTTTCGATTTTTTCTATTGAAGCGGATTGGATAATAGTTATAGCCTAATTTTTCATACTTTTTAAAATTTTGATAACCTTTGTAAAAAACATAAAAAATAAAAGAAAATAAAATATGCATTGGAGAAAAAACGACGATGAAGCCGAGTAAACTTTCAGCATCACGAATTACTGTTATATAAAAAAATATGAGCCAAACAATCAAAATAACTGGAACTGCTATAAAAAGAACTCCAAGCAAATTAAAATAGGAATTACCTTTTAAAAAGAAGCTGTTATTTACACATTCCATATAGGTAGAGTTCATTTTTACAAAGTGATAGCCATGAAACACACTTGATTTATAAGCTATTTTCTTCGAAAGAATATTTTGCTTTTCTTTAGGTGTTAGGTACCTAGCATTGTTATACACTGGATATTGTAATGTACCATTAAGCATATTTGACCTATTCAATATGGTTTAAGATAAAATCCCCTTCTCGTGCTTTATCTGCTATCTTTAGTTTTAAACTGAATATGTATAAAGCTTCATTATTCATGCTGCTTCTCTTTCACACTAAAAAAACCAAATTTCAAATTGTCTTTTGCTGTCACACTATAGGGATCATTTTCATCTACAACATGCTCCTTTTTCAGCGTTTCACTCCAATAAAATGGCTTTGAAAAAACAACTGTGATTCGTCGTCCAAAGAATCTTACAAATTCAGGTACAGCAAAAATAAGCGCATAGAGTGGTGTCTGAAAATGATTGATAAACACGGTTTGCCAACTTTGCTTAAAGGATTCTTTTTTCTCTTGAATATCATAGCAATAGGTTAATTTACTTTTATAATCTTGCTCAGGGTCGTCTATTCCTTTTCTGTAGTACAACGCTTCAGGTCCCTGTTCTACATAAGTTTTAATAAACAATAAAAAGCCTTCTATATAGTCTTTATGAATATTCGGTGTACCCAACTGTATATCATGTTTTATCACTTCACCATCAAGGATATAGGCATGTAACTCATACAAAGGGAGTCCAACGACACCTTGTGATTGAACAATATCAAAATACAAATCATCTAATGAAAACTGAGTGGTGCTATTCCCTGTAGAGCACACTGTCATCGAATTATTGTGTCTACTTATTAAAACTGGTAAATATAGAGGCTTTAAAAAATCGAATTTCAAAAAAGGAATTAACATTGTGATAAAAACGTATAATCCACCAAATGCTAGTAATATAGCGCTCGAATAAATAATAATTTTTTCATCTTCGACACCATCTTTTAAAATAAAATAACTACCAAACAGAACTAAAAGAACATAAGGAATAGCCAATAAAAATAAAAAGATTAAATTTTTCCCTTTCCAAACATAATTTTTATTTGTGAATTCAATAAAGTTAGAGTTCATCTGAACAACTGAAAAATTATGATTGATTACTCGTTTGAGTTCAAAAGTATCAAGTTTAAAAAGCTGATACTTCTTTACACGTTCTCCAACTTTGGTACGAGGAACGAAATACCATGGATTTTTCAACAAAAAGACCACTCCCCAATAAAATTCATTTATCCTTTATTTCAAATTCTTTAAACTCATAATTATCACGATAAGTGATTTCCTCTTCTCGAATTTTATCCATTTGATTGGCTTTAACCACATCTGAATGCCACACTGGTAGAGGTTTAATTGTTAAGAAAATTCGTCTTGCAATCAAATTACAAAGGTCAAATGGAAATGCAAAATAGCTCGGTAATGGATTATTGAAATACACACATCTAAAAGATCTCCATGTATCTTGAATACTTTCTTTTGAACCCAGCATACGTTGACAGAAAGTTAATTGTTTCAAAGGGTCAATTGTTCCATACATAGGGTGTGGATGCGGTTTTAGCTCTTCCATACCATGTTGCATATAATGACAAATAAAGCTCCATAACCCCAGTGATGCACCATTGCCTATTTTAGGAAAACCGATCAAGAATGTATTTTTTAAAATACCATCTTCAATGATATGTGCTCGAAGTTCATAAATTGGCATTCCTCCTAAGCCTTGCGATGTACCTAAAGCATAAGTTACATCTAACCAATGTTTCTCTAAATATTCTTGTTCATTGATATAGAAATACACTTTTTGAGTGTTGCGATTAAAAATAATCGGTCGGCAAATGGGTCTTCCTTTATCATATTTAAATAATGGTCTTAAAAATCCAAATAGCGCAAGCATTAATCCAGCTGAAGCCATTATTAAAAAAAATAAATAAAAACCTAATCCGCTATCAGAAAATGGATTAATTATTGTATGGATTAAAAGAATAATCATTGCAAGTAATGCTGGACTAGCCATAAAAAAGGGGCTAAAACCTTTCCCTAATCTTGCATAATATTGGTCAATCAGTTCAATATAATCATGATTCATTCTTAAAAAAGACCAGTTATGATTTAAATCATGTCGATCTTGCAACGTTAAAACGTTTTCTATATCCGCTACATCTATAGGAATATTTTTCTTAAATTCATCATAACCAAAATAGTAGTTCTTTTCTTTTATGTTCATTTTTATAGCGTCAGCCAAGATTTAGACTGTCTCCCCATCTCCAGTAAACGTTAAACCCAATGTGTATGGAATCTGATTATTCATGTTGCTTCTCTTTCACACTAAAAAAACCAAATTTCAAATTGTCTTTTGCTGTCACACTATAGGGATCATTTTCATCTACAACATGCTCCTTTTTCAGTGCTTCACTCCAATAAAATGGCTTTGAAAAAACAACTGTGATTCGTCGTCCAAAGAATCTTACAAATTCAGGTACAGCAAAAATAAGCGCATAGAGTGGTGTCTGAAAATGATTGATAAATACGGTTTGCCAACTTTGCTTAAAGGATTCTTTTTTCTCTTGAATATCATAGCAATAGGTTAGTTTACTTTTATAATCTTGCTCAGGGTCGTCTATCTCTTTTCTGTAGTACAACGGTTCAGGTCCCTGCTCTACATAAGTTTTGATAAATATTAAAAAGCCTTCTATATAGTCTTTATGAATATTCGGTGTACCCAACTGTATATCATGTTTTATCATTTCACCATCAAGTATATAGGCATGTAGCTCATACAAAGGTAGTCCAACGATACCTTGTGATTGAACAATATCAAAATAAAGATCACTTAATTGTAATCGCAGAAATTTGTTATTTTCATGAAAAGTTACTACTTTATTCTTCCTATTTAGCATTATCGAATTGTATAAAGGCTTAAAAAGTTCCTTACTCATCAGGGGTTGAAGCATCGTTATAAGAATGTATAAGCATGCAATAAAAATAGATATTGCCCCAAACCACATAATGTAATCTATTTCACCGTAATCAAAAAAAATCATATATATGAAGAAAATACTCATTACAAGTACAGGAATGCCGATTAGAAAAGAATAGATAAATGACTTCCCAATCCAAATATATTCTTTATTAATAAACTCTATAAATGAAGAATTCATCTGCACAACCGAAAAATTATGATTGATCACTCGTTTGAGTTCAAAAGTATCCAGTTTAAAAAGTTGATACTTCTTTACACGTTCTCCAACTTTGGTACGAGGAACGAAATACCATGGATTTTTCATTTATCTTTCACACTAAAAAAACCAAACTTTAAATTGTCTTTTGCTGTCACACTATAGGGGTCATTTTCATCTACAACATGCTCCTTTTTCAGTGCTTCACTCCAATAAAATGGCTTAGAAAAAAGGACTGTAATTCGTCGCCCAAAGAAACGTACAAATTCAGGTATGGCAAAAATAAGCGCATAGAGTGGTGTCTGAAAATGATTGATAAATACGGTTTGCCAACTTTGCTTAATGGATTCTTTTTTCTCTTGAATATCATAGCAATAGGTTAATTTACTTTTATAATCTTGCTCAGGATCGTCTATCCCTTTTCTGTAGTACAACGGTTCAGGACCCTGTTCTACATAAGTTTTAATAAACAATAAAAAGCCTTCTATATAGTCTTTATGGATATTCGGTGTGCCCAACTGTATATCATGTTTTATCACTTCACCGTCAAGGATATAGGCATGTAACTCATACAAAGGGAGTCCAACGACACCTTGTGATTGAACGATATCAAAATACAAATCATCTAATGAAAACTGAGTGGCGTTGTTCTCATCAGAACATACGGTCATGGTCTTTTTTTGTCTATTTATTAGAATTGGTAAATATAAAGGCTTTAAAAAATCGAATTTAAAAAAAGGAATTAACATAGTTAACAGTATATATAATGCAATAAGAAACAGTAATATAAATAAAAGTCGAAGCACTAATAAATCATCACCACCATCTTTAAAAAATAGATAACCACCGAATAAAACGAGGAGAGCATATGGAGCACCAAAAAATGATGAAAAAATTAATTTCTTTCCCTTCCAAACATAATTTTTATTTGTGAGTTCAATAAAGTTAGAGTTCATCTGAACAACCGAAAAATTATGATTGATCACTCGTTTGAGTTCAAAAGTATCAAGTTTAAAAAGCCGATACTTCTTTACACGTTCTCCAACTTTTGTACGAGGAACGAAATACCATGGGTTTTTCATTAATCTTTCATCTCAAACATACTAAATTCAAAGTTATCTTTAAAACTAATTTCCTCTGGGCGCTGTTGTTCCATTTTATTTTTAAGGATAACCTCTTTATGCCATACAGGTAGAGGCTTTATATTTAGCAATATTCGTCTTGCAATAAAATTACACACATCGAAAGGATAGGAAAATAACGCAGGAACCCAATTATCATGATAAATAATTCGAAATGATTTCCATGTATCTCGATAACTTTCTTTTGCGCCAATGACTTGTTGGCAAAACGTTAATTGCGTAAACGGGTCTATTGTTCCATACATCGGATGAGGTTTTGGATACAATTCTTCTGGTCCCTTATGCATAAAATGACATATAAATGACCATAAGCCTTGGGTACGGAATATACCGATCATTGGGAAGCCAATGACAAAAGTATGTTTTAACAGACCACCTTCAACAATATGCGCTCTAAGCTCTCTTAAAGGTGCACCTGAAAGACCAAAGCTATTCCCCATCACATAAACCACATCTTTCCAATCTCGCTCGATATACTCAGCATCAGTTAAATAAAAAAATACTTTGCCTGTTTTTCGATTAAATAAAATAGGTTTACAAATAGGTTTTTTATGATCATATTTAAAGTATGGACTAAAAAAACCATATAATGTAAAAAACAATAGGAATAAATAAACAAATATAATAAATATATATAAGAAAATGCCTTGATTATAAAATGGGTTAACCAACATGTATACTAAATAACCAATTATAAAAAAAACTAAAGGTGATATAAAAACTAAAAGACTGATTCCTTTTCCCAACCTTGCATAAGATTGATCTATAAGCTCTATATAATCGTCATTCATCCTTAGAAAAGACCAGTTATGATTGCGTTTAAATTCATCATACGGCGTTAAAAGTACATCATTTTCCTCTAATTTGGAAAAAGGTATGTTTTCTTTAAATACATCATAACCAAACGAATGCTCTTTAATTTTATTTTTCATCATGCAGCCATTTTTACTAAAGATCAAAGCGCTTGCGCGCCTTATCATTTATCTTTCATCTCAAACATACTAAATTCAAAGTTATCTTTAAAACTGATTTCTTCTAGACGTTGTTGTTCCATTTTATTTTTAAGGATAACCTCTTTATGCCATACAGGTAGAGACTTTATATTCAGCAATATTCGTCTTGCAATAAAATTACATACATCGAAAGGATAGGAAAATAACGCAGGAACCCAGTTATCATGATAAATGATTCGAAATGACTTCCATGTATCCCGATAACTTTCTTTTGCACCAATGAGCTGTTGGCAAAACGTTAATTGTGTAAACGGGTCTATTGTTCCATACATCGGATTAGGCTTTGGATATAGTTCTGCTGGTCCTTTATGCATAAAATGACATATAAACGACCATAAGCCTTGGGTGTTATCCCAACCGATCATTGGAAAGCCAATGACAATGGTGTGTTTTAACAGACCATCATCAACAATATGCGCTCTAAGCTCCCTTAAGGTAAATCCTGAAAGACTAAAACTTGTCCCCATTACATAAACAACATCCTTCCAATCTCGCTCGATATACTCAGCATCATTTAAATAAAAAAATACCTTACCAGTTTTTCGATTAAACAAGATCGGTTTACATAACGGTTTTTTATGATCATATTTAAAATATGGACTTAAAAACGAATATAATATAAAGCATATTAGAAAAATATTAGAAAATAGAATAAACCCATAAATAAACCAACCTTTATCATTAACAGGATAAAACAAAATAAAAAAAAGAATACAAAATAAGAGTATTATTAATGGCGATATAAAAACAAACATACTAAGTGATTTACCCAGTCTTGCATAATTTTGATCAATAAGCTCGATATAGTCATCATTCATGCTTAGAAAAGACCAGTTATGATTACGTTTAAATTCATCATAAGGCGTTAAAAGTACATCATTTTCCTCTAATTTTGAAAAAGGTATATTTTCTTTAAAAATATCATAGCCAAACACATGTTTTTTAATTTTACTTTTCATCATGCAACCATTTTACTGATGCTTCCAAATATCAAGCTATCAAAAAATATAATGTTCTTTTTAATTCCAAAAAATCAAAGCGCTTGCGGGCTTTATCATTTATCTTTCATCTCAAACATACTAAATTCAAAGTTGTCTTTAAAACTGATTTCTTCTGGACGTTGTTGTTCCATTTTATTTTTAAGGACAACCTCTTTATGCCAGATAGGTAGAGGCTTTATATTCAGCAATATTCGTCTTGCAATAAAATTACCAAGATCAAAAGGGAAGGAAAATAACGCAGGAACCCAGTTATCATGATAAATAATTCGAAATGACTTCCATGTATCTCGATAACTTTCTTTTGCTCCAATGACCTGTTGGCAAAACGTTAATTGTGTAAACGGGTCTATTGTTCCATACATTGGATTAGGCTTTGGATACAATTCTGCTGGTCCTTTATGCATAAAATGACATATAAATGACCATAAACCCTGTGTACGGAATATACCTATCATTGGGAAGCCAATAACAAAAGTATGTTTTAACAGACCACCTTCAACGATATGCGCTCTAAGCTCTCTTAAAGGTGCACCTGAAAGACCAAAGCTATTCCCCATCACATAAATAACATCTTTCCAATCTCGCTCGATATACTCAGCATCATTTAAATAAAAAAATACCTTACCTGTTTTTCGGTTAAACAAGATCGGTTTACATAATGGTTTCTTATAATCATATTTATAAAAAGGACGAAAAAAAACAAAAAAGCAAAACCATATTATAAAAACAACAGAAGTTACAATCAAGAAAGTTATAAATATTGAATCATTACTATCACCACCAAGACTAAAATATAAGTATAAAAAATATAATGCAATTAACATAAGTGGAATTACAAATATAAATGGGCTTAAGCCTTTCCCAAGTCTTGCATATGACTGATCTATAAGTTCTATATAATCATCATTCATCCTTAGAAAAGACCAGTTATGATTACGTTTAAACTCATCATGAGGATTTAAAAGTACATCACCTTCATCTAATTTGGAAAAAGGTATGTTTTCTTTAAATACATCATAACCAAACACATGTTTTTTAATTTTACTTTTCATAAGAGAGCCATTATAAATTATTTGTTTGCAGGGGATACAATCGTCTTTAACTGATCTGTTTGCTCGAAGATATCGCTAAATCTTTTCTTTTCAGTATTGGTCGATAGTAGGCATCGTTGAATCCATATTTGAATATTGTTCTCTTTTACAAAATAGGCAATTAAAGAAAGAATAATCCCTACAGCAATTGCTATCCATCCTAATGGATTCAGTAAGAAAATGGCTATAGAACCACCGATAACGAAAACTCCGCTTAAACCCAACACAATTCCAAATGATTTCTCACCATTACTGGCAGCCAGATATCCATTATATACGTCAAATCCACCAAAAATTAATCCTGCAAATAATCCAAAACCTCGCCATACCAACCCTTTTACACTGTTTTTATTTGATGTCGTTAATTCAAGAATAAAAGTATTCATTGACTTTAACAGCCGTGATTGTGACGTGATTTTATCACTTGAATTTAACAGTGCGCCCACTGCTTCTACAGTCGACATGGTTAGACCAATCACAGCAGCACTTCTGCGACCAACTTTTTCATATTTATTATCAAAGCTTTGGCTAAAAACAGTACAAATTGCCCAACCTTGTAAGCCAACAATGGCGACTTTAATCATAAAGAATTTAAAATAATCTGAGCTTGGGCTTGGCTCTATAACATCTTCAGCAATAACACTGACATGCATCGTACTTTGTTTTTTTAATAACTCAGCATGCTTTTTTACAGCTTCTCTAAAGTTTTTTGGTAAATTTCTCTCAAACTCAGGATTTACTTCTAAACGTGGCACATCGATATATTTAAGATGTTTATATTTGTCATATAGATAGTTCCAATCACTTTTTTTTATGACATTACCTAGACCATTATCTTTACCCACTATATTTTGATGTGATCTATAATAATTTCGCATTTTCGTGTTGAAATCGCTTTTGTTCGTAAAAGTAATACGCTCAGACTTGATTTCAGACAAACTAAACATTGAAATCATTAAAGGCTGGAAGGGATGAGCAGCTAAAGCATTCGGGGCAGATAACCCTGTGATATTTAAAAAGGCTTTGCTGATATTCGTCAACAATGTAAATTTTAATTCTTCCGTTCGAGCTGTACTTAAAAAGCCATGAAATGAATTGATGAAATCCCCAAAAGGCTGTGTAGCAAAAGCTCCATTTAAATTAGTGAGAGACCATTTATTAATTTGTTCATTTAACTTTTGACGAAGGGCACTTGAATTTAAAGCAAGAAAATTTAAAAAGTAATTGTTAGGATCTCGAGTGTTGTATAAGTATTGCCCCATGTATTTATTCATTTTTGGGCATAATTTGCTACTTTCTAAAACTAGATTGACACACATGCCAAGAGAAACACCATCAACTAAATTATCTTTTTCTTGGTTAAAGAAAAAATGGTCCGCAATTACGCTTTCCTTAAGAAACTCCTGACCTATTCCATCGAGCTTATCCGCATAGCCTGCCTGCACTTGTTTTTTCTGCTTAAGTGTGGCTAAACCTGCATTAAATCTATTTGAATCAATATGTTGAATATATTTTGTATTCCATTCTTGATTTTTTACTTTTTGTTCTGCTGCTTTTTGGGCTCGCTCCTTAGCATTGAGTTCTTCTGTTGTTTTTTTATCATCCCACACGTCCTCAATGAGTCCACCAATCATTGCTCCTTCCCCACCATACATACGAATTTTTTGTTTCGCTTCCTCATTTCTTATTAATTCGTCATTGGTAAAGTAAGGATAATCATTAATCCCAAAGTTATTTTTTAACACTTCTAATGTATTTACGGTTTTTTCATCATCAGTATAATCTTCGTCACTCATCATTTGATTTGCAACTTGAGCTGAAATATCCATCACTACGCCAACAGGGTCATCAATCGCAAATACAGCTCCAAAAAGTATTCTTGCTTTTGCATCATTTGATAAAGCCGCAGTGAGTTCCTCTTTGCTATGCTCTTTAAGAAATGAATCATCCAAACTTGAGTCTGAAAATAATCTATAAGCTAAATTATTAGTTTTAACTTGGTTAATATCTTCATTTTGAGACATAGTGTTTTCAAGTATATCTTTAGGTGTCTTCCCTGACAGATAGGAAAAATACTCTGAATATGAAAATAAATCTTTTGATATATTATTTTTTAACAGACTGTTTTCTAGAGTTCCTTCACCTTTTTCGCCAGCCACCCATTCTGTCTTAGAATCTGCACAAAAACTCTCAATTCCCGTCTGCATTGGAAATGTGCCTTTTGCGTACTGTCCTGCAATAAATTTTTTTACGTCAAATTTATCCATATATTTTTCGTAAAATTCAGGTGACTTGTTTCTCAGCTTCGTTGCTTTGCTCCATGCGTTTTCAGAATATTTGAAATATACAAAAGAAGCTTCATTGGGTTTGGGTACAACGATCGTTAAAGCATTTGCTCTATGCTTAATATTCATGCAAGGCTCATCACCCTGCTCCATTAAAACTAAGGGTCTAGATGAGTAATCTTGATCATAATTTGATTCATTAATACGTTTTAAAAAACCCTTTTCAGAAATTTTATATTCTTGCCATTGATTTAAATGCTTTATGAAAACATATAAAAAACCTTTTCTTAAAGTGCTCCCTTTAAAACCATACTGTTCCATTGATGTTTCAGTTTTGTGTTTAGGATAACTATAACTAGCCTCTGTAGCCGTAACCTTAATCGTATTCAGGGACTTAAGTGGTACTTCAGGATTATTAGTTGAATCATGACTAGATGCTTCTAAAGCTGACGTGGCTGTTGAAGCTTGAGGACTAGATGGCTTATAGGAGTTAATAAAGTTAAACTTGGTTTCTTCTAAACTCGATAAATATTCATCAATCTGTGATTTTATATCTGTTATATCATATAATTCTTTTTGATTTTCATCTTCATCAAGTGAATTATTTGCACCTGTTGATGTAAATATATAACGATTCACAAAAATCTTTAAGCCAATATCTCTTTTACAAAAATCACAACTTTTAGAATCCATACATCACCTTATTTTTTAAATTTTCATCATCAATATTTTGTTTTTTAAAAAAGTCATCCCACTCAGACGTTGAAAGCTGTTTGCTTGCCTGTTCATAGCCTTTGGGACTTTCTGTTAAACGTTGAAAAAAGTGGGTTCTAAGAAAGCTTTCACCGATTAAATCTGCATGAAAAATGGATGCTACAGCATCATCCTTGGTCAAAATTCCTTTACTTTTTATTAAGTCTGCATAATTAAAAATCTGATTAACTTTCATAAAGTATGCTGGCAAGTCGTCAGTCTTGAATTTTAACTTTTCAAACACTCTGTTGTTTACACTGATTTTGTCCAACAAATCATGATCAGGCTGTCGAATCAAATCACCTTTAGACTCAGTTTCAAAGGACAATATTTCATTTAAAAAATTGAATTCAATATTTTTAAAATATTTATTGATCCATAAAAAATCCTGACTCTCAAAGTAATTTAGCAACATCCAAATCTTTGGATCAAAAAAGCGATACAAATACTTCTTAGTGCCTATTTCATATACTAAAGTTTGCTTTAAATGATCAACAATATCAGGCTCTCGAGTCGGAACACTTTTAAACTTCATCAGAAAAAATGGCGAAAGCCCTGCTTTAACCTGATGTTGATCGTACTGTTTGATTTCCTCAACAAGAGACTCATCAACCGAATTCAAGCGCAATAAATATGGGAAAACATGCTGTACATTCTTCGCATAATCTGGTGCTAAAGACTTAAGCTGAGTTTCCACTTCATAGAAATATTGCGCATTTAGATTCGGATCAATAATGACATAATCATGCTCAATCATTTCTTTTGGATGTATAGGTGCTAATAGCATTATGAAAGCTCCACAGAAGCATCACCTTTTGCCGCAGCGCCAGAAACACGCATTTCGCAAATAGGGAGTTGAGGGATCTCCGAGCTCACCTTAGCGCCACCTGTAAACTTCTGCTGTCCAGATTTCACTTCAAATAATCCACCAGTCGTTGCAAATACACCTGAACCATTGAGCTTCACTTCCGAGCCATCACCAATCAGCTTGATTTCTTTCGGACTGATAATATAAATCGTATCTTCTGTCGAAATGATTTGAATGCCTTTGCGGGCGATCAAATCAGCACCTCCATCTTGAGCTTGGACCTCTACTTTTCCCTTGCCAGCATAAAGTCTTGCACCTTCCTGTGCTGCAAACAGGCTGATCTTTGAACTGGCATGCCCCACCAAGGATTTTTGTGTGCTTAGATTAATGCTTCCGCCAGCACTATGACTGATTTGCCCATCCGCAGAGAGGTGGATGTCTTCATTACTTGATAGTGCAATTGAATTTGGTGAAGCCAACATCATTACTGCGGACTTAAATGCATCCGCTTTTTTCGGATCTTGTTGAGCCAGTGTATTGATAAACCCTTGGATTCGTTCTAAGACCTCTAAAGGATCAGTCTGTTGGTTCTTGGCAACCTCACTTAAGGCTTTGGCATTGTTCAGGTTACTTTCTAGCTGACTTTTGGCTGCGGTTGTATCTAGATGATTACCTGATGCGCCATCTTGTGCATGGCTACTCAGCAGTAAGCCTTGACCTGCACGTACCGCACCCCATTGATCCGTTCTTAACTCAAAGCCTTCTCCTCGACCTTCGCTGCTATCTGTCTCTTTTGGATGACTGAGATTGCCAAGATTGAGTTGAGTTGCACCATGACTGCTGTGTAACTGACTGCTGATCTGGTTGGTGGTATCGTCAAATCTCAGTTGGTTATAGCCACTGCCCTGATATTCCTTGCTTTTAATCCCTGCCAACTTCTTGGTATCGGGCAACTTGCCTTTGTCATCAAACTTGCTCGGACTGCGTTGCGCTTCATGGATTCGACCCACCACGAATGGTCTGTCAATGTTGCCATCAAAGAAGTCGATGACTACAATCTCCCCAATCCTCGGTAAGAAACGTGCCCCATACCCTTCGCCTGCCCATGGCGTCAATACATCAACCCAAGCTGAGTCGGTATCATTGTCATTCGAGCCTGCACCACCATCATGGCTGTGGTCTTCATTGCGGGTAAAGAGGAAGCGAACCTTGATACGTCCCCATTCATCGACATGAATTTCTTCTCCACTTGGACCAACCACTCTCGCTCGCATTGGATGGACTGCGGGTCTTTGAGTTAAGGGATTATATTCAGGAACAACCGTAATATTACGTCGTTGTAGCACCAACTGATTCGCTTGGCGTTCTTCGTTGTTGTTTACGGTGAGATGGGGGCGTTGCCAATCACTTTGTTTTAACAAAGTTTCGACTTGATGGCTCAAGTCTTTGGGTAAATTATTTTGGTTATAAAAGATTTTAGAGATGATCAAGAACTGCTGATCGGCAGAATCTTTTAGCTCTAGGCTTGGATGTTGGTTAAGCTCAAAGTGATAACCCACCTGCGCATCTCGTACCGTCGATATTGCCGTGAATTGTTTGGCTTGGGCATCGTAGTAGTTGCTGAGGTTTTGGTTAAAGCGTTCGATCTGACTGTTGCCCGATGGTGTTGCACCATCTTCCCCATTCAGGTCAGGTATCCATGCAGGGCTAAAGTGCCATACTTGTTCTAAGCCTAGACTGGCGTTATCGTACTGGTCACTGTGCTGATATTTACTTTGTACATTGCCTGCACCTTCTTCGGTTTCAAGAATATCGGCTTGCCAACGGTGGATATGCACAGACGTCGGTTGAAGGGAGCGTTGTCCTGTAAAATTGATAATCGAATCGCTAGTCTCTATAGCCGAACTTCGATGAAAGCGGATCGTGCGTCGTTCTAAACTTTCGTATTGAGTATTGTCATCAATCAATCGAAGCTTTTGAGGCTGGATGGGTTCATTAAAATGAGAGACTTTAAGCTGTGCTTCATCAATTAAACTCGTCACACCTTCCGATGCTAGAAGCCTTTGAATAAGATCTATATCTCGTTCATTATTCTGCATAATGAGTGGTCGAATATCATAGTCTTTGGTCAGCCCAGTTTTATCTAAACTCAAACTAGCAGCAAACAGCGGACTTCTTTGTTGCCATTCTTTATGAAGTATTTCAATGACTTGTATCACTGACTTATTCAGAAAAACTCTACTATTACGGCGTTTGTGCCACAGTGACGTTGCATCTTCAAGTTTGAGCTTATAGACCGTCAGTGCACCATCACTTTGTCCCTGTGCGGCTTCGGTAATGATGCCTGTGGTACGGAACAATTGTCCGCGGTCAGTGACTTGGTCGATTGCAGCTTGGCATCCGATAAACTGTTTGAGTGGAATATTTGCAGATGTTGCAAGACAGATCAGTTCCACAGACACGCCTTGATTGATGGCATGTTGTCCATCAATGCGTTGCAAGAACACTTGGGCGGTCAAATCAGGATTGCTAAACTGAATGTGCAAAGCTCTTTTTTGAGCGGTTAATCCAAGTTGTTCTAAAGCCGAAAATATATTGGCAAAATTCATTTTCTTATCTAACTTAAAATAATATTAATATTTATCTATATTTAATCAAAAAAAACGATTGAATCCTAGTTTATTGATCGGTTAATTTTTAAAAAATTGTAAAAAAACCTCAATATTCATATTTTAATATTGAGGTTTATGTTTTGAATTCAGTCAGTTAAATATACTTAACTTTATTCACTATCCATCATGGATTGGCTCATACCCACAGTATTGAAACCTGCATCGACATACAAGATTTCACCTGTAATACCATTTGCCCAAGGTGAACATAAGAACAATGCCGCATTCCCAACATCTTCAATTGTCACATTGCGTTTCAGTGGTGCAATTTTTTCATTGGCATCTAACATCTTACGGAAAGACTTAATCCCTGATGCCGCTAGAGTACGGATTGGACCTGCTGAAATCGCATTTACACGAATTCCTTCTGCACCTAGACTCGAAGCCAAGTAACGTACACCTGCTTCTAAAGATGCTTTTGCCATACCCATCACGTTGTAGTTTGGCATCACAGACTCAGAACCTTGGTAGGTCAAAGTCAGTAAACATCCTTGGCGAGCAAGCAATAAAGGTTTCGCAGCACGTGCCATAGCCACAAAGCTATAAGCACTGATGTCATGTGCAATTTTAAAGCCTTCGCGGTCAGTTACGTCCGTAAAATCACCATCCAGCGTATGCGCAGGTGCAAAGCCGATTGAGTGAACAACACCATCCAAACCATCCCAATGTTTTGCCAGTTCAGCAAAAGCATGGTCAATTTCTGCATCTACAGCAACATCACAAGGAAAAACCAGCGTTGAACCAAATTGTTCTGCAAACTCATCCACACGTTTTTTTAATTTATCATTTGGGTAAGTAAATGCGAGTTCTGCACCTTCACGGTGTAATGCCTGAGCAATACCAAATGCAATGGATAATTTACTTGCAATACCCGCGATTAAAAAGCGTTTACCTGCCAATAGTCCTTGTGCCATGAAATTCTCACTTGATTAATTTTGTAAGCATAATGCCAAGTCTTGGCTCAGAACTAAATTGCATAATGCATCTTTTTTTAAAAGTTTAGTAAAAATATAAAAAAACGCACTGTAAAAAGTGCGTCTTTATCAAATCTATTTTGCTCGATCAGTAATGATTAATCATCACCTTGCAATAAGCTCAATAAACGTAGGAATGAATAGTACATCCAAACCAAAGTTGCCAATAAAGCAATACCACATAACCATTCATATGATTTAGGCGCACGTTGTGCAGCAGCAGATTCAATCAAATCAAAGTCAAGGATCAAATTAAGTGAAGCAATCACTGCAACAAATGCAGCAAAACCAATACCTAACAGGTTACTTTCAAATAAGAACGGAATGCTTGAACCAAATGCCAAACGCATGATGAATTGCACCACAAACACCAAACCAATGGCGATAGACGCTGAAATCACAACCGATTTAAATTTTTCAGTTGCACGGATAATTTGGAATTTATATAAACCAAACATCACCAAAGTTGTGACAAAAGTTGCCAAAAGCGCTTGTAAAGGAATACCTGGGAACTTCAATTGGAAGATGACAGAAACACCACCTAAAAATGCACCTTCAAAGAATGCATAAGGAATCGCCAACACACGTGCTGTATTCGGTTTAAATGTCGCAATTAAACCTAAAATCAAACCACCAATTGCACCGACCATTGTAGCAGCGTATGCAATTCCTACATTCATGGTGCTAAAGCTATAAAAGAAAATTCCAACACCCAATACCGCAGCAATCACAGTCAATAAAATAGACTTTTGAATTGCGCCTTGTATGGTCATTGGCTGTTCATAATCCGCATACGTTTCCGCACGCGTTAAAATTGGGTTATTACTTTGCATAGTCAATCTCTTTGTAATAATTCAAATATAAAAAGATATTAAAACGTTTTTTATGCAAACAATTTGAACTGCTTGCTCTTTTTTGTAACGAGTTGTCAGAAGACATCGCTTTCAGTATAGCTTAAAAAATTAAAATTCATAGTAAAAAAGAGATTAAAAATTCCCTTGTTTCAATCTGATATATACCTATATATCAGTTTATATCTAACAATTGAAAGATGAATAAACTTGTTATAAATAAATGATTAGATGAGTTTAAACTCGATAAAGCCCAATCCATGATGTGACTGAACGTATTTTAGTAAAGCCATGTGATCTCCTCACATATTGCAGATAACCTTTCCGAGTCTCATGTTTTATCAAGATTTTTAGATCAAACTCAGCTTATTTAAACTTTAACAATAAAGCGGGGCATTGAAAGCTTTATATTATTCAACAAAATGTTCGTAGCACTGATTTTATTGATCTATTGAAATTATATTTAATGTAAAAATTTTCAACAGATTGACTGTAACTTACACGAGCGATGTTGAGATTGAAGTTTTATATTATCCAATTAGGCATAACTTGACTGAATAAACCAAGCCAATATAGTCAGACGATGTCGCTATCGCGGTTGGCGGCATGGATGCCGCCGTCGGTCAAGGGGGATATGGATATCCCCTTTGACCGAAAAAAGATTTTTGTTATCTTTTCATCTCTGAAAAGTAAAACATCGCCTACGCAAATCTATTTAAACTTTAACAATAAAGCGGGGCATTGAAATGCTTTATATTATTCAACAAAATGTTCGTAGCATTGATTTTATTGATCTATTGAAATTATATCTTACTGTATAAGTTTTCAACAGATTGACGATAACTTACACGAGCGATGTTGAGATTGAAAATTTTATATCAACGATGTAGGCATAACTTGACTGAATAAACCAATCCAATATAGTCAGACGATGTTGCTCTTTGAATACCAAAGAGCAACAGCAACAAACTTAGGGGGTGAGTACCACAGCTGATCATCTCACCCAAACTGGCTTAGTCTTTATTCTCAATAAAGAAATATTGACGGTAGTATTTTAATTCTGCGATTGAGTCGCGAATATCATCCATCGCCAAATGTGATGCATTTTTCTTAAGACCACTCATAATTTCTGGTCTCCAGCGTTTTGCCAACTCTTTAACAGACGATACATCCAAATTACGATAATGGAAAAATTGCTCAAGCTCTGGCATTAAACGATGCATAAAGCGGCGATCTTGGCAGATTGAATTACCACACATCGGTGATGATTTCGGACTGACCCATTTCTTTAAAAATTCTAAGGTTTGTTGTTCCGCATCTTGCGCTGTGAGTTTACTGCGACGTACACGCTCGATCAAACCTGACTGACCATGTTGTTTGGTATTCCACTCATCCATTGCATTGAGAATAATATCTGATTGATGCACTGCAAGTACTGGACCTTCCGCCAAAATATTTAAATGGTCATCTGTCACAATGGTTGCGATTTCAATGATCTTGTCATTATCAGTATCTAGACCTGTCATCTCGAGGTCAATCCAAATTAAGCGGGTATCCAGTGTACTGCTCATAGAGTCAATCTTATTAGGTCAATAAAAAAATGAATAGTAGCAAATTTCTTACTTCTGCGCTGTAATTCATTCGCTCATCATGGTATTTTTGCCTTCTCATTTTCAAGGTTTTTTTAGGACATGAATGGCTTTAATTCGTAAACGTCGTTTGACTGAACAGCAGCAACGCCGCATTCAGAAACAACATAAAACACGTCAAGAAGAAATCGACACTTCCAACGACCTAGAAGGTCTGGTTGTTCAGCATTATGGACGACAACTCGAAGTACAAGCCCTTTCTACACCCGCTCAACATCCACAAAAACCTATTGTTCAAGCAGGCGAACCTGAACCCTTTTGGAAACCGATTGAAATCGGTAGTGTCTGGCGTTGTCATACCCGTACCAATCTTGAATTGTTGGTCACAGGGGATAAAGTTAAATGGCAGGCAGACCCCAATACTGGTTTAGGCATTATCACAGCAATTCACCCGAGAACATCACTGTTAACTCGCCCAGACCGTTACCACAAGGTCAAACCTGTGGCAGCCAATATCAGCTTGATCGTGATTGTTTTTGCGCCTTTACCAGAACCTGCACCTACCTTAATTGATCGTTATTTGGTGGCTTGTGCAGATGCCAATATTCCTGTGCTGTTGGTTTTGAACAAATCCGACTTACTCAAAGACAGTGACCCAATTTTAGATCTCATCAAAGAGTATCAAGACTTGGGCTATGAAGTGTTGATCACACAGTCTGAAGGTGATATTAGCGAACTGAAGCAACGTTTAGACAATGAAACCGTCGCTTTTGTAGGTCAATCGGGTGTAGGCAAAAGTACATTGATTAATGTTATTGTTCCCGATGCAGAACAGAAAACCAACATCATTTCTGAAAACTCAGCACTTGGACAACACACGACAACATCAACACGTTTAATTCGCTTTGGTGAAAATGGTGCATTGATTGACTCACCAGGAATCCGTGAGTTTGGACTGTGGCATCTAAGCCTTGAAAAAATTGATGCTGGTTTTCCTGAAATCTCTAACTTGATTGGACATTGTCAATATCGTAATTGCACGCATACCCATGAAAAGCAATGTGCGGTTAAAAAAGCAGTGGATGATGGTCAAATTCTAGCCAGACGTCTGGAAAGTTATTTGCGCTTAATTGAAGAAATCACTGATGCGCAACAAAAAAATTAAATTTCTTCTGCGATAACCTTGAAGCGGTGATTTTGATCACCATATATATACGCTATACTCGACGCAGTTTTTGATTGTAATTAGGTGACTTGTGGAACGTTGGTTTGAGTTTATGGGGAATCACCCCTTCTTATTTGGTATTTTAGGGGCACTCATTGTCTTGTTCTTTATTTTTGAAGGACAACGTAGTGGTCGTAAAATTTCACCACAATCCCTTGGTATTTTGGTGAAAGCCAAAAATGCAATGCTGATTGATTTACGTGATGCGAAAGATTTTCGCGAAGGTCATGTCAGTGGTAGCCGCAATATTCCATACAGCCAAATTGCCAGTCATATTGAAGAATTGAAAACTGCAGATCGCCCTTTAGTCTTTATCTGTAACTTAGGTCAAGTAGCAGGTAGTGCCTTGCAACAAGTCGGTCATGCAGACAGTTATCGTCTAGATGGTGGTATTAGTAACTGGAAAGCCCAAGGCTTGCCATTAGTTAAAGCTAAAAAATAAGCTTAAGGAGCTCAACATGTCTGCTGAAGTAAAAGTTTATTCAACAACTTTCTGCCCATACTGTGTACGTGCAAAATCTCTGCTTGAGCGTAAAGGTGTTGCTTTTACCGAAATTAATCTCGATCAAGAAGCACCTGAGGTTAAGACTGAGCTAATCCAGCAAACCAAACACCGTACTGTGCCACAGATTTTTATTAATAATGAATTCATCGGTGGTTTCGACCAGCTTTATGCTTTAGAAAAAGCGGGCAAACTCGATGAATTACTTGCGTAATTAATCACTTCTTAAAATTTAAGGAATAAAGAATGAGTGAAGAACAACAAGCTCAACCACAACTAGCTTTAGAACGTATTTATACAAAAGACATTTCTTTTGAAGTGCCTGGCGCTCAAGTTTTTACGAAAGAATGGCAACCTGAATTAAACATCAACTTGTCTTCTGCTGCTGAAAAAGTTGATGCAACACACTTTGAAGTATCGTTAAAAGTCGTGGTTCAAGCAAACAATGCAGGTGATACAGCATTTATCGTGGATGTTACACAATCAGGTATTTTCTTGATTGATGGTATCGAAGAAGATCGTCTTCCTTACATCTTAGGTGCATACTGCCCGAACATTTTATTCCCATTCTTACGTGAAGCTGTGAACGATCTTGTGACTAAAGGTAGCTTCCCACAATTACTTCTTACGCCAATCAATTTTGATGCTGAGTTCGAAGCAAATATGGAGCGCGCTCAAGCCGCTGCTGCTGAAGGTCAAGCTTAATTTCTTAGATTTTAAGTTTGAAAAGACCGCTTTGTGCGGTCTTTTTTATTGTTGAATCAGTAAAATAAAGTTCACTCAAATTTCACAAAATTTGATCATGGCATTTTTTATACTTTAAAAATCAAAATACGACGACAAATCACCTATGCCCATTACCCCCTTACATTTAGGTTTAGGTACAACGTGTAAAGGAATCGGAAATCATCGCTTTAGCTTACTCATTTTTTCGGGTATTCAAGTCCTGATGGATATCGAACCTTTGCTTGGTATGATTTTGGGCTGGAATACTTTACATCTTTATACCCACAATTTAATCGGTGCCTTATTGATTGCTTTAATCGCAATTCCCATAGGCAAAGTGATGAGTAAATTTGTCTTGCGCAGACTACTCAAACAAAAAAATTGGCAAATCACATGGCGAGTGGCAACTCTCAGTGCACTGACAGGCAGTTTTAGTCACATTCTTTTAGATGGTTTGATGCATGCAGACATGTACCCTTTTTATCCCTTCAGTCAAACTCAATTTCTGCTAAATTTAATTCCCTACTCTTTTATTTTTTATGGTTGTTTTATTGGCTTTATCTTTGGCGGCATCCTGTTTCTGCTGCATGAAAAATAACAACAAAAATTTTTATACACCCGTCTCAACAATCGTTCTAAAGGTCAAATTAATCCGAGCAGTGTGGACTTTTTTGGTCGGTGGCAAGCGATGCAACCAATGGGTTTGTGTGGTGTCTTTCATGATCAGTAAACTGCCATTTTCGAGAAAAATCTCCACTTTTTCTTGGCTATTTTTATGTTTAAAGGCAAATTTTCGGACTGCCCCAAAACTTAAAGATGCAATCGCACCATTCTTTTTTAGATCTGTTTCACCATCACTGTGCCAAGCCATTCCCTCTTCGCCTGTGTGGTAAAGATTAAGCAGACAAGAATTAAATGTTTCACCTGTAATCCGTTCAATCTGCTGTTTAAGTTCCAGTAATTGCTTTGTCCACGGCAAGGCGTACTTTGATGTGTTGGAATAGGTATATTCATAAGGCTGATTGCCATACCATGCCACTTTACGTTTGGTGATGATCTTTTTGCCAAAAATAATCGCTTGATCATTTTTCCATTCAATCGTCTTTAACAGTTGCTCAAAATAAGCGTGCGCCACAGGTTCTTGCATAATGGTTCCAAAATAATGAACCACGCCATCATATGGAAGCAAGTTTTGATTTTGCTCAGGTTTAAATTCAAGTTGTTGCATTTTTCCACTTCAAATAGGCTGATTTCATACAGTGTCCACATGGTCGATATTGCAATGCTAAAGCTTCCGCTTCACTACTAAAGAATACTCGATTATTTTTTAACATCCGTTTACCAGAGGCGCAGTCTAGACGTCCATAAATTCTTAGTTTTTGGTTGCCCGCAAATAAAATTTCAGCATTTTTAAGCTTGCTATATAACGCTAATCTCTCTATTTCACTATGCTGAATCATGCTTTAACTCACTGCATCATGAAAAATAATACCTAAACTATAACGCTCTCCTTCAGTTAACTGACTTACACCATGCTTCATATTGACCCGATAGTAACCATGCGTACCTTTCTTGGGTCTAAAGTGTGTGGTCAAAAGTAAAACGTCACCTTTGTTCGGTTGTATCACCATTGCTTTGGACTGTGCACGAGGAATTTGCTCTGTCAGTACCAGCTCACCGCCCTTAAAATCAGCATTGGCTTGATTGAGACAAATCACCATTTGAATTGGGAAATAAACCTCACCATAGAGATCTTGATGTAAGGTATTAAAACCATGTTGTTGATAATGCAAAATCAATACAGTCGCTTTGTTTTGACCCGCTTGCTGACATTGCTGTAAAAATGCTTCATGTGATGCTGGATATTGCCGATCGATGTTTAAATTCGCAAACCAAGCATTGGCGAGCGGAACGAGGTGGGAGTAAAACTGTGTACGCAGCAATTGCAATAAATTGGGTAAAGGGTGACGAAAATATTTATATTCACCCTCGCCAAAACGATAGCGTTGCATATTGACAGTTTTACGGTATAAATCTTCATGGTGATAATGTGCTTTGATTAATTCACAAAGCTCATCGGATAAAAAATTCTCAATGTGTGAATAACCTTGCTGATTGAGCTGCTCATGGATTATTGTCCAGTCTAAGTGCTTAATTTTCTCACTCAGGACTTGAGCCTGTTGAATATTAAATGTCGACATGTGTTTGAACACCTTCCCAACCAATCATCGCCATTTTTCGACTTTTACCCCAATGATATTCACCGAGTACGCCTGTGGCTTGAATGACTCGATGACAGGGGATTAAGAATGCCACGGGGTTGTGCCCCACTGCCGTACCCACTGCACGAGAGGCTTTAGGATTTCCCACTTGTTCCGCTAAATCACCATAGGTGGTTAATTGTCCCATTGGAATTTTAAGTAAACTTTCCCAGACTTTTAGCTGAAAATCAGTCCCTTTTAAATGAAGTTTAATTTGTCCTAATGGCTGATTCTCAGATGAAAAATCAGATGAAAAAATTGCCAAAGCATGCTCATGGAGTACATCTGCTTGTTGATAAAAGTGAGCATTGGGGAATTTTTCGAGCATTGCAGCAAAACTTTCCTGCTCGTTGTCTACAAAGGACATAAAGCAAATGCCTTTCGCTGTAGATGCCACCAAAACAGTTCCAAATGGGCTTTCAGCATATTGATAATGGATCGTTAAATCTTCACCACCACGCTTATATTCAGCCGGCGTCATCCCTTCTATTTGTATAAATAAATCATGCAAACGACTGGTACTGGAAAGCCCAGTATCATAAGCCGCATCAAATACCGAATGATCTTGCTTTAATAATGTTTTGGCATGTTCCAAGCTAATATATTGCAAGAATTTTTTAGGGCTGGTTCCCGCCCATTCAGTAAATAAGCGTTGAAAATGAGCAGGGCTTAAATGGATATGCGCCGCCACTTCATCGAGACTCGGCTGTGCTTTAAAGTTGTGCTGAATATAGGTTATGGCTTTTGCAATACGTGCAAAGTGATTTTGCTCTTGCATCACATTTCTCCTGATCTTCTCGTTATAACTTAACAAAGATAAAGTGATGAACAAATCCGAATCATGCTGAGTTTAGTGATTCAATATCGTTTAAAAATCACCATACAATAAAAAACCGTTAGTCATTAAACTAGCGGCTTTTTAAATGGATAAATCTATTCTTCGAAATTGCGTTAGTCAAAAAAACAAGTCGTTCATACGCAAGCGATATAAATTTACCTGATTCTTTGTCGTGATGAGCTATCACTACACGTAAATTATAAAGTGTGGCATTGCAAGCTTTATAACCATATGGATCACGTTAATGAACGTATATAAATATATGATCTATAATTTTGACTTATTTATAAATCATCTAAATGCATAGTTCCGCAGTAAGACTATTGATAGATCTTATGGCCTTGATCACGAATTTCAGCAATTTTTTTGCCTTCCATTTTGGCATGATCTAAATGTCCACCTTTGACTAAGGCTTGCGTTTTATCAATCTGTGCAATCAATTGATCATAAAGTTGTGTTGAGCTTGGCGCACTGGCATCACCACGACCTTTCAGTTTAACTTTTTTTGCATCTGTTGCAGCCGCACGCATGTTGTCTAGTGCTTTATTGGCTTCTGCTGGATTTGTGGTTTGATTAAATGCTTTATAGTTTTTACCCAATGCCTGCATATTCTGTTGCAGAGTTGCTGCAAAACTCATTGAACTCAAACTCAAAGCAGACATCATCATTACGGTGGCTAAAGTTTTTTTGATCATTGTGATCTTCCTTAAAACTGTGGCTATTGTGAATTATCAACGGGAATGAAAGTACAGCTATTATCCATATTCAACATTAAACATAGTTTAAAACCACAAAAAATAGCAAATAAAAAATGCAACGAAATCGTTGCATTTTTATATTTAAAACCGACCAAGAAAATCTATACAGGCTCAATTTTGTGATTTAAAGCATCGTGAATCGCTTCAACCAACTGTTGAGCAATTTCTTGTTTAGATGCTTTTTCCAGGTCTCGTTTTTCCATTTGATATTGCTCAGCAAAAAACACCGTCATTGCATTTTGATCTGAAGCAAAACCAATATCTGCACGTGAAACATCATTACATGCAATCATATCGAGTTTTTTTGCTACTAGCTTTCCTGCTGCATACTCTTCAACATTGCGTGTTTCAGCAGCAAAACCCACCATAAATGGACGCTTGGACTGTTGTGCAATCGTCGCCACAATATCAGGATTTTTAACTAGGGAAACATTGAGTTCATCACCTGCTTTCTTGATCTTATGCTCAGCAACTTCAGCCACACGATAGTCCGCAACAGCAGCAGTTGCGATGAAAACATCACAACCTTCTTCGAGTTGATGCATGCTCTCATCCAGCATCTTGATTGCTGAAGAGACGTTAATACGACGCACACCATTCGGGGTATCTAAACTGACTGGTCCTGCCAATAAGGTGACTTTTGCTCCTGCTGAATAACACGCAGCTGCAATGGCAAAACCCATTTTTCCTGTACTGTGGTTAGAAATATAACGGACGGGGTCAATTGCTTCACGTGTTGGTCCTGCGGTAATCACCACACGCTTTCCTGCCAATAAGCCAAATTTTTCCGCAATCGCACGTTGTGCCTGATGGAAATAATTTTTAACCTGTTCTGCGAGATCTTCTGGTTCAGGCATACGCCCTAAGCCAACATCGCCACAAGCTTGAGAGCCTGCTTCTGGCATGATCACATGCACACCATCTTCAACCAAGGTGTTTAAATTACGTTGAGTAGGTTTGGCAGCCCACATCTGTTGATTCATTGCAGGGGCAACCCAAACAGGTGCTTTTGTTGCCAGATAAAGCGTACTGAGTAAATCATCTGCCAATCCCGCAGCAAATTTTGCAATCGTGTCACAACTGGCTGGCGCAACCAAAACCAGATCTGCCCAACGTGCTAATTCAATATGTCCCATCCCTGCTTCTGCTTCAGGATCTAATAATTCTGTATGAACGGGGTTACCTGACAATGCCTGAAAAGTCAGCGGTGTAATAAATGCTTGTGCACCATGCGTCATCACAACACGGACATTAAAACCGTAATCCTTTAAACGACGTACAAGTATGGCACTTTTATAGGCAGCAATACCGCCAGTGACAGCAAGAATAATATTTTTATTAGAAAACACACTGAGATCGAAACTCACGATCAGGCTACCTTTCTGTTGCAGTGGCGCTCACAATAGCATTAAATAGTCTATCTCCCAAGCAGTTATCGGGAGAAAAATGAAAAGTACAATAAATTAAAAATGTGGAAAACCATGAACCATTCAATCAAACAATGGCCCGAACAAGAACGCCCACGTGAAAGATTACTCTTGCAAGGGGCACACAGTTTATCCGATGCCGAACTTTTGGCAATCTTCCTTCGTTCAGGCTCTAAACAGCACTCTGCGGTCGAATTATCACGCATATTGATTCAGCATTTTGGACATTTAAATGCAGTCTTTGATGCCTCTTTAGAAGAGCTTCGTCAGTTCCATGGGATTGCAGAAACTAAATATTCGCAACTGATGGCAGTTAAAGAATTAGGTCGTCGCTATCTTAAACATCAACTCCAACAAGGTATGGACTTAAGTCGTTCTGATTTAATTCGAGATTATTTACGTTATGAATTGATTGGAGAACAACAAGAAGTCTTTGCTGTGCTTTGTTTAGATAGCCAATTACGCAAGTTAAGCTTTAAAAAGTTATTTTTTGGTTCTATCAATTACTGCAACATTTCGATCAATCAATTATTACGCCATGCCATACAAAAACAGGCGACGTTTATTGTCATTGCCCATAATCATCCTAAAGGTTTAGCAAAACCTTCACGTGAAGATTACGATCTAACTCAGCAAATATTCAAAGCCTGTCAACTGCTTGAAATAGAATTATTAGATCATATGATCATCGCCGCTGAACAAAGCTATTCCTTTACTGAACATGGACTCATCAAATCTAAAACTTTCCCTGCAAATAAGATTGACAAGTATCCTTGAAGCGGTGAAGATCACTAAAAAATTATAGACTTAAAAACATGATTGTCCGCGATCAAAACGATACTCTTAAATTACTCCTGTCTTGGCGTGGTACGATTCTGCCAAAAGTGTTACCACCGCTAGGTTTTGTGATGCTCATCTCTGCCATCGTAGGTGGAATTGAATATACTGATTTATATCGTTTTCCTGAGCTTCCTCTGGTCGGTTTTACCCTTATCGGGGTTGTCCTGTCTATTTTTTTAGGCTTTAAAAACACAGCATGTTATGACCGTTGGTGGGAAGCCCGTAAGCTTTGGGGAATGTTGATTGCAAATGCGCGTCACTTTGACCGTGACTGCCGTATTTTTCCGCAAGGTCGTCGCGAAAGAATTATTCAACATGTCATTGTTTTTGCAAACTTATTGAGAGATCGCTTACGACATCAAACTGCCAATCCCGATGCTCTGGTCGAAACTAGTGGTATGAGTCCTCAAGCATTAACCCAACTCTACCAACAGACCAATGCACCGCAATACACCCTGAGTCTGATTCAATGGGAACTGATGCAAGCTTTGAAAGAAGGTGAGATTTCAGACATCATCTACACTCAGCTCAATGAGCATGTTAATGAACTCAGTTTGGTACAAACAGGTTGTGATCGTATTGCTACGACACCTTTACCATTTGCCTATTCAGTTTTATTAAATCGAACTGTCTATTTTTTCTGCTTTATGCTTCCATTTAGCTTAGGTTCATTATTGGGTTTAGCCACACCGTTATTGGTGGGCATTTTGGCGTATACATTTCTCGGCTTAGATGCTTTAAGTACTGAGATTGAAGAACCTTTTGGTACTCAAAGCAATGACTTACCACTCGACTCGATGGTTCGTATGATTGAAATTGAACTGCTCGGAACCCTAGGTAAACCTACCCCACCACCAATTCAAGCACAGGATCATAATTTACTTTAATGCAGAATCGCTTGAGAACTGATCTTAAGTAACTCAAGCATGCTTCCAAGCGGATTCAACATCGAATGATGTCTGTGATATAGAGCTAGGGATAAAATATGAAATATGTGGTTATTTTTAAAGCTCAGGTCAATGTACTTGATCAGACCTATATTCAAACCGCGCAGCATTTACGAGAAAAAGCGCTGACTCAATTTAACTGTCAAAAATTTGAATCGATTTGCGAAAATGACTTTGAAATTGCGCTTTCCTATTGGAACTCACTAGAAGATATCCAAGCATGGCATAAAGATGCAGAACATCAAGCAGCTCAAAGGATTGGCAAACTGCAGTGGTATAAAAACTTTCGTGTCGAAATTTGTGAAATCACAAGATCGTATTAACATCTGTTGACACTTCACAGATGCTTGCGACAGCTGAAATATCGACAATCTCTTCATAAAACGCTTAAAATTGGCAGACCAAATATAATTATAAAAGGACTTAGCGATGTCAGAATTATTCCAACTGATTTTACACGGCGAAAGCAACGCTGCTTTAGGAAAACTCACCCCTGAAACCCTCAATCAACAGCTTGATGGTTCATCATTGCTGATGTATGCCTTGCAACATCAACAAGATGACATCGCGCTCAAACTAATTGAGCTTGGCATTGATGTAAATTTGCAAAATAATCAAGGACAGACAGCATTACATTTGATAGCTGTTTATAAAAATAATATCGGTATTGCTCGCGCAATCATCGAACATGGCGCAGACTTGTCACTGCAAGATCATTCAGGAAATATTTCGCTTTGGACTGCTATTTTTAATGCTCAACAACACTATGATCTGGTCAAGCTATTACTGGAAAATGGTGCTGATTTAAACAGCAAAAATCGCTCTGCGAAAAGCCCTTATGATTTGGCATTGTTGATGAAATTTCCAGAAGGTATCAGCTTGGTGCAACAATACCAAACTCATTCTTTGTAGTCAGTCGACTTCAGCAGATTTTTAAGCTGCGAGCGCATTGATTGAACTATGCAAGATCAAGGTTTTGCCAAGCGCTCTAATGGACTTCAAATTCAGACTCAGCGGGATCGAAACGCCACGTTCTGACAATTCGTAGCTCAGAAATATCTTTCATTTTTGCATCAAAACGACCAAATGGAGCACCCTTACGTACCGAATTTTTAGCGGCTTCATCTAAAATGGCATGACCTGAACTTTCGATCAAACGAATTGCCCGTATTCCCCCTTCATTATTCAGAATCACCATTAAACGAACTTCACCTGAAAGGCGCTGTTGCTTAGCAAGATCAGGATAATAGCGGTTGCCATACATTTCGACTTTTTCACGGAATTTATCCAAATAACCAGCCGATGCATCTTGTTTCGCTTGAATGCCATCTAAGGTTTTAATTTTTTGTTGTTTACTAAAATTTTGCTGCTTCTTTAAATATTGTGCTTCTAAGCTCGCCACCATCGCAGCTTTGGCTTGCATTTGGCTTTGTAATTCTTCCATTGCCTTTTTTCGATCGTTTTGTTCAGCTTGCTTTTGCCAACTTAAAACGGTCATCAGCACTTTTTCTTCAAATTTTAATTCACGTTTTTGCTGTATTTGCTCTAAAGCTTCAAGCTGTTGATCCCCTGCACTTTTATCTTCAGCTTGTGCTGGCATATCAGAGGACATCCGATGTTCTTTACGAAAGGTTCCTGAACCTTGTTGATCTGCTTGCGCAAGGAAATCAGCATCTTTGACTTTATCTTCACTTGGGCGAATACTGACAGCAATTTCTTTTGTCGCAGTATTATTTTCTTGCGGCATACCAAATTGCACAGATAAAAATAACCCGTGGACAATTACAGCAATCGAAACTGCCCCGACAAATAATGCATCTTGCCACCAGTACCCAGTATGTTGCGTATTGGCAAATAATTTTTTTATCATGACATTAATCCGACAAAATTCCCCAATTGCCAAATTTAAAATTTATTAAAATAAGTTTAGTCTTACATTATTCACAAACTTTGTGACTGACTTAATGAAAGTAAAAACGTAATTTTAAAACACTCAAAATGGTGCAATGTTTTTTGCTAAACTGCAATCTTTAGACTTGAATTTTTTAATCATCGACAAGTTTATCGCCTAAAAGTGATGATGATTTGGGACCATACTTATGCCGACGCTACTTTCTAACATTGTTAAACGTATTCGACAAGTATACCAAAAAGCCGAAGGTTTTATAGAAGAAGAGCGCGAATTTCCACTCTCTCAAGTATTTTTAAATGCAACGTTTAAACGTTATGTGACTGACAATGTCAAAATTCTTGAAGATTTACATGCCGACTTGCATGATGATTGGTTAAGACTTTATGCAACACTGAATGTTAAAGGCATGCATTTGGTATTGTCTGTCGATCTTAAATTAGTTCAAATGGAAATGAACAAAGATATGCAACTGATTGTTTTTGAACAAATCAGCAACACCCAAGTCATCGAAGCAAAGTATCCTAATATTTGGTACAAAATGGGCGTAAATTGTGCATTGTTCTTCTATCAAAAGGTACTAAAAAAAGATCCTTTGGGCATGATCTTAGAAAAATTTGATGTCATTCGCGTGAAGGATGAATTATTACATTTAGACCTTAACCGTTGGTTAGGTAAAAACCGCTCTATTATGGACACTTTAAATAAAGTTCATGTTAATCATGCCGAACTTCGTGAAACAGAGTTAGTGGTGATTGGGAATGTCAATCTCACAGCCATATTCAGTAATTTTAGAGAAGATGATGACCGCATGGTTGACTTAGAAGAAGAGGATTATATCGACGATAAGGTCACACCCATCGAGCAAAAAAGCTAAATCGTTCATTTTGGGTCAAATTTCAAGTCAAACCGAGCAAAACCAATACATAAATTCACAGGATTTGAAATAAAGTGAATATTTTCTCCCCAATTACATTGCATAATAGATGCTATAACTCACAGATACTTTTAAATGCATAGGACATTTAATGATGGCAAAAACGTTATTTAAAACATTCAGCACAGCAGCCGGTATTTCTACTGCAATGTTATTGGTTGGATTTTCAAGCAATGCTCTTGCCATGAGTCCATTCCAAGCCAGCTATCAATTTGCTTATAATGGCAAAAATCTAGGCTCTGCTACCCGTACTTTAAGTCAAAATGGCAACAATTGGACCTATGTCTTTGCTGCCAAAGCGGCTGCAATTGCATCAGCAAGCGAAACCAGTCGTTTTACTTTTAGCAATGGTCAAATTAATTCCAATAGTTTTAGTCGTACCAGTAAAGTGTTGGTACATAACGACACGATGACCATTAACTTCAATCCAAGTAATAAGACCATCAATACCAAGAAAAAAGATCAAGCACGATCTTTCCCTTGGAAAGCAGGTGCTTTGGATGAACTCAATGCTGAATTACAAGTACGTGAAGACTTAAAAGGTTCTGGTTTAAAATCGAGCTATCTGATCGCTGATGCTAAGGGGCTTGACGCTCGTCGTTTTGTAAAACAAGGTACTGAGTCAATTAAAACCCCAGCGGGAACGTACAATACCATCAAAGTAGTACTCACTCATGATAATGGGGAAAAAAGCTCAATCTTCTGGTTAGCACCACAATTGGACTATTTACCTGTAAAAATGTCGCATGTAGATGGTAAGACCTCTTATAACTTAACCCTGACCAGTTACAAAAAGTAAGAGATTTTTCACCTTTTGGTCAATTTGAGCTTGCATTTTTTTTGGTGCTTTTTAAAATACGCCTTTGCTTTAAAAAGCACCTTGCCTCTAGAGGATTCTCCCTGTGCACGCACTAGAACAGAAAATCTTAGCTGAAGGTATCGTTCTATCTGATCAAGTTCTGAAAGTCGATTCTTTCTTAAACCACCAAATTGACCCTGCCATGATGCAACTGATTGGTCAGGAATTTGCTCGCCTCTTTAAAGATGCGGGTATTACCAAAATCATTACAATTGAAGCGTCAGGTATTGCTCCTGCTGTAATGGCTGGTTTGGAGCTTGGTGTACCTGTTATTTTTGCACGCAAATATCAATCTTTAACCCTTAAAGATGATTTATATCGTTCAAAAGTATTCTCTTTTACAAAACAAATTGAAAGTACCATTGCGATTTCTAAAAAGCATATTACTAAAGGCGATAAAGCTTTAGTTATTGATGATTTCTTAGCCAATGGTCAAGCTGCTTTAGGTCTTGCTGACTTAATTCATCAGGCTGAAGCAGAGGTAGTTGGCATCGGGATCGTGATTGAGAAATCATTCCAACCCGGTCGTCAACTGTTGCTAGATAAAGGTTACCGTGTTGAATCTTTGGCACGTGTTGAATCTTTGGCAAATGGTACTGTTACTTTTGTAAAAGACTAAGACTGTTAGCTTAAGCTTTTATCTTAAAATTGAGCGCTCTATGCGCTCTTTTTTATCGCTTATAAAAAAGTGTTCAGGTCTTTTTAACCATTCTTTTCCTTGTTTTTTTATTCTATATTCTTCAAATAATGATACGCTCAGGCAATTATAGATGAGATCACTCACCCAAGAATTCATTGATCTATTGAATGTAAAACAACTGGATAGCTACTTATTTCAAGGACAAAATACACAACTCTTTGGTTCACATTTGATGGGAGGACAATTGGTTGCACAGGCTTTGATTGCTGCATCAAAAACCACTGATCGTCCTGCACACTCCTTACATGCATATTTTATTCGTAGTGGTCGTACAGATTTACCCATTTTATTTAAAGTGGAAAATTTACGAGACGGCAAAAGCTTTGCCACTCGACAAGTGAATGCATGGCAAGCTGGTCATATTATATTTTCAGCGATGATTTCATTTGCACTGATTGAAACTGGTTTAAATAATCACATTGAAGCACCAAATTATCCTCTACCCGATCATCTTTTATCAGAACAACAGCATAAGCAGTTGATCTATAAGGATGTGCCTAAAGCTGCTCAGGATATGTTTATGCGTCAGTTTTTCGTTAAAGTACATCCAGTACAACCCTTTAATCCATTTAAACCCGTCAAATCAGAAACCCGCTATGCCGAATATATGCAAACTTTTCACAGAATCCCTGCAGAGTTCGATCTTCCCATGATTCATCAAGCAATTGTTGCTTATTATTCCGACTATAATCTGTTGACCACATCACTCAGACCGCATGGTGTAAGTTATGCCAATGGCGGAGTTCGCAGTACAAGTCTAGATCACAGCATTTATTTTCATTCAGCGTTTAGGGTTGATGAATGGTTATTGTATGACATGGATGCGACTGTTTCCAGTCAATCTAGAGGGCTGAATTTTGGGCGAATCTGGCAAGCTGGAAAATTAGTAGGCAGCGTCACCCAAGAGAGTTTAATGCGTGTTAAATCACGATAAAACATCACATAGCATCATGTAAGCTTTTGATTTAATCGCTTAAACTTATATTCATATTTAAACTTTTCTCCCCAACGTCTTCACATAAAATATAAAGAATCTACATTATATTCAGATACAATCGAATCAAGTCTCATGATCAGCATTGCAAAACAGCTGTCGTGAAAATGAGTGAAATATTAACTATAACTTAGCGAAGACAAATGGACTTTGTTGAGTGAGTAAACAATCAATGACTGATGAACAAACAGTAACTTGCCCAAAATGTGGCTCGACAGACTTAACACGACGTGATCATGAACAGCTTTTAGGTAAAGCAGGAAGTGTCTTGCTGACCTCTGCAGGTGCAGCAGCAGGCACGGTAGGCGGTGCAGCGTCAGGGGCTTCTATTGGTGCTGCAATCGGTACGGTCGCTGGACCTTTGGGTGTAATTGTTGGCGGAACTGTAGGTACATTTGTGGGGGCAATCAGTGTAGGTATTACTGGTGGATTTTTAGGAAATCGCTTTGGTAAAAAAGCTGGTGTAATTGTCGATCAAAATATTTTCTTTGATTATCAATGCCAAAAATGCAAATACCGCTTTAATATCAAACAATAAAATCACAGGACTCGTCACATGATGCTTTTATCATAAAGCATCACGAACTTACAAAATGTCGAAGGTCCCAAAGTGAATCCAGATCATCTTGCATCGCGACTTTATTTTATAATCGTGGCTTTAATACGCATGGCTTTATTTTATAAAAGAATCAAAGCAGTATTAAAGCCAGTGTCTGCTTAACGATTTAACTTTTGAACGATTTCACCTAAACGCTTACCCTGCTCAGTACACAATAATTTTTCATCTGTACTCAAACTTTGGTCATGACGTGGTCCACTGACATGACTCACCCCATAAGGTGTACCACCAGATTTGGTATTTGATAATGCGGGATGAGCATTGGTCAATCCCATAATCATCATTCCGTGATGAAATAACGGCGGTAACATGGTCAGTAATGTACTTTCCTGTCCACCGTGCATTGAACCTGATGAGGTAAAGACACAAGCAGGTTTATTGTGCAAAGCACCGTTTAACCAGAGACTGGTGGTTTGGTCCCAAAAATATTTCATTTCAGAAGCCATATTTCCAAAGCGTGTTGGAGAGCCAAGCGCCAAGCCCGCACAGTTTTGTAAATCTTCCAAACTACAATAAATATCGCCTTCTTCTGGAATACTCGGTTGTGCTTGTTGAACCACCGTTGAAAGATGAGGAACTGTGCGAATTTTTACCGCCGTTCCGGTTGCTTCGATACCATTGGCAATCAAGTGTGCCATTTCTTTGGTAGATCCATATTTGCTATAGTAAAGTACGAGAACATAGGCTTGCATAAGTATGGGTTGATAATAGCTAAGACAATAAAACTATACGGTATTTTTCGGCTTTTTTGGGTAAGCTTAATAAATGAAACTGAAAGATATGCCGAAAAATAATTGAGATCAGAGATATATGTTTGAATTAATTAAAAAATTACCCTTCTATCAAAAAACTTGGTTTCAATTCATTCTTTTTGTAATACGTCGTTTTGAAGCAGATCGTTGCCGTGATCAAGCAGGATCACTGACCTATACCACTTTATTTGCGGTTGTCCCCATGTTGACAGTGTTCTTGGTCATCATTTCGTCGATTAAGGCGCTAGAACCTGCCAGACAACAACTCCAGCAGATGATTTACAGTAATTTTCTACCTAAAACCAGTATTGCTTTTGATAAAGCCTTTAATGTGTTTACAGAGAATTCAAGCAATTTAACCGTGATCGGGGTATTGTTTTTATTCATCACAACCGTGCTGATGCTGACCAGTATTGAAAGTGTGTTCAACCGTATTTGGCGCGTCAAAGAAACACGTAATGGCATCATAGGCTTTATGCGCTATTGGACGATTATTTCCTTAGGACCAATTTTGTTGGGCAGTGCCTTTGTGATTTCGTCTACATTGGCGTCAATGAATGTACTCAGTAATAACTTTGCGGGCTATGAAGTAGATGGTACAGCCTTATTTGCAGTGATCTCTTTTGCACTCACCACTTTAGGATTTTTTATTTTATATTGGACGATTCCCAATCGTAGCGTTCCAATCAAGGCAGCTGCTATCGCTGGAGTATTTGGCGCTGTTGCTTTTGAATTACTAAAAAATCTGTTTGGTTTTGTGATGACCAATTTCACCAGCTATACCTTAGTCTACGGGGCATTTGCTGCTGTACCAATTTTCCTGTTATGGATATTTTTATCTTGGAATATCGTCTTATTGGGTGTGGAAATTAGTTATGCCTTAACTGCTTTTCATACAGGCAAGATTCAGACGCGCCACCCTGTACTGATGATGTTGGACATCTTGGAATTATTCTATAAAAAGCAAAAAACAGGACAAGTGGTCACGGATACTGAAGCTCTCGATATTTTAGGTCGTGGTGAAATTGGACGCTGGCCTCTTTACGTGCAGCTTTTAGAAAAGCAGAATTTGGTTAAACGCACAGATAACAACGAGTATGTATTGGTCAGAAATTTAGATGAAATCGATTTTTGGTCTTTCTATACTTCACTGCCTTATACATTGCCACGTCGTAAAGATGTCGAACATGTTCATGATGATGATGTGTGGATGAAACATATTGGTCCAACACTGATTGAGTCTGATGAATATTTGGCAGCCAAATTATCAATTCCACTTTCAACGATTTTAGATGATAAATAATTGAAATAAGTCACTGGCGCTAAGCATTTTCCATCCCACTGATCAGTCGGTGGCAATAAAAAATGCTTAGCCTTTTGCGATTGAAATACTGTTATTCAGACCACTAATTGGTCTTTACTTGAGAATAGAATTTCTTTTCAATCCAATGATGTAAGCTGACAATCATTACGCCCAACATGACCATTGCTGCACCAAAAAGAAAATTTAATTCAATCTGTTCATTCAGAAAAAGTACACCAAATAACATTCCAAAAATCGGAGTAAGAAAAGAAAATACCCCCAAGCGATTAGCCAAGTAATTTCGAAGTAGCCAAAACCACAGCATAAAACTGATAAACGACACCACAATGGTATGGAAAATCAGACTCCCAATAGCTAAACCTGTCCAATGAATTTCAGCTTGCCCCATCAGAAAAGCCAAAGGCAATAGCAATACACAGCCACCAACCAATTGATAGAATAAAGTTTGTGTCGGATGCGCATCCGATAACTGAGTTAAACGCAAAGAAATCGTGGTCAGAGCCCAAAGTAAGCCCGCAAGCAAAGCGAGAAAATCACCAAACAAAGTATTAGAAATCATCGCTTGTGTAGCAGTGCTGTGTACTTCTTCCCGACCTAAAAAGGTCACCACGATACCTAAAAATGCAATAAAAATTCCCACCCATTGCAACATGGAGAGTCGCTCTGCAGGAAGTTTCCAATGTAAACCCAGTGCTACAAAGATAGGTGCGGTATAGAGTAAAACTACGGTATGAGATGCAGAAGTATACCTAAGTGCTTCTGCTACGAGGAAAAACTCCGCTGAAAATAAAAATGCAACCCACATGCCTGGAAATAAATATTGTTTAGACCATAGCGTTGTCCCTTTTTGTCGCTGTATTAAGGGATAGACTAAAATTGCAGAAAGTCCTGAGCGAATGGCAATTTGCATCATGGGTGAAATATCTGCTGCTGCCAATTTAAGTACGACTTGTTGTAAGCCCCAAATCATACATAATCCAACCATCAAAGCAGATGCTTTGCGATCCAGCATTTTACGCGTATCCACGATATTGCACTCGAACTCAAGAGAATAGTTACACTATATTCCTGTCTGTTTTATAGAATATAATTCAAAGTAGACAAAGCATCATCTAATTCAGGCAATTTATCGTGGTCATAAGAAAAACAGTCCATGCAATGCATTTTACTCAACTCACGACCAATGATGAGATTATTGCCCCGCTTTGGCTTATTTTTCGACATGATCCTGCACAATCTATTTATCCTCAACACGGGCATGCTTGGGGAGAATTTATTTATGCATTCAATGGTGTTATGGAAGTGAATATTCATCAGATGAATTATATTACTCCACCACCTTATGGGGTTTGGTTACCTCCAAATACCCAACATAGTGGATTAAACCGGACCCCTGTTTCACATGCCACCTTATATATACATGAGTCACTTTGTCATGCCTTACCACAACAAGCTGGGATTCTTTTAACCTCTCCGCTTGTTTCCGCCATTTTACAGCATCTCAAACAGCATTCACTTCAAGAGACAGAACCTGAATATTTAAGATTATTACAAGTCTTATTGGATCAACTTCAACATACAGAACTCATTGGCAGCTATTTACCACACACAGACCATCATGCGCTCAAGCAAATTTTAGATTTCTTACATGACCATCCCGCTGATCAAAGCACCTTGGAAAGCTTGGCTAAACGAATCAATATGACTGAGCGTACTTTAGCGCGACTCAGTCAAAAGGAACTTGCAATGTCTTTAAATGAATGGCGACAACGCCTCAAAGTCATGAAAGCCATGTCTTTGCTGAATGAAGGTCGAACTGTAGAAAGTATTGCTTTAGATCTAGGTTATGCCAATGCCTCTGCATTTATTAATATGTTTAAACGTTGGATGATGCTCACACCAGATCAGTTTAGAAAATTATTTGATCATTAGACCGTTTTAATAATAAATTGAAATGGTCAATCTACTGAATATTAAATCAAAGAAATAGGGATTTTGTAGTTTCCAATAAACCAAAAAATAAATTTATCTTAGAAATTCAAGTGTTTAAAAGAGAC
The DNA here is from genome assembly GCF_056930735.1 of Acinetobacter sp. B-6. Classification (NCBI taxonomy): domain Bacteria; kingdom Pseudomonadati; phylum Pseudomonadota; class Gammaproteobacteria; order Moraxellales; family Moraxellaceae; genus Acinetobacter; species Acinetobacter sp. B-6. Next base: position 104,809 of record NZ_JBXPBY010000008.1, on the reverse strand, counting down.
AAATAAGAATCACATTCAACAAAAAACCCATTGTTTGATCAGGTATAAACAATGGGTTTAATGTTGGTGATTGCTTTTTTATTTTACAAAGGTTTTCCAAATGAAATCTTGACTTTGACCATGTAACGTCATCGAAAGTTGATCCCCAGAAGCCAAGGCAGCGACCCCTGCTGGTGTTCCTGTCATGATGACATCACCTGGTTCTAAAGAGAACACTTGATTAATATCTGCAAGTAAATAAGCAATATCAAAAATCAACAGTGAGGTATCCCCTTTTTGACGAACTTGATCGTTTACTGCAAATTCAAACTTTACTGTCGACCAGTCTTTAACTTCATCTACACTGACCCAATCCGCCAACACACATGAACCATCAAATGCTTTAGCGCGCTCCCAAGGTTGACCTTTTTTCTTTAAATCATCCTGTAAATCACGCAACGTCAGATCCAAACCTAAAGTCACAGCACCTATTGCATCTAAAACTTTGTCTAGATTGGTCTCAGCTTTGAGGGGTTGATCTATACGTAAAGCCAGTTCACACTCATGATGGCAATTGCCCCATGCTTCATTCCAAGAAATACCCTCTTGTAATGAAATCAGACTACTGGGTGGTTTGATAAATAAGACTGGACGGTCTGGAATTGCATTTCCTAATTCTGCTGCATGTGCTGCATAACTACGACCTACACACACAATTTTAGATGGACGTGTACTCATATTGTTCCCTTCTTATTGATTTGATCACCGTTAAAAACTGTTCAGTCTAATTACTTCTTGAATGTATTGATAAAAATGCTTTGATCTGTGGGTGTTGCAAAAGCACGTTTTGGTACAATCACCACAGTACGATTTTTTAATTCAATCATATAAGTGAGTTTGCCTTCTGCAAATTTCTGTACATCTGAATAATGATGCACTTGTTTCGGTCGTCCACTACTGAATAATTCCATATAATCTTGGAACAGCTCAATGCCTTGCTCACTCTTACCAAATTGGTACTTTACAAACTGGCGTTTAAACATCATCGGTAAAAACCAATAGCGCATCAACATCTGTAAAATTAAGAAAAAAGCACCCAAGCAAACGTAATATTTTCCCACACCATCCAAACCAAGATAAATACCCCATACAATGATCCCAATACTGACCAAAGGAGTAAGCAATTGGCTGATTTGTTTTTTTCCAAATGTCGCCAGTTTAAAACCATCTTGAGATTCTTCTAGATTAAGATAATAACGTGCAGATAATGCAGGCTGAGTGTCTGACATAGTTGCTTCAATATAAATATTTTAGGATGCCAAGATATTACACCAGATTAGAGCCTGATAGACCGATTTTCATCACGTTTTACACAACTGTTCTACTTTTTTCAGTCAAACCCTTTTTAATAACCATAAGACAAAGATCGTCTAAATTGAATGAAGATCACCAAAAATAAAGTTTGCAAAGGAACCGCAATGAAACATGTTTATGTGAATATCAGTTTGATTATTTTGCTTGGAATAAACCAAAATAGTGTTGCAAAATTAGTAGCATGGACAGAAAACATTCCAAGTGCATTAAAACCTTTTGACCAAAATGCACAACAAATTGCTGCAATTGCACAAGATAATATTTTAATTTATCCCCATCCTGCCATTAAAACAGCGTTACCAACCTTGACCAAAAATTCACAACCGATTGCTCATTTTTCTACAGCGGCAATCGTTGTCCCTGTAAGCAGTCAAGAAGTTGCAAAAACGTTAAGCAATTACAGCCAATATGTCGGATTATTTCCCACTTTAAAATCAGCAAAAGTAATAGAATCCGTAGGTCAAGTCAGTCAACTGAAATATCGTATTTCGATCCCTACACCGATCCCTGTTTTAAATTTTAACGAAGATGTTATCTTGCAACATCAAATTGGAGCAAACAGTGTTTCAACACTGGTGATTGATGGTCCTATTCCTTATGCAGCAGGAAAATTTGAATGGTTTAGTTTAGGTGAGAATAAAACCTTAATTACCCTAACGCAGTGGGGAGATTTAAATCAGCCGCAAGGATTTTTATTTAAGAAGATTTTAAATGCATTTCCTGAAGTCAAACTTGCCATTCCGAATGGTTCAAGTGCATTTGTATTGGAAGCATTAAAAAATAAGTTTTCAACGAAAAAGATAACCGCATTAAACGCAGGTCAACTGCCTAGTCCTCAATTGAGCACAGCTCAAATCAATAAAATTGTTCAAGTGAGTGCCAATGCTCAACAACCTGTGAGCCTGATATTAAATCCTGTCACAGTTCCTTATACGCATGGTCGTGAAGTTCTTCGCTTTAGCACCACTTACCAATATATCAATGCAACACCACAACAGTTACAGCGTTGGACTCAACCGATGTCTTATAAAGAAATTTTTCCAAGACAAATCAAAAATATTAAAACAACACCTAGTACTCAACAGGGTCAAGATGCGGAATTTAAAGTCAGTGTAGGTTTAGGTGTGATCAGTATTCCTTTTGATTTTAAGATGCATTTTAGCTACCCCAAAGCGACTGAAAATAACTTCTACGCCAATGGAGGAGATTTGCGCTATCTCAAAGGTCAAATTCAGTTCTTACCTCAAGGCAATGACACTTTATTAAAGATGACCACAACCATCAAAATCGATGAAAAAGCACCATTTTTACTCAAAGCAGCACGTAGCTTACCCTATCATGAAATGTTACCTGCACTGGGGGCAAATGCTATTTTTGCTCAGAAAGTGAAGTTATAGTGACTGAATTGTTATAAGCTCAATTAATCGAGCAAACCATTGATCTAATTTCCGATATTAAATAAAAAATATAATGGAACAACGATAAGATCACCAGCTAACGTAAATGGTGTTAATGCGGCTTTTGTTAAAAAAACTTTGGGATGAACTGCATATTTGATTTTGCGATCTGCATAGACACTAATTGCATAATTTTGACTAAAATTTTGAAATTTCATATTTTTAATTTCAGTATTTAAACCCATAATACTCCCCGCCAATGTAATTTTTTTTCGATAAAATGCAGAGTATTCTTGACCATATCCGTACTGTGCTAACCTAAGTAGAACTAATTTATATCTTTCATTTTCAGTTAAATCTTCTTTAGCATAATACAATTCAATACTGCCACTAAAAGTAGCTCCTTTTGCTTTTTTTTGAAATTTATTTGCCCCCAATAAAAACAACTTAAAATGATTTTCACTCGAAGAAGCAGGTCTAACCCGCCAATATTTGGGATCTAAATCAGATTGAATGGCTTCAAGAATACTCTTACTTTCAATAGAACCAATCTTATAAGCATATTTTTGTCCAACGACGATTATAGAAGTATCTGTATTTTTTAAATCATGGCTGTTTTTTGAAACAGCTTCTTCTTTTAAATATGCAAAACCAACAATTTGATCTTGGTCAATAATTTCCGTCTCTGTAAGCGTTGAAAATACTTTCCCGTTTTGAGTTCGTAAAGACCACCACTATTGTTATTCCATAAAATAGCTGTGCATCCCATCATTTGAGTAATTACAATCATGCTAAAGAAAGCTAAGTATTTGTTCATACTAATGATTAACCTTATTTTTTATTCTCTTAATCAGTATGCCATTTTTAAGTAAAAAAGCCTTAAAAAACCAAACTATTTAAATTTACTAAACAATATTTCCTAGAGAAACCATTCCCTAAGTGAAAGAATAAGCATGTTTTATTTAGCTGAATATAGTCAAACCACCTGATTATTCATACCCGTGATTTGATTTAAATAATTCATATCCAATGAACTTTATGGTTTCTATACAAACTGTTAGAAGCTTTTATGATTCATTTATTTTGTAAGTTTGAATCATCGCTGGCTTTTCTATTGCGAAGCGACATGGATGTCACCATGTTGAGCATGGATAAGAGCAAAACAAAGCACTGCTTTATTTGCAGCGCAAGAATGTGGTTAAACAAAAAATGAGTAAGCAAAGTAAGATATCGTCTACGCAAATTATTTAAACTTTAGTTGTAAAGCGTAGCAATGAAAGCTTTAGATCATTCAATAATAGATTCATCACATTGATTTTATTGAGCAAGAGGAATTATATTTTACTGTATGAGTTTTTAAGCAATATACAAGATATAGCATTTTAAATTGAGCGTGACATTTTTTAGGCACAAAAAAACCGCAAAGAAGCGGTTTTTTCAATATTTTATCAAGTTGGTGCGCTCAGAGAGATTCGAACTCCCGACCCCTTAGTTCGTAGCCAAGTGCTCTATCCAGCTGAGCTATGAGCGCGACGTCTTGATGGGACGCATTATACGCCTTTTCAGTTTTTTGTTAAGTCCTATTTATCCCGTTATGATCTAAGTGTCTAGTATTTGGGCTATTGCTTTCTAAGTAGCTAAAAAGCAGTCGCTTTAAGCTTTAGCAATCGACCGAAGCATACTTTTTTGCCATTCAATAACGATCCTTCGGGTCAAATACCAAAATAAATATCCGATTAGACTCAATATTCCTCCAGCCAAACACACAGCTGACCATCCCCAAGAACTATATAAAGTTGTTGCTAAGATTGAACCGATAGAACTGCCCAATGCATAAAACAACATATATGCCCCCACCAAGCGCCCATGTAACTGAATATCTGCTTGAAAGATTAAACTTTGGTTAACCACATGTACTACTTGAATGGCAACATCCAACAAGACAATACCCAAAATAAATATCCAAATTGAAAAATACAAACTGCTCAACACCCACCACGAAATGATCATGAGTAAAAATGCAAATTGGGTGACCTGTTGTGCGTAACCGCGGTCTGCCAATACGCCTACACGAATCGCCATTGCTGCACCGATCGCACCAATCACACCCAACCAGCCGATTAAACGATGTGAATATTCAAACGGCGGGATAGATAAAGGAAACACTAAAGCATTCCAAAAAAGATTTAAATTGATAAAAATAATCAAAGCCAATAGACCACGAATTTGTAAAACAAGATGACGATATAGTTGTTCAAATACTGAAAATATAATCTGTAAGTAACTGGGCTTTTTAGATGATGCAATACCTTGAAAAGTCATCGGTAGAAATTTCCATAACAGCATACAGGTCATGCTCATACAGATGAGTGAAAATACATAGGTTCCTTGCCACCCGAACCAGTCGGCTAAAGTTCCAGCCACAACTCTAGATAACAGTATGCCCAACAACACGCCAGCTTGAACCGTACCCACTACTTTTCCACGTGCTTCAGCAGGTGCTAATACTGAGGCATATACAATTAACCCTTGAGTCATTGCTGTTCCCAGCATTCCCACAAACAAAATACTCGCAAATAGAGCAACAATATGCTTTGAAACAATCAATAAAATCAGTGACACACACAAGCTCAGTATTTGCAACAATATCAATCGCTTTGGTTGTAGTAAATCACCTAAAGGCACAATAAAAATCAGTGCAATGATTGAGCCTATTTGAGTCAATGAAACAATGAGACCTGCCCATGAATAAGACAATTTAAAATCTTGAGCAAACAAATCCAGTAAAGGCTGGGCATAATAAACATTTGCCACACTCAATCCAGCAGCACATGCCAATAAAATCACCAAAGCCTGTGACAGTGTTGAGAAATTTTCTTGATGGGCTTTTATTTGTTGCGCTTGGATCGTCTTATTTTTCATTTCATATTAACCTAGTTTTAATTTGCAACCAGATTAAAAATACTTAAACTTGTTTTAAATTGCAACTGGTTTTATAGTCTTAGTTTTGATGACGTGTAAATAAAATGAATCAAGAAAAATACCAAGCCTGCCCTGTGGCTCGTTCAGTACAGTTGATTGGAGATCGTTGGGTCTTACTGATTATTAGAGATGCTTTTGATGGTCTTAAGCGTTTTAGCGATTTTCAAAAAAATTTAAATGTTGCCAAAAACATTTTGTCCGATCGTTTGGCAAAATTAGTTGATGCGCAAATTCTTAAAACTCAACCTGCTTCAGATGGCTCTGCTTATTTAGAATATGCATTAACAGAACAAGGCATTGCCTTATTTCCAATTGTGGTTGCATTCAGACAATGGGGCGAACAATTTTTATTTGATCACAATCAACCCCACTCTATTTTGATAGATCAACATACTGGAGACGAGTTAGCACTTATGCAACCCATGACAAAACAAGGAAAGCAGATTCTTGCACAAGATACTTTGGTCAAAAAAATCTCTTAGTTGCAAAATGCTTCCCTTGTACTCAATGTGCTAAGCTTTTTCAGTCGTAGAACCTGATGATGGCATTACTCCACCAGCAAATCTTTTGGATTGATGCTATCGCCATAGACAGGTTTGAGTGTTTTCTCATAGGCTTGTTGGATTACACCTGCTTTAGATAATTTTTCGAGGTCTTGATTTAACCAATCTAAAAGTGCTTTGTCGCCCTTTTTCACTGCAGGTGCAATTAAATCATGCTGACCTAAGCTGGTAATACCTACTGTATAATTTGGGTTCTCTTTTGCCCAAGCCAAAACCAATAAATTATCATGAGCCAGTGCAACGCCTCGACCATCTTTCAACGCGTCAAAAGTTTCTGTATTTTGTTCATATTTCTGTAATTTAATTTCAGGATGGGATTTAGAGAAAAATGAATCTGCTGTAGTACCTTTATTGACCAACAAGGTTTGCCCTTTTAATTGAACCAGATCTGTAATCGGCTTGGCTTTAGGTGAGACCACTCCCAAAGAAACCTTTAAATAAGGTTTAGCAAAATCGACCACTTCCTGACGCTCAGGTGTCACAGTGAAATTGGCAAAAATAATATCCACTTTATTGGCTTTTAAATATTCAACACGATTGGCTGCCTCTGTTAAAACAAACTGAACTTTATTTTCATCACCCAATAAGTCTTTGGCAACATGCTTGGCAATTTCCACATCGAAGCCTTGATTTTTACCTTGTGCATCGAGATAACCAAAAGGTGGTTTATCACTAAATACACCTATACGAACCACCCCATTTTTCTTAATCTGTTCAATACTGTTTGTCGCTGTTTGCTCAAGTTCAGCCGTTTTTTCAGTGCTTGCGGTATTTTTATTACACGCCACCAAACCCAAGCTCAATACTGATGCCGCCAGTAAATGAGTGAACTGTTTAAGTGATATATTCATTTCATTATCCTCTGTTCTATTTTGATATTTAAGCGATCGTTATTGTGATGTTTCGTTCAACTATAATTTCGGTGTGACATCCAAAAAGACTTTGGAATCTACGGTTGTGCCATAAACGGGTTGTAGGGTTTGATCGTAAATTTTCTGAATTTCGCCCGTTTTTTGTAAGCTTAAAATTTCATGATTCAACCAAGCTAAAAGTTGCGTATCGCCTTTTTTTACGGCTGGCGCAATAAAGTCTTGGTTTCCAATTTGTTGAATCCCCGCAGTAAATGTTGGGTTTTCCGCTGCCCATGCCAAGGCATAAGTGCTGTCTTGCGAAATAGCATCACCACGACCATCTTTAAGGGCATTAAATGCATCAGTATTTTGTTCAAACTTCAATAATTTAATTTTTGGATAATTCTTGCTGAAATAAATATCAGAGGTTGAACCTTTATTGACGATCAAGGTTTTACCTTCAAGCTGCTGAATATCTGTAATCAGCTTAGCTTTAGGCGATACGATACCCAAAGCTGCTTTTAAATAAGGCTGAGCAAAATCGACCACTTGTTTACGCTCAGGTGTGACTGAAAAACTCGCAAATACGGCATCCACTTTACCTGATTTTAAAAATTCCACACGGTTTGCAGCCTCAGTCACCACAAGTTCAATTTTATTTTCATCCCCAAGCAGATCTTTGGTCACTCTTTTTGCTAAAGCGATATCAAAACCTTGTGGTTTACCCGCACTGTCCACATAACCAAATGGTGGATTATCTGCAAAAACGGCAACTCGAAAAATTCCTTTCTGCTTGATCTTTTCTAAAGATTGATCCTTTTGTTGATCCTGCGTGATCGATTGCTGTGATTCTGATGAGGGACTACAAGCAGTCATTACTCCCATACATAGTGCGATACCCAATGTTCGAACAGCCGTAGAAATTTTTAAAGATTTCGGAGATCGTGTTAAATAAAATAAAGCCATACTTCCTCGTTATTATTTCTAAATCGATTTGCTAATAATTCAACATATTTAAAAATGCTTTCGCACGTTCAGTTTGTGGCTGCTGAAAAAACTGTTCAGGTGTGGCTTGTTCTATAATTTTACCTTTGTCCATGAAGATAATACGATCTGCGACTTTTCGAGCAAACGACATTTCATGTGTCACGATCAACATGGTCATTCCCTCATGGGCAAGTTTCAGCACCACATCTAAAACCTCTCGCACCATTTCTGGATCTAAAGCCGCTGTAATCTCATCCAGTAAAATCACTTGGGGTTGCATGACTAAAGAGCGCACTATTGCTATACGTTGTTTTTGACCACCCGAAAGTTGTCGTGGATAATCTTGCTTGCGATCATATAATCCGACCCGCTTTAATAATTCATCCGCAACCTTTTCTGCTTCTATGCGAAGACGTTTCTGAACTTTTAAGGGTCCTAACAGAATGTTATCAATCACATTCATATGTCCAAAAAGTTCGTAGTTTTGAAACACCATACCAATTTTTTGACGTACATCAACCCATGGTAAATCCAGCCCTAACACCCCCGAACCCTCTAAATAGATCTGACCGCCTTGGATCTTTTCCAAGCCATTAATACAGCGCAACAAAGTGCTTTTTCCGCATCCAGAGGGACCCAGAACCACCACAACTTCACCTTGTTTTACGTCCAAATCTATGCCTTGTAAAATATGACTTTCTGCAAATGATTTCTGTAATTGTTGTATAGATAACAAAGTCATCGTGACTCCCAAACTTTTTCTAAATGTGTTGCCAAACGAGATAAGGGATAGCAAATCAGGAAATATAAAAAGAAGATCAAACCATAGATCCACAGCGAGGCATTGGGTACAACCAACAGCGAGTTTTCAATAATTTGTTGTCCAACTTTGATCACTTCCACCACCCCGATCAGGACAGCCAAGGAGCTGGTTTTGATCATACGGGTAAACAAATTGATTGCACCAGGCGTAACACGTTTAAGGCTCAATGGAAAAATCACAAAACTCAAAGTTTGTATTGGGCTCAAACCCAGTGCATAGGCAGCATCCTTTTGATGCTGATCAATAGAGGTGATTGCCGCTCGGACCAAATCACCCATTTCCGCAGTTCCCCACAAAACAAAAACAACAATGCAAACCAACACTGCTGACCATTGCCAGTTAAACCATGTTGCAAAACCAAAGTAGAAAACAAACAGTAAAACCAGAATCGGGATGATGCGTATCGCCTCTAAGTACAGACGACAAATTGCTTTAATCAGAATATTTTTTGAGGTCATGATCACCCCCAAAACAGTGCCAAAAATTGCCGAGAAAAATACAGAAATGAAGGCGATTTTGGCAGTAACCCATAGCCCTTCAAACAACCGAACAAGGTGGCTTGTTTGAAAGAGATAATCAAACTCCATGGCTTGCCCTCCGACTACGGTATTCCAGATAACTGGTAAGAATAGAGACAGGCAATAAAATAATCAGATAGGACAGGATCAGCAGAAACAATGCTTCTGTGGTCTTATAGTCCATACCAATCAAGTCTTTGGTGACAAATAGTAATTCAACCACGGCGATTGCACTGACGACTGAACTTTCTTTAATCAGAAATAAACAGTTTGCCCCAATTGCAGGAATCGAAACGGATAGGGCTTGGGGGAAAACAACATATTGAAAGACTTGCACTCGATTCAGACCAATACTTTCACCTGAATCAATTTGCCCTTGGGCAACTGATTGCAATCCTGCCCGAAACGCTTCCGCCATATAGCTTCCACCTAAGAAGGTCAAACCGATCACACCACAGGTAAATCCATCGATTTTGATTCCTAATTTGGGTAAACCGTAATAAAGGAAAAAAAGCTGAATTAATAAGGGGGTATTGCGAGATAGCTCAATATAGACTTTGGCTATTTTGTCGAATACACGTACTCGATAAGTCATCAAAATACTGCATATTAAACCCACCAAGATGGCAAGAATAATGCTGATGATTGAGATTTTAAGTGTCGTCAGCGTTGCCGAAACAAACTGAGGCATCACACTGTAGATATATTGCCAATTCAAAGAAATCGTCCAGAATAATTATTTTATGCAATGTGCTAAAGCAGAAAAAATGATTTTGAACCATCTTACAGCGATATTTTTTTCTAAATAAATATGATTATCAGATAAGCTTTTCGATAAATATAATGGTCCGTCGTTGATTTTTTATAGAGAATATCGGGGGGACAATCAGAACAATAAAGCACAAGATTCGAAGTGATTAATCCACGTTCACCAACTCCAATTGCTCCATACATGCTGTACAAAAAATCACAGACTCATTGTCCAAGCTTTGAATTTGCAGTTCATAGACAAAGCCTGTCAAGGTTCGATTACAGCCATCACATTGCTGTAAATTAAAATGGCAAATGAAATCCACATGCTCATAGATATAGTATCCGTCTGTATATGCTGTCATGTGATCCCTTCAAAGCCAATATTCTGGTTGTCATTTTAAAGTTTTTAGCTCGAAAATTGGGCTTAGACAACTTGCTTCGCGACAAGAATAGACGCGTATAAATTCATAAATTATTTTGGATTAGCACACAATTTTCTGAGTATAATCATAAATTAATACTTAAATAAAAATGTAAAAAATGGGACATTATTCAACACTTTGGATTTCATCCGATCTCGATAGAATCACGGGTGAAATGGATGAAAATGAAACCTATCAAGAAGTTAAATACTCGATTCCATTATTTTGGTTAGCTTTATTTAAAGCTGAAGACATTCAACCTCTTCAAGATGAAGAAGGCTTAACCTACTATGTCTTTCGTGCAACAATCTTAAAAAGTTGTGAAACATTTAAATCTAGACTCAATATATGGTCAGCACTCTATAATGACGAAAAAGTCGAAATTTTAGCTCAAGCATTTTTACGATATTTACAACGCACTCCAACATTCTCAGTCGAACTTAACGTGACTGATATTATGGGAATGATGATTGATCCGTTTAGCATAGAGCCTAAAAATGAAATGCTGGATATGATCAATTTCATCGAAGAAAAACATCGTGATCCCACAAGCCCATCACCATCGAAATATTGGCTTCCAAAATCTTTTAAGCTAAAAACACCACAACATCGATATTCAGATATAGACGGTTTTGGTGAGTCTTTACTGCCTTGTGTTGAAGTGGATATATGGTTAAATAGAAACGTAAAATTAAATAATTCTATTGAAAATAAATTAAACAAATCTTTTGATGAAGCACATTTTTATCAAATACTCTTATCCAAAGAGGAAATATCATCAGACATCCCATTGAATTATAAACATCGGTTCTTATTTCTCACTCGAATCAAAAATAGGCAATTACGCAAATGGCTCTTTCAAGTATTCTTGGTGAATGAAATCCTATTTTTCTTTTTTTTGTGGCTTAGTCTATGTTTAAGTAGCATTTTTATGCTTTTTAACATTAAAACTTTTTCCTATTTTGAGATAACTGGCATTGTTATTGGGTTTATTGCATTTAGCTATTTTATTTTCCGAAAAATAGTGAAGAGAATTAAGATATTCAAAGACTCAAATTAACATCAATTTTGCCTGAGCAATTTACTATAGAACTCACTCTTATCAATTTAAACTGATCAAATAACGACTATGCTTAAAGATAATCAAAATTTTTTGGGAAAGATTGGAACTACGCTTGCCTTCTCTGTATTTTTATTCACTATAATTACTAACAACCATCAATTTTTTTATCAAAATCTTAGGAATATTATTGCATTACAAAATTTAAAATGGAAGGTCATCCATATCGATGTTGGAAATGACCTAAACTATAATATCGTTAACTATCGTAATAATACCGCTTCTTTAGTAATTACTCTAAATTCAAACACCATTATTGAGGAACCATGCGCAGATTACATCTCAACATTTTGTACAAAAGTAAAAGAAGACGTATACACCCCAAACAGTTTTAACTTTTATGTCAGTTATGACCCAAAAGATCAGCCTATTTTCTTCTACCATTACATATTAAAAGACATTCACTTTACAAATGATAAAAATGAGCAACAAACTTTACCTTACTTAGAAGAAATGCCAAACAGTCAAGCTAACATTCTAAAAGCTAAAAAGCATTTACTAAGTTCAATAATTTATACAGGTATTGGTTACTTTCTTTTAATTTTTATTTTATGGGCTGTTTTCAAACACATTGCCCTCAGATATAAAAAGATAACTCTGTTTTTGACCATAGTATTAACCGCCACTTTAATCATTCACTTTGTACATTTTATTATTCAATTTATGATTATTATCTAAACTCCAGACACAAAAAAACCGCAATGAAGCGGTTGATTTACCATCCGAAGATGTTCAAGTTGGTGCGCTCAGAGAGATTCGAACTCCCGACCCCTTAGTTCGTAGCCAAGTGCTCTATCCAGCTGAGCTATGAGCGCAATACTTGTGTTGCCTAAAGGCATTCGTTACTTGTTGATTAACTTATTGGTGCGCTCAGAGAGATTCGAACTCCCGACCCCTTAGTTCGTAGCCAAGTGCTCTATCCAGCTGAGCTATGAGCGCGTCATAAGTAATCGTTGGCGGTGAGAGAGGGATTCGAACCCTCGATACAGTTACCCGTATGCATCCTTAGCAGGGATGTGGTTTCAGCCACTCACCCATCTCACCGTAACGAGCCGCCATAATACAAAGTTAAACCCGATTCGGCAAGTGATGATATTAAAAAAAATAGAGAAATTTACTCAATTAAATACTTTTTAAGCGTTTTTCATCATTTTGTTGTTTTTTTATGCTGCAAAATATTCATCATCTTAAAAAACATGCCCAATTTCTAAAAAAACCAAATTAAAAACACAATATTGCAATCAATTACGTGCAGTATTGCACGGTATGTCTTATGCTAATCCTATCTTCTGACTAGAAACCAAATACATCATGAAAAATTGGGTCGATCCTGAAGCCAAAGCTGAAGCTGAGCGTTACGACAATCCCATTCCAAGTCGTACACTGATCTTAGAAATCATTGAGCAAAAACAAGAAGCATTGTCACATGCCGATCTTGTAGAACTGTTTGAAATTGTCGATCAGAAAAGTATAGATGCTTTAAGCCATCGTTTAAGTGCAATGGTACGTGATGGTCAGTTGATGAAAGATGGTTTTAAGTATCAACTCATGGCAGATCAACCGACCCTTGATGCCACAGTTTATGTCAATGCAAAAGGCTTAGGGGTTGCCAGTCTGGATGGTAAAAAAGATGAATACTTGCTACCTGAGCGTGAATTACGCCAAGTCTTTCATGGCGATCGTGTAAAAGTTCAGCAAACCTCTGTCGACCGTAAAGGGAAAGCGTGGGGATATATCACCGAAGTGACTCAACGCCGAGTGAAGCAATTGATTGGTAAAGTTGCAGAATTTGATGGTGAGTACTTTATACAACCTGCCAATCCTAATGCACATCAACCTATTACCTTAGAAAAAGAACTCATTGAGCATGCCAAAGCCAAAGTGGGTGATGCTTTACGTGTAGAAATTGATGACTATCCTACTCGGGACGAATTTGCGACAGGTCATGTGATTCAGTCCATGGCGGATAAAGCAGATACTGAAATTATCATCCCTCAAACCATTTTAGAATATGGTTTACCTTATGAATTCCCAGAAGAAGTCATCAAAGAGGCTGAGGCTTATAAAGAACCTTCAGCAAAAGATCGACAAGGACGTATAGATTTACGTGATTTACCTTTAGTCACCATTGATGGTGAAGATGCTCGCGATTTTGATGATGCTGTTTATGCTGAAAAGCGTGCAGGTGGTGGTTATCGTGTAGTTGTGGCTATTGCCGATGTCAGCCATTATGTGCGAATCGGTCAACCTTTAGATGATGAAGCACAAGAGCGCGGTACATCCGTGTATTTCCCTCACTATGTATTGCCCATGTTGCCTGAAGCGTTATCAAATGGATTATGTTCTTTAAATCCACATGTTGACCGTTTATGTATGGTCTGTGATTTAAATCTCAGCCGTGCAGGTCGGGTAACTAAATTTGAATTCTACCCATCGGTGATGCATTCAAAAGCAAGATTGACATACACTCAAGTTGCACAATACTTAGATGGCGACAGCAATGCGATTCCTGAAGATCGTGATGTGCGTAAATCTGTCAATACACTTTACCAATTATATGAAACATTAAAAGGTTTACGTGCACAGCGTCATGCAATGGAATTTGAAACCGTTGAAACGTATATGACCTTTGATGAATTAGGTGGAATTAAAGAGATTTTACCGCGCACTCGAAATGTTGCACATAAATTGATTGAAGAATGTATGTTGCTCGCCAACGTTGCAGCAGCAGAATATTGTTTAAAAAATGAAGTCCCTATGCTGTACCGTGTGCATGAAGCACCAGAGTTTTCACGCATTCAAAAAGTCAAAGACTTTGTCAAATTACTTGGTCTTAAATTCCCTGATCAGCCGACACAGGCGGACTATCAAGCTGTTATTGAAGCGACCAAAGATCGTATTGATGCGCCAAGTATCCATGCAGTGTTGTTACGTTCAATGATGCAAGCTTATTATGGACCAAAAAATGTAGGTCACTATGGTTTGGCTTATGAAGCATATACTCATTTTACCTCACCAATTCGTCGCTACCCTGACCTGCTCTTACATCGTGCGATTAAAGCCAGTTTAACCAACAAAAAGTATCCACTTTCAGGTGCGGCGTTAGAAGATGCAGGTGAACATTTCTCTGCAACTGAACGTCGTGCAGATGAAGCTTCTCGTTCTGTCACCTCATGGTTGAAATGCCACTATATGCAACAACATTTAGGTGAAGAGTTTGTCGGTGTAATCAGTGCAACGGCTGAGTTTGGATTATTCATCACCTTAAAAGACTTGTATGTCGATGGTATGGTGCATGTGAGTCAGTTAGGCGATGATTATTTTGTTTACGATCAAATGAGCCAAACTTTAATTGGACAAAATCGTGGACAAGTTTTTGGTCTAGGTGATGAAGTGAAGATTAAGGTTGCTGGCGTCAATCTGGATGAGCGCAAGATTGATTTTGAGTTGTTGCAACAACTGTCTCATGCAGGTCGTGCGATTCGCAGTCGTGCTCCACGTGTTGCCAAACCAACAGCAAAAGAAGAAGTTTTCTCTGAGCGTCCTAACAAGGCTAAATCTGAATCTGATCGTTCAAATGTCAGTGAAGATGGAGAACGCCCCATTCGAAAGAAAAAAGCCAAAGGAAAACCCAGCTCTTACAGTAAAAAATCTGGAAAAAGTACTTCAACAAAGTCTGAAGCAAAGACTAAAGATAAAGTGAAGAAAAAGGTAAAAAAGAAAAAGTCGAATGCGAAAGCAAAAGATGAATAATTTTTTAGGAAGCCTTACTTTGTAAGGCTTCTTTTGATTAATTGAGTCACTTTATCATTCAAAACATGCAAAATAAAAATATAAAATCTATTGTTTGTTTGATCTATATTTATATGCTCGTCAGTGCGATCTGGGTTAAATCAAATGCAAGCTTTTTACTTAACCCTAAGTTAGATATTGCATTATTGGTGCTTTGTGCAGTACTCACGATAATTGCTACAATTTTAATTTATGTTTTTAGAAAAAATATCAAACAAATTGATCCTTTAAATATAATTTATGATCCAGAAAAAGCTTTTAATTTATTATGGTTACCCCTACTTATTTTCTTTTTTATTGATTGCCAAGTTTCTGGAATTGTTCCTATAGCATATACCTCACTTTTGGGAGAACAGAAACTGATAAATGTTCAAACACATACCATTTATAAATCAAATCGCCGTAATTTTTTCACGTGTAATTATCAATTGGGTATCAATGATCATTCTAATGAATTTCTAAATCTCTGCATTTCAGAAGATTTCTATAACAAATTTAAGGATCAGCAAGAAATTCCGACTCAACTTATTGTCGTTGAGTCACCATTAGGCTCTTTAATTACTCACATTAAAGTATTTAGTCACGGATGATTCCATTCGTTAAAATTGAAATGTCCAATATGCGTTTACTCTATAATTATTAAATAAGAATAGCCCAAGAAGCAAAGTTATGAAAATTAAAACCACCATGTCACTTGCAACACTGTTACTCAGCTGTGTAGCTTCTGCTGATAAAATCACTTTTAAAACTCAAACTATTCCTCAAAAATATACAAACTTTTCAGGAGACATCCCTTTTATCCAAGGCAATGGCTTTGAAAAAATCAATCAAAAGATCCAGCAAGAACTTTTAGCAGATGAAACGTCTCGAATTGATTTTAGTTCAGAGCAGGTTTATCAAAATCACGATTATTTAAGTATTCATATCCATTTAGAAATTGAAGGTGGTCGAAGTTATTATCGTGAAAAATACTATGTGATCGATTTAAAAAAGAAACAATTCGTGACTTTGCCACAAATACTCAAAAAACATCAATTGTCCGCAAGCCAAATTTCAAGCGAAATTGCCAAACAACTTGATCCATGTATTGAGCAACAAAAATCAGCAATCGCTGAGAATTGTGACAGCGCAGATCTGCAATATCTATATCGAGACTATGCAGAAGATCGAAAGATCATTGATCTAAAAAAAGCAGATGGTTTTTATCTGAACAAGGATATCTTAGGCATTAGTTTCGATGCTGGACCGTTTTCTATACCTTTTGAATACAATATCAAAACCAAACAGTTAGACTAAGCACTGTGTTAATTTTATTGTTATACCTTGATTTTGCCACTTAAAAGCCCTACATCTATCTATAACTTTAGAATTGATATGGCATAAAGCATATGACATTAAAAAAGGCAACTTTGCCTGTCCCCCAATTTGATCAAATCACCCTAGATCAACTTCAACACAATATTGAACAAGCCATTCAAAATGGTCAAAACTTTTTAAATGAATTGACTAAAGTTCCTGAAACGATTCAGCAACAACTTACCGTGATTGAAACGGTAGATACACTTGAAAACAATATGAGTGAATCTTGGGGAATTTTGTCACACCTCAATGCGGTCATGAACAATGCCGAAACACGCGAAGTGTATCAAGCCTTATTACCAAGCCTCAGCGAATACTACACTCAGCTTGGTCAACATGTTGCTTTGTTCCAGACTTATCAAAATGTCTATGACAACTCAATTTTTGCTGACTTATCAGCAGCTCAACAGAGTGCAATTAAACTCGCGCTTCGAGACTTTAAGCTTTCAGGTGTCGCTTTAGAAGGTCAAGCCAAAAAACGCTATGCTGAAATTTCAGCACGTCTATCACAACTCTCGTCAGACTTTTCAAATCATGTTTTAGACTCGACCCAAGCATATAGTAAAGTTTTAACGACAGAACAGTTAAAAGGTTTACCGCAAAGTAGCATCGAATTGCTCAAACAATATGGACAGCAACGTGAGTTAGACCAACCTGTTGCTACTTTAGATATTCCATCCTATTTGGCGATCATGACCTATGCTGATGATCGGGCTTTACGTGAAGAGCTTTACCATGCCTACGTAACACGTGCATCTGATCAAGCAATTGACACACAGTTTGACAATGCGCCGGTCATGGTTGAAATCCTGAGCTTACGTCAGGAAATGGCAAAGCTTTTAGGTTTTGACAATTATGCTGAATATTCACTTGCATCAAAAATGGCACCCGATGTTGCCACTGTAGATCAATTTCTTGTGGATTTAGCAGAACATGCGCGCACTCCAGCATTAAAAGAAGTTGATGAACTCAAAGCCATCGCCCAACAAGATGGTATCGATGAACTGAAAGCCTGGGACAGTACCTATTATTCTGAGAAACTTAAAGTTCAACAGTTCAATCTTTCTCAAGAAGATTTAAAACCTTACTTTCCTGCACCTAAAGTCATTCAAGGCTTATTCAATATTGTAAAACGCTTGTATGGTATCCAAGTGATTGAGCGTGAAGCTCCACTTTGGCATAAAGATGCACACTACTATGAGCTAGAAGATCAAGGGACTGTAATAGGTGGATTCTATTTTGACCTTTATGCCCGCAATGGTAAACGTGGTGGTGCATGGATGAGTGGCTTCCGGTCACGTATGCAAACCGAAACAGGTTTACAAAAACCAATTTGCTATATGGTTGGAAATTTCACCCCTCCTGTAGGTAATCAACCTGCGTTATTAACACATGATGAAGTGAATACCTTATTCCATGAGTTTGGTCATGGCTTACATCACATGTTAACCGAAGTGGATAATATCGCAGTTGCAGGAACACACGGTGTGGCTTGGGATGCAGTTGAATTACCAAGTCAATTTATGGAGTTTTGGACTTGGGACCGTGAAAGTTTAGCTTTAATCAGTGAACATATCGAATCTAAAGATACACTGCCCGATCACCTGCTTAAAGCATTGTTGGATGCACGTTTCTTCCAATCAGGTATGCAAACGTTACGTCAAATCGAATTTGCTTTATTTGACTTAACCATTCACAAGCTCACTCCTGCACTGAATGCAGAACAGATCCAAGCGACTTTAGATGATATTCGACATAAATATGCAGTGTTAGCGACTGCACCTTATAACCGTTTCCAAAATGGGTTCAGTCATATTTTTGCAGGAGGTTATGCTGCAGGCTATTATTCCTACAAATGGGCTGAAGTTTTAGCCAGTGATGCTTTTGACCGTTTTGAAAATGAAGGTGTTTTTAACACCCAGACTGGTCAAGAATTTCGTAAGGCAATTCTTGCAGTTGGCGGAAAAGATACAGCACTTGACGCATTTATCAATTTCCGTGGTCGTGAGCCAAAAATAGATGCATTATTGCGTCATCAAGGTTGGACGAATAGCTAAAAAAACGCTTAAACTAACGGTCAAAATTGTTTAAAGTGTGGTGGGTGTATGAATATTAAACGTCGTTTCATTGCTGGTGCAAAATGTCCGAAATGTGAAGCGATGGATCGTATTGTAATGCTCACCCAAGGCGATGCTGAATGGATTGAATGCATCGAGTGTGGTTACTCTGAAAATCGCCCTACTCATGTAGATGCGCCTGAAGAGCCAGCCATACCTGATGAAATTGGGGTGATTCAATTCAAGCCTCGCTCTTCAAAATAAATTGGATCTTATAAAATGTATGTAGAAGAAAGAAATAATTCAAAATTAATGTGGATCATTGCAGGTGGCTTAATAGCGGTTATTTTATTAATTGCAGGTTTTTTCTGGTTGAATCATTCATCTGAAACGGCACAAAATAATGAGCAAATTCATCAAACTGCACCTACCAAAAAAGTACCAGAAACTGCTCCAGTTACCGCACAGCCCGCTGAGCAAAGCGCTTCTGCAGCCAATGTGGAATTAGTCAATGAAACGATTTTAAAAGATAAAGTCCCAGAGAATGCCAGTTTGGCAAAAGAGGAAGTTGCCAAGTTAGAAGACATTCAAAAACAATTGGATGATCAACAGCAGAACCTCACCTCTCAACATGCGGATGCAGATCAATTGATTAAGTTGAAAGAAGAGCAAATTAAAATATTAGAACAACAACTTGCTACTCAAAAGCAATAAAGCGGTGGATTCATAAAAACCTAAACAAACACACTGTTTAGGCTTTTTTATGGTCAATAAAATACATTTAAAGTGAGTCGAGTGACTGTTTATTTCGTTTGCCCCATTGAATCGGTTTTTGCATCATTTGTGCCAATAAAATTCCACACAATGTCAGACCACCACCAACCAAATGGAAAACTTGCAGCTGTTCTCCGAGCAACGCCACTGCAATTAAAGCAGTAAAAATCGGCAATAAATTCATAAAAATACTATTCTTATTCGGTCCTAAATGCCTTACCCCCTCAATCCATAAATAAGACAACAAAATAGACGAGAAAATGCTGGCATATAAAATTAAAGGAATGGTGTGTTGATTCAACTGCATTTGAGAAGCAGGTAAAAAAATGGAAAAAGGTAAAACATATAGGATTGCAAAAGTAGACATCACAAAATTTGCTTGCCAAGCAGGGATCGGCATTTTCCAACGCTTTAACAGAACACCATATAGCGCATAACCGATTGATGCAATAAGCATCAAGGCATCACCAAGATGCATACGTTGAGTAAACACCTGAGCAATATGTCCATGACTCAATAAGTACAAAATACCATAAAAAGATAATAAGCCCCCGATCACCAAACCATAACTCATCTGATCTTTTAAAATCCAAGTACTTAAAATAATTGTCAATAAGGGAATCAGCGCTGTGACAATCGACATATTGGTTGCAGTCGTGGTAGCAGCAGCCTGATAAGATAAAAACTGAAATAATGAGACTGATAGAAAGCCACCTAAAGCCAAGTGCTTCCAGTATTGAGCAATGACTTTACGATTTTTCCATGTCGGAATCAGAACAAAAGTACTCATCACAGCCAATGCAAAGACCAATCGATAAAATGTAATCGCTATCGGTGAAATCGCATGACTCGCCATTTTGGACACAATGACATTTCCAGCCCAAAACAAAATGGCAAACAAGGGATAGAAATATGCTTTTTGGAACATAAGCTTCTGCCTATACAGAAAGAAGCAATCATGTTAAAAAATATTGATTTCGGGCTTGTACGACAAAATGACAAAAATTATCGAGAAAAGGACATTTTATTTATGATAGGCACAGGGTCATGTTGAAAATAAAACCAAACATTCAAATATGGGGGTAGGTCGTTGGGCAATAATTACGATCATGGATTTTTAGATTATCCTGTATATGCATTTACAGAAAACTATAGTCACGGTCATGTAGAAGATTGGCACAGCCATGATCGAGTTCAGCTCATTCATACGCTTACGGGTGTAATTCGAGTACAAACCACAGAGGGAACTTGGGTTACACCTCCTGGACGTGGTGTAT
Source organism: Acinetobacter sp. B-6 (assembly GCF_056930735.1). Classification (NCBI taxonomy): domain Bacteria; kingdom Pseudomonadati; phylum Pseudomonadota; class Gammaproteobacteria; order Moraxellales; family Moraxellaceae; genus Acinetobacter; species Acinetobacter sp. B-6. The sequence continues at coordinate 83,781 of NZ_JBXPBY010000008.1, read as the reverse complement.
GGATTCCTGCCTATCAGCTTCATGCCTTACACATCAGTGGTGATGTACAAGCCTATGGCGTATTTATCGAGCCTGATGCACGTGATCAATTGGTGAATCATTGTCGTGTCGTGAGTATTTCTCCCCTGCTCAAAGAGTTGATTCGTCATGCCATGCAGATTCAAAGCCCAATTCAGCCACACAGTCGAGAGCAGCGATTACTTGAGTTGATTTTAGATGAAGTGGCTCTACTAAATGTACTGCCTTTTAATTTGCCCGAACCGCAAAATATTAAACTACAAAAACTCTGCGTTGCTATTAAAAATGATCTGGCTCAGGATTGGAGCTTAGCACATGCCGCAGCACTTTTGCATATCAGCCCCAAAACCCTTACACGACATTTTCAAAAAGAAACCCAAATGCATTTTAGTCATTGGGTTCGCCAAGCCCGCTTGATGCAAGCAATGATTGATCTCGCAATGAATAAGTCAATTTTCAATGTTGCTTTAGATTTAGGTTATGACAGTGCAAGTGCTTTTAGTGCCATGTTTAAACGAGAGACCAGTTTAACGCCCAGTGAATATATTCAACAATTTCAGTCTGACTCACTCTAAACACGGTCATCAAGTTTTAGCACAATCATCGACATATCGACTACAGCTATTTATAAATGTTCGCTTTAACTTTTTTGCTCAAATATATCAGCACTTAAAAGCTGTAATTTCTCCACATAATACATACCATCAAAAAAAGCGCCCTAAGGCGCTTTTTAATTGTGGTCATTACTTCGCACTATACCAATCAAATAGATTAAATAAGTAAGGTGCATAGGTCACGATCATTAAGGCAGAGAACAAGACCACGATTGGTAAGATCCAACGCTCATAACGATAATAGAAGCTGGTATATTTTGCTTTCGCTTCAGCGTCAGCGGCGGCGACTTCAGCATCGCCCACAGAGAGCCTCGTCAGCAAATGATTCAGTGCAACTGGTGGCGTCACATAACCGAACTCGAATGCAACCAATACAATCATCCAGAAGTGGATTGGATGGATACCATTATCAAATGCAACTGGCGCAATCGTTGCAGCAACAAGAATCACCGCACCGAATGGATCTGTTGTCATCCCGATCATTGCAAGCAATAACGCCATAAAGCCAAGCGTTACCAAGATACTGCCCAGATGCGTTGGAACCATGGTCACGATTTCGCTACGCTCAATCAAACCACCCACACTTGCAGACAATGCCATCAGGATAATCAGTGCACCAATATGTCCTACACTCTCAGAGGTCGCAAAACGAATCGCACTGCGGAAACCACGCTTAGTTTCTGCGGTATCTCCATGCTCACGTAAGTACTCTGAATTCTTTTCATGTTCCAGTGCAAGTGCTTTATTTGGATTTTCCGGAATTGGTAATTTATTGCCAAATAATTTATCAAACAAAATAAATGCCAACAGCATGATTGGAAGAATAACAGGTGCAGTAAACTCATCCATTTGCGTGTCTAAACCGAACTTATAGAAGCCGATCACAACTGCAACAATCAAAATATATGGGATCACAGGTAAAAATGCGCGCAACATACCTGGAACTGCAACTTTTGGTGAGTTAATGCGGAATTTATTCTCTGCAAGGAACAATGACACCCCGAGGAAAATAAATGCAGTTAACCAGAATACATAGATACCGTGATCAAATAATTCATCAGAAGTGACATGGCGGCTATCAAGCATCGAAATTAAAATCACCAACAGACATGGACGTAATACCACACCCAATGAACCTGACATTGCTGAAACAGCCAATGCATATTGACGGCGTGCACCAGAATTCCATACTTCTTTATAGATGATCGCACCCGCGGCAACAACGAAGATACCCGATGCGCCAGTATAGGCTGTAGGAATTGCAGCACCAATCAAAATGATCCAAGTCAATGTTTCTGGCGCCAAGTTCCAAGGGCGTAAAATCGCCAAGAACAAGTCCATGACTCGGGTTTGAGTCAGTAACATCCCCGCCCAAATGAACAGCGCTAAGTTCAGGAAGATATTAGAGAACTCAGTCAATAAGCCAAGGTAAATCCCTTGTCCCATTGGATAGTCCATAAAGAATGTAAAGGCAATACCCGTTACAATCGCCATGAAGGCATATAAAGGAATGCTGAGCAGTGCTAGTCCAAAATTCCCACCTTCTTCGGCTGTTTCAGGTGTGCGGAATAATTTATACAGGCTAATCACGGTGAGGACGGTAAATAGAATCATCCACAACCAGTAGACACCGATGGTTTCCAGTGTAGATTCTACACCTGAGTTTTGTACGGAACGATACTGGCTAATTACCGAGAAACTGAGCAATGCATTACCAAGCACCATTGCAACGTTATAAACTTTAAAATCAAGTTTGGTTCGTGCAGGGCGTAAACCAATATGATGCATTTTTAATGATGCTGTGATTGCAGCAATCACCACCATCAAAATTAAAATCAGGACGCGATGTTCAGAGCCCCATTTCAATATCCAGAAAAAGCCCGTTTCCATTGAACGATAAGTACGAATGGATGGATGATCTTCCATATGCTTCATTGACTTATCATAGAACGCATATTTTTGTTCACAATCAGTCTGGGCTGAAACAAATGACGCTCGGACATCTGCCTCAGGTGTTAACCCGAAAAACGCAGCATCAGGATCACTGGCTTCCTGTTGCATTTTTTCTTTTACCAGCTTATCGATGTCTAGATTGCGATCACATGAAGGTTGTTTTGGTTCGGCACGTAAAAAGGAATATTGCATTCCTATTTTTTCGTCTCCATACAGGCGTTCGCCTAAACGGAGCATTTGCCCATGGATCATATCCCCTGTCCCAATAATCAAGGTCAGCAGGAGTAGAATAAGGATGGAAAAGGTTGAGAACCACTCATTCCAGAGATAACTGAGTAGACCTAATCCCGATCTATTATTTACAGGTTCTTGCATTGTTATTCCAGTTTTAAAACCACTATGCAATTGCTTGCATAACTTATCTTTATTATTAGGTCAGAGGTAAAATCCTTTACCAATACCCATTCCTATCGGTACATCTTAAATTTGCCGTAATTTTCCTAGAAAAAACATGACAAAGATTAATTTTTTTGGCGACCTTTTTGTCAACTCACCTCTAAATTTATAATTTAATATGAGAAAAAATCAGTGTTTATCTATTATTCTTACTAAAATACGCTGAATGCCTGAAGAATCAAGAACAAAAGCAGATCAAAATTAATCAATTGTAAGAAGTTAATATTTTTGTCTCCCCTTATAATATTACTTATTCTTTAAAACATTAAAATGAAAAACCAAAGTTAAAATTGAACAAATACTGCCAAAAATGACACCTAGTAAATGAGCCTGCGTCAATACAGGATGACCAATCAATTGTTCTGTTTGTAGAGCGCCAAAGCGATATTCCCAAGCTATTTTTCCAAGGATGAGTAAGAGTAGCAATACAGCAAATTTACGTTCATGCGGTTGTTGCAAACTTACAATTGCACCAAAAATAAATAAACCATGCAAAACACCTGACAAGCCTGCATAAGCGAAAATCTGAGGATAAAACAGGTAAAAACAAAGACTGAGTAAAGGTGATAAAACCAGCAATAATAAGATTAAGACTTTTTGTTGAATGTTGGGAAATAGCAAAGGGAGACATGCCAAAGCCAACACATTTAAGCCATAATGAATCCATCCCACATGTACCCAATGCCCTGTCCACCAACGCCAAGGTTGAGTCAGAAATAAGTCTGATTGATAAATCAAGGCATTTTGAAAAAGCTGAAGAACTGCAAAAAAAGTGATGCTTAAACCAATAAACCAAAAATTCTCATTATGCTTCTGTTGGACCATGCGACACCATAAAAAAGAAGAGCTATTGCTCTTCTTTGATTCTAACCAATCTATTCATTAGAAAGAAAATGAATATTATGGATTATTTGCGGGTTCTTCTGTAGATGGAGCAGGATCTTCTGTTGGCGCAGGTAAGTCATTGAATAACTCGTCATCACCAGAAGAAGCTTGTTCATCCCAGAAAGTAGACATACCATCATCTGGCGCACGTACACCTGTATTTTCAGTCCAGTAACGATCTGCGATACCTTGGATCATCTGACCTGCCATACCATCTAACAATCTAAATTCAGGGTTAACAGGCTTATCATCAGCACGAGATGCAGCATAAGCTTTTAACGCAGATCGCAATTTTGCGTCATCACCGCTGGCTTGAGCAGCCACAGCATTCATTGCAAATGCCAAACGAACGCCTTTTTGTTCTGCAATTTGCATAGATTGTTGTAAGGTTTGTGTCGGATCTGGCTTACCATCTCCTGCACCTGGTAACAATATCCAAATTACAGCACGGGTCGCCATTGGCGCACCCCAGAATTTGTTATTGTCTAAACAAGTCATACCACGTTCAACAATTGCAGCAATATCTTTAGGCACATTCACTGCACCGCCAGAGTTAATATCATTGGTCATAGCCTGCAAGCCACTCAATAAACCAATGAGATAGATTGTTTGATCTAAGTCCTTACGCATGGTTGGACAAGAGTCACCCAAGGTATATTTATATTTGGCTTGCCAACGTTCTGCAAATAACTGATAACCCGTGTATTGGCGTTCTGCTGCCAATGCTGCCCAGCGCTTTTGTTCTACACGCGCATCTTGCGCTTCTGTGACTTTACCGTCTTTGGAAGCACGTAAATATCTGAGTTCAGCATCCAAGGCGCGATTTTCTGCACACATTCCCGCAGCGGAATAGAGTAATACTGCCATACGGGTTGGATCTGCCCCCATATCTTTAGTTGCCATGATTGCTGGAGTTAATGCATTGCCAGAATTACAAGCCATATCAGTATCATTTCCCGCCAAAATTGGTGGAACGATATGCTTTTCACTAAATCCAAGTGCAACATTGGCACCTGATTTAACGACATATGAGCATCCTGATAATACAGACGAAGCAATCACAGCGGTCAGCATCAATTGACCAAATTTACGGGCCTTAGACATACTCCTGTCCTCTATATAATTGTGTTTATATCCTTTTTAAATAACAATATCAGATGCATTCTCTGAATAAAAGAGTAATTGCTCTAATTCTATCTGAACAATTTGACAGACTTCGTTGTGTATTCAATTGACCTGATCTTTTTTTTATAGAAATTTTAGGCAAAAAAAAGTAGCATTGCGACGGTTCAGCACATGCTACTTATTAAAAGGTAAACTCTATTGAGAGAGCTTATTGGTTTTAAACTTACTCGCGTTAACTTTGTTATCGTGAGCCTTTTCAATCTGTTCCCTCAGCATAGTTCCTAGTCTTCCAAATATAATTGCAAGCATGATTGCAACCACTAAGAACCAAAACGTATGAATTTCACCCATTTGGAAATTCCTCCTCGCTGTTGGTTTTTTTAATTTACAGGTAGAAGTATGTTTTTGAAGAGATAATTGTCAGACAATTGCTGAATTGCACAATTTTTTATCCTTTTGGTCTAACAATGTGAACTAGATTGCCATTTTTTTAATTAAGAAATTGTTTTATCAGGATTAAATTTAACTTTAAAAATTTATATTTGTTAGACAATTATTGAAGTTTGACCCTAGATTTCAAAGATTTCCACGCCAAAATACTCATTTGATCCTGCCAAATAATCAAATTCGCATGTTTTTTTTCATTAAAATACACCACAACATAAAAACTATGATCAATCATGTGTTTGATCTGCACATGCTGTGCTTGTTGTAAATCCGTATATTGAATCACCCATTCAGCTAAATCCAATTGTGCCAAACTTTTTACCTGCCGATGTTTTCTCAACCATTTTAAACTGAGTAATCCCAACAACAGTAACAACAAACACAACCAAATATTCAAAATTTTCAGCCACAGAATAAACATCAATGCTAGGCATAAAAGCTGAAAACCCAGTGCAATCCGACTGGGTCTTAATTCATATCGCTGATGTTGACTTGATTCAGCCATGAACATAATGTTTTAACTTATTGATCAATACTCTTAACTCTGGACGTGGTGGTTCAGAAACCTCCATAAACCAATCAAGTAGGTCTGGATCTTCTTGATCAACCAATTCTTTAAATAAGGCTTTTTCTTGTGCATCCGCTTGTAAGTAATATTGTTTTACATAAGGGTCAAAATAAACATCAATCTCTTTTAGACCACGACGTGCGCGATAAATCACCTTACGCTCTTCTAAACTCATTTCTTCTGACATTTTTTACCCCAATGATTCAGTTCTGGCTTAGTTTACCTTATTCAACATTATTTTCGCGCTAAATTCTTTGAAATGACCAAATTCATCATTTAAAAATAAGTTTTGAGCATTCATCTCATTGCGGCAATTCGACATTTCACCTAATTTCAACTCACTAAAACTCATATGGATATTATAAAAATGCAATCAGGTGCAATTCGACCTCTAAGCAATATGTTGCCACGCCAATTATTTAATTCAGATCACGAGGCTTTTCGTGAAACTGTACGAAAATTTTATGAAAAAGAAGTTGTACCGAATATTGCAAAGTATGAGCAACAACAACATGTCGACCGTGACTTGTGGAATAAGGCTGGTGAGCTGGGTTTACTTTGTGCAACCATGCCTGAAGAATATGGTGGTTATGGAGTAGATCGCCTATACAGCATGATCTTAATTGAAGAACAAGCCTATGCGATGGATTCTTCAACTGGCTTTTCTCTACATTCAGATATCGTTGCCAACTATATCAATAATTTTGGTAATGAAGCACAAAAGAAACATTGGTTGCCTAAAATGGCATCTGGTGAAACCGTCACTGCAATTGCAATGACTGAACCGGGTACTGGATCTGACTTGCAAGGTGTTCGCACTACAGCCGTTCTGGATGGTGATGAATATGTCATCAATGGTTCTAAGATATTTATTACCAATGGCTATCTTTGTGATATGGCAATTGTGGTCTGTAAAACAGGCAATTCTGATAAAGGTTCAGCAAACCTATCCTTAATTATCGTTGAAGCAGACCGTGCTGGATTTACCAAAGGCAAACCCCTCAATAAAATTGGGATGAAAGGTCAAGACACTTGTGAATTGTTCTTTGAAGATGTACGAGTCCCGAAAGAAAACCTTTTGGGTATGGAAGGTATGGGCTTCATCATGCTAATGAAAGAGTTGGCTTGGGAACGTATGTTGGTGGCAATTATTTGTCAGGCGGGTGCAGAAGCCGCACTGGCGCATACCGTTCAATATACCAAAGATCGTAAAGCCTTTGGTAAACCGATTGGTGCATTTCAGAATACCCGTTTCAAACTTGCAGAAATGCGCACAGAAATTGATTTCTGCCGTGCTTATCTTGATCGTTGTATGGAATTACAACTTCAAGGAAGCTTAGGGGTCGATGCTGCAGCAGCGGCAAAATATAAAATTTCTGAACTATTTTCAAATGTTGTCGATGAATGTCTACAATTGCATGGTGGCTATGGCTATATGATGGAATATCCAATTGCTCGTGCATATATTGATAATCGTGCAAATCGGATTTATGCAGGCACCAATGAAATTATGAAAGAACTCATTTCACGCTCCTTATAATTGAAATGTTCTGATCAAGGAGCTTCGGCTCCTTTTTCTATAGCCAAGCTTTTTATAATTAAATTTTATCATCACATAAAAAAGGAGCTTACGCTCCTTTTTATTTCCAAATTAAATTAGGAAACCAGTTTAGGCTTTTTTGCTGCTTGCGCTTCACGTTTGTGAAACTTTAAGACCCCATCATCAAACTTAGCATTTTTAAGCTCTTTACGATCTGCAAGATAATTATTGGTCACTTTCCAAGGCGCATGCTTACCTTGTTTTGGCATAACATCCGCAGCACGTGCGATATAGCCCGAGCTTAAGCTACCCATCACAGTATCTTCCATCAACTCTGTTGCATCACCTTGAGGAATCACTTCATCATAGCCTTTCTTGTCCATATAATTGACCAGACGACAGATATATTCTGCTGCAATATCAACTTTCAATGTCCATGATGCGTTGATATAACCAATAATCATCGCCATATTTGGCACATCGCTGACCATTACACCCTGATACAACATGTGCTGAGAAGTATTCATTGGCTTATTATCAATAGTAGCTTTGATACCACCTAAAATTTGAATTTCTAAACCTGTTGCCGAAACAATGATGTCTGCATCTAAATGCTTACCAGACTTGAGCTGAATACCTGTTTCAGTGATTCTTTCTATATGATCGGTTTCCACACTAGCTTTACCTGAACGTAAGGTTTTAAATAAATCACTGTCTGGAACAACACATAGACGTTGATCCCAAGGATTATAACTAGGCGTAAAGTGCTTAATATCTGTTGTTGAGCCTTTTAACTGACGTTCAATTCGATTCAGTAAAAAACTTCTAACAATTTTTGGTTGGCTCTGTGCCAAAGCATATAAACCACGTTGAATGCCAATGTTACGTGCGCGAGTCAATTTATAGGCAATATCTTCTGGTAAAACTTTACGCATCTTGTCATAAACAAAATCAACAGATGGAATAGAGGCAATATAAGTCGGTGATCGTTGTAACATGGTCACATGACCTGCTCCACCTTTAGCCATTGCAGGAACTAAAGTGATGGCAGTTGCACCACTACCAATAATCACTACTTTTTTACCTGTATAATCTAAGTTTTCTGGCCAAAATTGTGGATTAACGAATTCACCTTTAAAATCATTTTTACCTGGATAGTCGGGTTGATACCCTTGATCGTAATTATAATAACCCGTACAGCCAACTACGAAGTTTGCGACCCAAGTTTGTAATTTTTGATTTTCATCTTCGATTTCTACAATCCATTTTTTGATTGAAGAATCATAATTTGCAGTACGCACACGATGATTATAATGAATTTTATCTTTTAACTTAAACTCTTCAACAACTTCTGCAACATAGCCTTTGATTGATGCGCCATCAGCTAATACATTGGCTTTTTGCCATGGTTTAAAATTAAAACCAAATGTAGACATATCTGAGTCAGAGCGAATACCAGGATATTTAAATAAATCCCACGTACCACCGAAGCTTGCACGACGTTCAATAATTTCAAATGAACGTTGTGGCGAGTTTTTAGAAAGATGTGCAGCAACACCGATACCAGAGATACCTGCGCCAACGATAAGAATATCAACTTGCTTTTCCATGTTCTTTTTATAACCTTTTTAAGAGTACATTTTTATTAAAGCATAAATTTGACAATACGCAATGTCAAGTTTGAATTTTTCTGACGAAATTCATGTCAATTGAGGACAAATTTAAAAAATTGTCTAACAATACAGGCACAAAAAAAGGTCGGTGAAATACCGACCTTTTTCGAACAACCGATTGTTCTATGACGTAAGTAATTAGTTTACTTCACGATCCACAAGCTCTACATAAGCCATCGGCGCAGCATCACCTGCACGGAAACCAGCTTTAAGAACACGTAGATAACCGCCGTTACGTTCTTTGTAACGAGGGCCAAGAACGGTAAATAATTTACCAACTGTTGCTGCTGAACGAGTACGAGCAAACGCTAAACGACGGTTTGCTACAGTATCGTTTTTAGCTAAAGTGATTAAAGGCTCAGCTACACGACGTAACTCTTTTGCTTTAGGCACAGTTGTTTTGATTAACTCGTGCTCAAACAAAGAATTCGCCATGTTTTGGAACATCGCTTTACGATGGCTGCTGGTACGGCCTAATTTCACACCACTATTACGATGACGCATGGTGATAGTCCTACTTAATTAACGGCTACGATAGGCGAAACGATCGTCCATACGGAGACTAGCTGGTGGCCAGTTCTCTAAACGCATGCCGAGCTGTAAGCCCTTAGAAGCCAGAACATCTTTGATCTCAGTAAGCGATTTTTTACCAAGGTTAGGAGTTTTAAGCAACTCAACCTCAGTACGCTGTACTAGATCACCAATGTAGTAAATATTTTCTGCTTTCAAACAGTTAGCAGAACGAACAGTAAGCTCTAGATCATCAACTGGACGAAGCAAGATTGGATCAACTTCTTCACGTGGCTCTTGAGCAACTGGAGCTTGATCTTTCTGAAGATCAACAAAAATTGCAATTTGTTGTTGCAAGATTGTTGCCGCTTTGCGGATCGCTTCTTCAGGATCTACTGTTCCATTTGTTTCAAGATCAATGATCAGCTTATCAAGGTCAGTACGTTGTTCTACACGAGCGTTTTCAACTGTGTAAGACACACGTTTGATTGGGCTATAAGAAGCATCTAACTGTAGACGACCTACAGGACGCGTTTCACCTTCAGGGAAACGTGAGTCAGAAGTTTCATAACCACGACCTTGAGAAACTTTCAAGCGCATTTTTAATGAGCCTGAAGCACTTAAAGTACCGATCAAATGTTCAGGGTTAACCACTTCAACATTATGCGGTAAGCGAAGATCAGCAGCAGTTACATCGCCAGGACCTTGCTTTTCCAATGTTAAATATGCTTCGTTTTGATCGAACAGCTTAATAGACAATCCTTTTAGGTTCAGCAAGAGCTCGACGATGTCCTGCTGCAAGCCTTCTAAAGTACTGTACTCGTGCTCGACACCCTCTATTTCAACTTCTACCACAGCAGCGCCAGGTAAAGAAGACAATAGGATGCGACGTAAAGCATTACCAAGAGTATGACCGAAGCCACGCTCTAATGGTTCAAGAATCACTTTTGCCGAGGTCCCGCTTGCCGCTTCGACCTTGATCGCTTGCGGAGTTAGAAACTCGTTTGCAGTACGCGTCATTATTGCTACCTCAAGGATTATTTAGAATACAATTCTACAATCAAGCTTTCGTTGATTTCAGCAGGTAAATCAGAACGATCAGGTGCAGCTTTAAATGTACCTTCAAGTTTTGAATGATCTACGTCAATCCAAGCAGCTGTGCCACGTTGAGCAGCTAATTCAATTGCGTTTTTGATACGTAATTGTTGTTTAGCGCTTTCGTGAACTGCAATCACGTCACCCGCTTTAACTTGGATAGACGCGATGTTAACACGACGACCATTTAAAGTGATTGAACGGTGAGATACCAGCTGACGAGCTTCTGCACGTGTAGAACCAAAACCCATGCGATAAACAACGTTATCGAGGCGGCTTTCAAGCAATTTCAACAAGTTTTCACCAGTTGCGCCTTTAACACGAGCAGCTTCTTTGTAGTAATTACTAAATTGACGCTCTAAAACACCGTACATACGACGTACTTTTTGTTTTTCACGTAATTGTAGTGAATACTCAGATTGTTTAGCACGGCTTTGGCCATGTTGACCAGGAGCTTTAGCAGATTTTTTTGTTTTGACGTCAAAAGGTTTAACGCCAGATTTTAATTGCAGGTCTGTCCCTTCGCGGCGAGAGAGTTTGCATTTTGGACCAATATAACGAGCCATGAATGTTTCTCCTTACACGCGACGTTTTTTAGGTGGACGGCAACCGTTGTGCGGAATCGGAGTCACATCGGTAATGCTGTTAATTTTATAACCCACTGCACCTAATGCACGAACCGCAGATTCACGACCTGGACCAGGACCTTTAACAAGGACGTCCAAGTTTTTCAAACCGTAATCTAAAGCAGCTTTACCAGCAACTTCAGCAGCTACCTGAGCAGCAAACGGAGTTGATTTACGTGATCCACGGAAGCCTTGTCCACCTGAAGTAGCCCAAGCCAATGCATTACCTTGACGATCAGTAATCGTAACAATGGTGTTATTAAAAGAAGCGTGAATGTGTGCAACACCTTCAGAGACGGTACGAGTGACCTTCTTGCGTGTGCGAGTATCTTTAGCCATCTTTTAGCTTCCAGAAATCTTATTTCTTAATAGGTTTGCGCGGACCTTTACGGGTACGTGCGTTAGTTTTGGTGCGTTGTCCACGAACAGGCAAGCTGCGACGATGACGAAGACCGCGGTAGCAGCCTAAATCCATTAAACGTTTAATGTTCATGGAAATTTCGCGACGTAAGTCACCTTCGGTAGGAACCTTAGCAACTTCAGCACGAATCGCATCAAGCTGAGCGTCATCTAATTCACGGATTTTAGTCGTAGTTGCAATACCAGCAGCAGCTAAGATGCTCTTAGCAGTGTGGCGACCAATACCAAAAATATACGTGAGAGAGATAACAGCATGCTTGTTATCCGGAATGTTTACACCGGCAATACGAGCCATTCAAATTTCTCCAAAAAGGCAGTAGAGATAATCAACCGCCCCACAAAAATCTTGAGGGGCGGATAATAACCTAATTAGCCTACTGAAATCAACAGGTCTTAATTAAATTAACCTTGACGCTGCTTATGACGAGGTTCTGCGCTGCAAATTACGCGAATAACCCCATTACGACGGATAACTTTACAGCTACCACAAATTTTCTTTACAGAAGCTTGTACTTTCATGATGAAACCTTCTAAGTGCGCTTATCCCTTAGGATGAGCAGTCGTTTTTCTCATTAACGATTGATTGTCATATTGATGCGAAGTGAGATGGGCTTGAAGCTGAGCCATAAAGTCCATCACAACCACAACCACGATAAGCAATGAGGTACCACCCAAATGGAATGGAATACCGAAAGAGCTTTGTAAAATCATCGGCATTAAACAGATGACCGTGATATAGATTGCACCAATAAACGTCAAACGATTAAGAATATGATCTAAGTAACGAGCAGTTTGCTCACCTGGGCGAATACCAGGTACGTAAGCTCCACTGCGTTTCAAGTTCTCTGATACTTCTTTCGGGCTAAATACAAGCGCCGTATAGAAATAACAGAAAAAGATAATTAACGCACCGAAGAGCACTAAATACAACGGTTGTCCAGGCGATAATACCAATGCCAAATCTTGTAGGCTACGTTTTACAATTCCTGCATTTGGATCAGCACTGCCTAACCATTGTCCTAAACTTGCAGGGAACAACAATAACGAACTTGCGAAAATTGCTGGAATTACCCCTGCCATGTTGATTTTCAATGGCAAATGCGTTTGCTGTGCAGTAAATACACGACGACCTTGCTGTTTTTGTGCATAGTTTACAGGTATGCGACGTTGAGCTTTCTCAATAAACACAATTGCGGCTAAAACAGCAACTGATAGCAATCCAAATACAGCCAAACCAATAAGACTGGATTGACCATTATCTACCGAAGTAAATGCTTGAATCACTAAGTTCGGTAAACCAGCAACAATACCTGCAAAGATAATCATTGAGATACCATTACCGACACCACGTTCAGTAATCTGCTCACCTAACCACATCAGGAACATAGTACCTGCAACCAACGATGTTAGTGCTGGAACGTAAAAAGCCAGTCCTGAAGTCAAAGTAATCCCTTGACTAATCAGACCAGCACACATCCCGATACCTTGAACCAATGCAAGCAATAGAGTGCCGTAACGCGTATATTGATTGATCTTACGCTTACCTTGCTCGCCTTCTTTCTTCAATGCTTCTAACGAAGGAACCACTGTAGACATTAACTGCACAATAATGGATGCAGAAATGTATGGCATGATCCCCAACGCAAGAATGGACATTCGTTCTAATGCTCCACCCGAGAACATATTAAACAAACCTAAGAAAGTACCTTCATTAGCTTTGAAAAAACGTTCTAGAGCAACATTATCAATACCTGGCAGCGGAATATGCGCTCCTAGTCGAAAGACCACCAATGCGCCAATCAAGAACATTAATCGGCGAATAATTTCACGGTATTTCACGTGAAATGGCTGACCTTTCATCATGTTAACATGACCTGTAGAACTAGGAGACATAGTCACTCGCGATTACTCCTCGACTTTACCGCCAGCAGCTTCAACAGCAGCTTTAGCGCCTTTAGTCAATGCAACACCTTGAACAGTGAATGCACGAGTGATTTCACCAGAAAGAACGACACGAGCACGTATCATATCTTTACGTACTACATTCGCAGCTTTCAAAGTTTCAAGTGAAACGATATCACCTTCAACTTTAGCAAGTTCAGACAAACGTACTTCAGCAGTTTTCAAAGCCAATTGGCTTGTGAAACCGAATTTAGGTAAACGACGATATAACGCAGTTTGACCACCTTCAAAGCCTGGACGAACGCCACCGCTTTTACGTGATTTTTGACCTTTGACACCACGGCCACCAGTCTTACCAACGCCAGAACCGATACCACGGCCTAAACGACGGTTTTCACGTTTTGCACCTTCAGCAGGTGCAAGCTCATTTAAACGCAGAGTCATGGCTTATTCCTCTACACTAACCATATAGTAGACTTTGTTGATCATACCACGGTTAGAAGGAGTATCTACCACTTCTACTGTATGACCAATACGACGCAGACCTAAACCTTGTAGGCAAAGTTTGTGATTTTTCAAACGATGCGAAGAAGATTTAGTCTGGGTAACTTTAATCGTTTTCATGATTGATTACCCTAAAATTTGTTCTACTGAAAGACCACGTTTCGCAGCAACTTTCTCAGGAGAAGTCATATCACGCAAACCGTTAAAAGTCGCGTTTACAACGTTAGCTGCGTTAGTAGAACCATAGCACTTCGTCAATACGTTACGTACACCAGCAGCTTCTAAAACCGCACGCATAGAACCACCAGCGATTACGCCAGTACCTTCTGATGCAGGTTGCATGTAAACACGGCTAGCGCCATGACGAGCATTAATAGGATGTTGTACAGTACCATCAACAAGATCAACAGTGATCATGTTGCGGCGTGCAGCTTCAAGTGCTTTAGAAATAGCAGCTGGAACTTCACGCGCTTTACCGCGACCAAAACCTACACGACCATTACCATCACCCACAACAGTTAATGCTGTGAAAGAGAAGATACGACCACCCTTAACAACTTTGGCTACACGATCAACGGCAACCAGCTTTTCAACAAGACCTTCGTTTTGTTCAACTTTAGCCATGATTAGAACTCCAAGCCGTTTTCACGAGCAGCATCAGCCAAGGCTTTGATACGACCATGATATTTAAAACCAGAACGGTCAAATGCAACTTTAGTTACACCAGCAGCTTTTGCACGTTCTGCGATTAAAGCACCTACTTTAGTAGCTGAATCTACATTACCAGTAGTTCCGCTACGTAAAGATGCATCCAAAGTAGAAGCTTGCGCTAATACTTTGCCACCATCTGCAGAAATAACTTGAGCATAGATGTGACGCGGCGTGCGGTTTACACACAAACGAGTCGCACCCAATGCACGAATGTGCAAGCGTGTGCTTTTCGCACGACGCAAACGGGATTGTTTCTTTTCGTTCATAAGAACCTCGCGCCTTATTTCTTCTTAGCTTCTTTACGAAGTACAACTTCGTCAGAATAACGAACACCTTTACCTTTATAAGGCTCTGGCGGACGATAACCACGGATTTCTGCAGCAACTTGACCTAACAATTGCTTGTTAGCTGATTTCAAAATGATTTCAGTAGCAGTCGGAGTTTCAGCAGTTACACCTTCTGGAAGAGCGTAATCGATTGGATGAGAATAACCAAGGTTAAGGTTTACAACAGTACCTTTAACCGCAGCTTTATAACCAACACCGATCAGTTGTAACTTACGTTCGAAGCCTTCGTTAACACCTTTAACAAGGTTATTAAGAACAGCGCGAGCAGTACCAGCTTGCATCCAAGAATCACGAGATTCTTTAACTGGAGCAATATGAAGTTGACCTTCTTCCTGTTTAAGCTCGACCAGCGCATGCAGGTTGAAAGACAACGTACCTTTGCTGCCTTTCACTTCGACCTGCCGGCCGTTCTGAGTAACTGCTACACCGTTAGGTACAGTTACTGGGGCTTTAGCCACACGAGACATGAGGAATCACCTATTAAGAAACAAAAGCAATAACTTCACCACCAACGCCCGCAGCACGTGCAGCGCGATCAGTCATGATGCCTTTGCTTGTAGAAACAATTGCAATACCTAAACCTTGCTTAACGCTCGGAAGTGCATCTTTACCGCGATACTGACGTAGACCTGGACGGCTTACGCGCTTCACAGTTTCGATAACTGGTTTGCCTTCAAAATATTTTAAAGTAATTGTCAAAGTAGCTTTGCCTTCAAGATCAGCAACTTCTACATTTGAAATGTAACCTTCTTGTTGAAGTACGTTTGCAATTGCAACTTTCAACTTAGAATTAGGCATAGAAACAGTTTGTTTCTTTGCCATTTGTGCGTTACGAACACGAGTTAACATGTCGGCAACGGTATCTTGCATACTCATTTATAGTCGCTCCTTACCAGCTTGCCTTAACAACGCCCGGTACATCACCTTGCATTACTGTGTCACGTAATTTGTTACGGCTTAAACCGAACTTACGGAAGTAACCATGAGGACGACCAGTTAAACCACAACGGTTACGAAGACGTACTGGAGACGCATTACGTGGTAATGCTTGTAACTTCATCATCGCTTCGAAACGTTCTTCATCAGAAGCATTTACGTTTGCAATTGTTGCTTTTAATTCAGCACGTTTTGCAGCGTATTTAGCAACTGTAGCTTCGCGTTTCAATTCGCGATTAATCATACCTTTCTTAGCCATATCGACCTCTTATTTGAACGGGAAGCCGAATGCACGGATTAGCGCACGGCCTTCGTCATCGGTGCGAGCAGTCGTAGTGATAGTAATATCCATACCACGAATACGATCGATCTTATCAAAATCGATTTCAGGGAACATGATTTGTTCCTTGAGACCCATTGAGTAGTTACCACGACCATCGAATGATTTCGCAGAAAAACCGCGGAAGTCACGAATACGAGGAATCGCAATAGAGATCAAACGATCTAAGAATTCGTACATTTGTTCGCCGCGTAAAGTTACTTTACAACCAATCGGCCAACCATCACGGATTTTAAAACCAGCGATTGATTTACGCGCTAATGTAAGAACTGGTTTTTGACCAGCAATAGCTTGCATATCCGCCAAAGCGCCATCTAACAATTTCTTGTCAGCTGAAGCCGCACCAACACCCATGTTGATGGTGATTTTAGTGATGCGAGGAATCTCCATCACATTAGCCAAACCAAGTTCTTCTTTTAACTTAGCTCGGATTTCGTCGTTATAACGTGTTTTAAGTCTGGCCATAGCCTATTTCAACCTATTACTTCGCTACCGCCACTGATTCACCATTTGATTTGTAAACGCGAGTTTTCACGCCTTCAATCACTTGGTAACCAACACGGTCAGCCTTTTGGGTTGTAGCATTTAAAATTGCCACGTTTGAAATATGAAGCGAAGCTTCTTGTGTAACGATAGCGCCTTCAGCACCTGTTGCACGGTTCGGCTTTTGATGCTTCTTAACTAAATTAAGGCCTTCAACCTTAACTTGGTCATTTGAAACAGACAAAACAGTACCCTGTTTGCCTTTTTCTTTACCTGCGATCACAATTACTTGATCGCCTTTTCTAATCTTAGCCATGATTGCCTCTATTATAGAACTTCAGGAGCCAATGAAATGATTTTCATGAACTGTTCAGTACGAAGTTCACGAGTCACTGGTCCGAAAATACGAGTGGCAATCGGAGCCTTGTTGTTGTTCAAGATAACTGCAGCATTATCATCGAAACGGATCACAGAACCGTCTGGACGACGAATACCGAATTTAGTACGAACTACAACTGCATTCATCACGTCGCCTTTTTTAACACGACCACGCGGAATTGCTTCTTTTACAGTAACTTTAATAATGTCGCCAACAGAAGCATAACGACGATGTGAACCACCAAGTACTTTAATACATTGTACGCGGCGAGCACCACTGTTGTCTGCTACGTCTAGCATACTTTCGGTCTGAATCATTGCCCTACTCCAAAACCGAGCATCACCGGTCGCAATTTCGAAAGGCTCAAAGAGTACTCGAAATTGACCGATGATGCAACAAGAACGTCTAATTACTCAGCAGCTGCTTCAATAACTTCCACTAAAGTCCAAGCTTTAGTTTTTGAAATTGGGCGGCTTTCTTTAATGGTTACAACATCACCAGTTTTAGCAGTGTTGTTCTCATCATGAGCGTGTAATTTTGTTGAACGGCGGATTGATTTGCCATACAACGGGTGTTGAACGCGGCGTTCGATAAGTACAACAATAGACTTGTCCATTTTGTCACTTACTACTTTGCCTGTTAACGTGCGAACTGTTTGCTCACTCATTGTGCGTTCCCCTGTTTTTCGGTAAGGAGGGTCTTGATACGAGCAATAGTCTTACGAGTTAACGCAACTTCATGCGATTTACCCAATTGACCTGTTGCTTTCGCCATACGAAGACGGAATTGGTTCAACTGTTGCTCATCAAGCAAAGCTGTCAACTCTTCTACCGACTTTTCACGTAGATCTTTAGTTTTCATTACATCACCGTCTTAGTAACGATAGTGGTTTTAAATGGAAGCTTAGCAGCTGCAAGCGTAAACGCTTCGCGTGCCAATTCTTCACTAACACCATCCATTTCGTACAAGATCTTACCTGGTTTGATTTGGCAAACCCAGTATTCCACAGAACCTTTACCTTTACCCATACGAACTTCTAATGGTTTTTCAGTAATTGGTTTGTCTGGGAAAACACGGATAAAGATCTTACCACCACGTTTAACACGACGGCTAATTGTACGACGCGCAGCTTCAATTTGACGTGCAGTCATTTGACCACGTTCAATAGATTTAAGTGCGATTGTACCGAAAGATACTGTGCTACCACGATGCGCTAGACCAGTGTTACGGCCTTTTTGCACCTTACGGAATTTAGTACGTTTAGGTTGCAACATGGATTATTCTCCTTTTTCAGCAGAACGATCATTGCGACGACCACGACGCTCTTGACCTTCACCACGACCGCGACCGCGTTTAGCTGGACGTTCTTCAGCAGGAGCAGGGTTCATGACTTGTTTCATGCCACCTAAGATCTCACCACGGAAAATCCAAACTTTAACACCAATCGTACCGTAAGTAGTTTCAGCACGCATAGTTGCATAGTCGATATCAGCACGAAGTGTATGCAAAGGTACACGACCTTCACGATACCATTCAGTACGTGCAATCTCTGCACCGCCTAAACGACCAGAAACTTCAACTTTGATACCTTTAGCACCAGCACGCATCGTATTTTGAACCGCACGCTTCATAGCACGACGGAACATTACACGTTTCTCTAATTGAGAAGCGATTGCTTCAGCAACTAAACGAGCGTCTAAATCTGGGCGATCGATTTCGTTGATGCTTACTTGCGCTGGAACACCCATAATAGTGGTGAGTTCACGCTGTAATTTTTCAATGTCTTCGCCTTTTTTACCGATCACGATACCTGGACGAGCAGTGCTAATTGTTACTTTAGCAGCGCCTGTAGGACGTTCGATAAGAATATTGCTGATCATCGCGCTTTTAAGTTTTTTAGTTAAAAACTCACGAACTTGAAGATCTTTAAGCAAATATTCAGCGTATTGTTTCGGACTCGCATACCAGTTGGCGTTATGACGTTTTACAACACCAAGGCGGATACCGATTGGATGAACCTTCTGACCCATATCAAACCCCTACCTTAACGGTAATGTGACAAGTACGCTTAGTAATACGATCTGCACGGCCTTTAGCACGTGGCATAATACGTTTAAGGCTCATGCCTTCATCAACGTAAATCGTAGATACTTTAAGATCGTCAACATCTAAACTGTTATTGTGTTCAGCGTTTGCAATCGCAGATTCCAAAGCTTTTTTAACTAAAACTGCAGCTTTTTTGTTGCTGAAGTTCAAGATATTTAAAGCATGCGCAACAGATTTGCCGCGAATTAGGTCTGCAACCAAACGTGCTTTTTGTGCCGAGATAGCGGCACCGCGTAATTTAGCAGTTACTTCCATCATAGCACCTATTAACGTTTAGACTTCTTGTCAACACCGTGACCACGATAGGTACGAGTTGGCGCGAATTCACCTAATTTATGACCAACCATATGTTCAGATACGATCACTGGAACATGGTTACGGCCATTGTGTACAGAAATTGTTAAACCAACAAAATCCGGGAGGATCATCGAACGACGCGACCAAGTTTTGATCGGCTTACGGTTATTAGCCGCGATTGCCGCTTCAACCTTAGCGAACAAGTGCGCATCGACGAATGGGCCTTTTTTCAGAGAACGAGGCATTGTCAGATTCCTTTACTTGTTACTTAACGCGACGGTCGCGAATGATCATCTTAGTCGTACGCTTATTGGTACGAGTCTTGTACCCTTTAGCTTTTTGACCCCATGGGCTTACAGGTTGAATACCTTTGTTACGCCCTTCACCACCACCATGTGGATGGTCTACTGGGTTCATCGCCATACCACGAACGGTAGGACGAACGCCACGCCAGCGTGCAGCACCTGCTTTACCAAGTGAACGAAGGTTGCTTTCTGAGTTAGATACTTCACCTAACACAGCACGACATTCAACGTGTACTTTACGCATTTCGCCTGAACGAAGACGAATGATTGCGTAAGAACCGTCACGACCTAACAACTGAGCAGAAGTACCAGCTGAACGCACTAATTGTGCACCTTTACCGATTTTAAGCTCGATGTTATGTAGTGTAGAACCGATAGGCATGTTACGAAGTGGTAAGCAGTTACCTGGACGAATTGGAGCATCGTTACCAGACTGTACTTTATCACCAGCACGTAAACCTTTAGCAGCGATAATATAACGACGCTCACCGTCAGCATATTTCAATAAAGCAATATGAGATGTACGGTTAGGATCGTATTCAATACGCTCAACTACAGCAGGAATGCCATCTTTGTTACGTTTAAAGTCAACGATACGGTAGTGTTGTTTATGACCACCACCAACGTGACGAGTAGTAATGTGACCGTTGTTATTACGACCACCAGTACGTTTTTTAGCTTCAACCAACGGTGCATAAGGCGCGCCTTTGTGAAGGTGATCATGAACCACTTTCTCTACAAAGCGACGTCCTGGAGACGTTGGCTTACATTTTTGAATCGGCATAATTTTCGTCCTTATTCCGCTGCGCTTTCAGCGGTATCGCCCAAGTCAGCCATTTCAACATCTTGGCCAGCTTTCAGGGTGACGTATGCTTTCTTAACATCAGAACGACGTCCTAATGTACGACCAAAGCGCTTAGTCTTACCTTTAGTGATAGTCGTGTTAACTTTAACAACTTCCACACCAAATAATTGTTCTACTGCTTTTTTGATTTCAAGCTTGTTTGCATCAAGTGCAACTTTAAATACTTGAACACCAGCAGTTTCACCTAAAACTTGTGCTTTTTCTGAGAATACAGGTCCTTTTAGGACTTGATAGATACGTTCGTTGTTCATCCGAGTTCTACCTCAATTTTCTTAGCAGCAGCAACAGACATAACAACTTTATCGAACGCAATCAAACCAACAGGATCGATCCCAGCAGCATCAACCACATCAACGTGTGGAAGGTTACGTGCAGCTAAGTATAGATTTTCATCTACAGCTTCAGTAACGATTAATGCGCGAGTAGCGTTCAAGCCGTTTAGTTTTGCAAGCAATTCTTTAGTTTTTGGAGCTTCAACTGCAAACTCTTCAACCAATACAAGACGATCTTGGCGAACAAGTTCAGCTAAGATACATTGCATTGCACCGCGGTACATTTTACGGTTAACTTTTTGAGACCAATCTTGTGGACGAGCAGCAAAAGTTTTACCACCACCAACCCAGATTGGGCTACGAATAGAACCAGCACGAGCGCGGCCAGTACCTTTTTGACGGAATGGTTTTTTACCACCGCCAGAAACGTCTGCACGTGACTTCTGAGCTTTAGAACCTTGACGACCACCAGCTAAATAAGCTGTAACAACTTGGTGTACAAGAGCTTCATTAAATTCACGTCCGAAAGCAACTTCAGACAATTCAACAGCAGAGCCGGAAACAGTTTTTAAATTCACGTTATTTCCCCTCAGGCCTTGATCGTAGGACGAACGATAACGTCGCCACCAGTAGCACCAGGAACCGCACCTTTAACAACAAGAACTGAACGTTCTGCGTCAATAGATACAATCTCAAGACCTTGTACAGTTACGCGATCATCACCTAAGTGACCAGGCATTTTTTTACCTTTGAACACGCGACCAGGAGTCTGGTTTTGACCTGTAGAACCGATTACACGGTGAGATACAGAGTTACCATGTGTAGCATCTTGCGTACGGAAGTTCCAACGCTTAACACCACCTTGGAAACCTTTACCTTTTGATTGACCAGTAACATCAACAACTTGACCTACTGTGAACAAATCAACACCGATAGTTCCACCAACTTCACGACCTTCAAGATCAGCTTCTGCAACGCGGAATTCTTTAACCAAACGACCAGCAGCAACACCAGCTTTCGCAAAGTGACCTTTTTGAGCGTTAGTTACGCGAGATTCGCGACGTTCACCAGTAGTGATTTGAATCGCTTGATAACCATCAGTTTCAAGCGTTTTGATTTGAGTGATACGGTTAGGATCAACCTCAATCACTGTTACAGGCACAGAAACACCAGCATCTGTAAAGATACGTGTCATACCGCACTTGCGACCGACTAAACCAATAGCCATGTGCATAAACCTCTAAAAAAGCGGCTTAATTAACTTAGAGCGTTAATTAACCGAAAGCCTTAACCCAATGCGATCTGAACATCAACACCAGCTGCAAGATCCAACTTCATCAATGCATCTACAGTTTTGTCTGTAGGTTGAACGATGTCGATCAAACGTTTATATGTGCGGATTTCATATTGGTCACGCGCATCTTTGTTCACGTGTGGTGATGTCAAAACGTTAAAACGTTCGATGCGAGTAGGCATCGGAATTGGACCACAAACTTGTGCGCCAGTACGTTTTGCTGTTTCTACGATCTCTTGAGAAGATTGATCAATTAAACGATGATCAAAAGACTTAAGACGGATACGAATTCTCTGGTTAGACATACCAGTTAACTCCAAGCCAAATATATAAAGAATCACCCTTGACGCATCTCACCCCACTAAATAAGGCAAGTGTCAAAGGCAGTGAAAATCACTAAGGTCGTGATCGATGCCACGACTGTAACGATCTGAATGACTTTCTTCGCCATTCATCCCTTCATATCGAAGGGTCGCCCATTATAACGATTGTTTAACGCTTAAGCAAATAAATTTAGATTTTTTTCGCAGTATTCCAATATTGGTAAAGAAATAAAATGTTTAAGATTTAAACAAAGGTTTAAACCCTTAAAACATAGTCAATTGCATGATTCAGCAACTGGTTTCCAATGACATAATCTGCGTTTGGCGTTTTTTTCAAATTGGAGAGTGACTGATTATGTATATCGCTAAATACCATTCCTTCCTCTTCATGCTCGATAAATATGTTTAAGCTATGCGGTGTAATTTCTGGATGAAACTGGAAACCCAAAACATTTTTACCAATTTGATAGAGTTGATTTGGACATGCTTGATTTTCTGCCAAACGAATCGCACCTTTAGGAATATCAAAAGTCTCACTATGCCACTGCATGACACTGATTTGCTCAGGAAGTTGAAAGTATTCTGCTGGCACATGATCACTTTTGTTGACAAAAGTCCAGCCTAACTCTTGCACATTATTACGGCGCACATTTGCACCAAGTGCATTAGCAATTAACTGCCCACCCAAGCACAAGCCAATTGCCGGTTTCTCAGATGCCAAATAACGTCTAATCCAGCGTTTTTCCACTTTTAACCAAGGAAAGTTTGCTTCATCATTTACACTCATTTCCCCACCCATAATAATGAGCAAATCCACATCATTGACATGAGGTAATGCATCTATATCTAATGCTGAATCTGTCGGTAAAGCAAAAAACTCTGTTGCAGTAATTTCGGCACCCATTGCCTTTAAATATTCATAGCAACTACCAAAGCCTTCACCTGCAATATGTTGAAAATAATGCACTTTAAGTTTTTTCATGTTATCACCTATTCTTGTTGTATCGACTACGCTACAAATCAAAAAACACAGTTCAACAAATGCAAAAATGAAGCCAATATCAGTTTTATTTATTATTTTTCACAAATTATTGCTTTTCGTCACCGAGTGATTATGTTTTCCTTATTTTAGTCCTGATATTTACAAAATTTGAGTATTCTTGTGAAACTAAAACCACAAACAGCTTTAATTCATTCTCCAAGACAAGCGCCACAGTACATCCATACAGTTCAACCTCCCTTATTTCGTGCATCGACAATCATATTCGAAAATACCGATGCACTATTTAATCGCCATTGGACTGATGATTATGACTATAGTTATGGTACCCACGGCACTCCAACAACTTTCACGCTGGGTGACAACATTGCAAAAATAGAAGGTGGTCAATATTGCTTGCTTACTCCAAGTGGGTTATCAGCCATCAACCTTGTGAACTCATGTTTTTTAAGCCATGGTGATGAAGTTTGGGTTGCAGACAATATCTATGGTCCAAATATGGAACATTTGCGCAATCTTGAACAACGCTATGGGATCATCGTCAAAGTTTATGACCCTATTTGTGCTGACTCATTTCAACCGTCTGAACAAGCAAAATTAATCTGGCTCGAAGCCGCAGGTTCAGTCACGCTTGAATTCCCAGATTTGATTAATTTAGTGAAAAAAGCAAAAGCCAAAAATATACTGGTCGCTTTGGATAATACTTGGGGCGCAGGACTGGCATTTAATGCTTTTGATTTTAGCCAAGAACATTTAGCCGTTGATATCAGCATACATGCACTCACCAAATACCCTAGTGGTGGGGGCGATATTTTGATGGGTTCTGTGGTTACACAAGATCGGGCTTTACATCATCAGTTGTATCGTATGCATGCAATACAAGGAATCTCCATATCAGGTGATGATGCTGCCCAAGTACAACGTAGTCTAGCGTCAATGCAATTGCGTTATCAGCATCAATCTCAAAGTACCTTAAAACTCTTAAACTGGTTAAAACAACAAGCGGTCTTTGCACAGGTTTTACATCCAGCGGACCCAGACAATGTGAGTCATGCTTATTGGAAAGAAACTTGTGAAACTCAGCAAAGTGCAGGACTCGTCAGCGTGATCTTCAAATCCGAATTCGATCTCGCGGCAGTTCGTAAATTTTGCGATCAGCTTCAACTATTTAAGCTCGGATTTAGCTGGGGCGGTCCAGTAAGCCTTGTGATGTTGTATCAACTTGACCAGATGCGCCAGTTAGCACATCCACATTTACAACAAGGAATCTTGGTGCGTTTTTGTATTGGATTAGAGGATCCAGAAGATTTAATCCATGATATTCAAACAGCTCTTCAAGCGATTTCAATTTAATTTATATCTGATATTTTTTTAATATAGCGCTTTAATAACTTCACGTATCGCTTTTGATACGTGAAAACTTTTTATCATTGAACACAGATTTACAACATCATCATTTTATGCAATTTTGTATAACAATAAGCATATAAATACCGAGTCAAATGAATAAGATTCGAACTTAGATCAAAGCTATAGGAATAACAATGGGCACACCAATCGTCATTGCAAAAAAGACCTCAGATTCCACTCAAGATACTGTTCTACACTCACAATTTGCCAATCGTCACGGACTCATTGCAGGTGCGACAGGTACTGGTAAAACCGTAACCCTAAAAGTGCTCGCTGAAAGTTTTTCCAGAATTGGTGTACCTGTATTTTTGGCAGATGCCAAAGGTGATGTATCAAGTATTGCCAAAGCTGGCTCAAGCAATCCTAAATTCGATGAACGCATTAAAAGCTTAGGTATAGACAGTATCCCTTTTGCCGCATCACCAACCATTTTTTGGGATTTATTTGGTGAACAAGGACATCCAATTCGCACCACCATTTCAGAAATTGGTCCCTTATTGTTGGCACAAATGTTGAATTTAAATGATACCCAAGAAGGTGTGCTTTCAGCTGTGTTCCGTGTTGCAGACGATCAAGGTTTATTATTGATTGATTTTAAAGATTTAAAAGCCATGTTGACTTATGTCAGCGAAAATGCTGCTGACTTAAAAGCTGAATATGGCAATCTCTCTCCTGCCAGCTTAGGTGCAATCCAACGTAATTTATTGGCTTTAGGAGATCAAGGCGGACAGCGTTTTTTTGGTGAACCAAGCCTAGACATTATGGATTTTATTCAAACTGATTCAAATGGGCATGGCTACATCAACCTATTGGCTGCGGATAAGTTGATGAATACGCCAAAGCTTTATGCAACCTTTTTGCTGTGGATGCTTTCAGAGTTATTTGAGAAATTGCCTGAAGTCGGTGATTTAGACAAACCTAAATTGGTATTCTTTTTCGATGAAGCTCATTTATTGTTCAATAATGCCAGTCCAACATTGCAAGAAAAAATCCAACAAGTGGTTCGTCTGATTCGTTCCAAAGGCGTGGGTATTTATTTCATCACTCAAAGCCCACTAGATATTCCTGAAAATGTATTAGGGCAATTGGGAAATCGGGTACAACATGCCTTACGTGCATTCACCCCCAAGGATCAAAAAGCAGTAAAAACAGCTGCAGATACTTTCCGCACCAATCCTGAATTCAAAGTTGATCAAGCCATTACAGAATTAGCAGTTGGTGAGGCATTGATTAGTTTTCTGGATGAGCAAGGCACCCCCCAAATTGTAGAGCGTGGTATGGTTATGCCACCCTACTCCTCTTTTAGCCCAATCCCCCCTGAAGAACGTAAAGCTCTGATGGCACAAAGTATTGTGGCGGGTGTTTATGATAATGAAGTGGATCGTGACAGTGCCTATGAAATGCTTCAACGTAAAGTGACCGACAACACACAGCAACAAGTTGCCTTTGAAGCTGCTGCACAACAAGCCAAACAATTGGAAGAACTCGCAAAACAGCAACAAGTCCTAGACAAACAACAAGCCAAAGAGCAAGAACGTTTACAAAAAGAGGAAGCCAAAGCCGCTGCTGCTCGTGCCAAACTGACGCAGGATGTCATTGGTACTTTTGCCAAGAGTGCAGCCAGAACACTTGGCGGTCCAACAGGACAAAAACTGGTACGTGGCTTATTAGGTTCGTTATTTGGTGGACGTTAATTCTTTTAAACACATCTATGAGGAGCGTTAACGCTCCTTTTTATTTCCCATGCTTTAACCACATATATTACTTATTTTGATATTTGCTTTTTTCTTATCATTTGCTCCGAACTTATATGAGAACTTTCATGAAAATCTAAAAATAAATTCATTTATTTCAAGCAATAAGGCTTAATCTTAAAATAAACCATAATTATTTTATGTCTTTTTCAAATAGATGTATTGCAAATATTTTTAATAAAATGTATTTTAAATACATCTTATAAAGCCAGATAAAAAAGGTCTAGCCAATGACTCCACAGCATATTGAACTTGTAAAATCTACAGTCCCTGTACTTCGTGAAAATGGTGTTGCATTAACCAGCTATTTTTATAAAAGAATGTTGGGTAATAATCCTGAGCTGAACAATATTTTCAACTTAGATAGTCAAAACTCAGGTCGCCAACCTCGTGCACTTGCAGCAGCAGTTTTGGCTTATGCTGAGAATATTGAAAATCCTGCTGTTTTAGCAAAAGCAGTTCAGCATATTGCGACCAAGCATGTTAGCTTAGATATTCAACCCGACCAGTATTCAATTGTCGGTGAAAATCTACTGCATTCTATTAGTGAAGTTTTAGATGTGCCGATGGACTCTGAATTGATTGCTGCATGGAAAGTGGCTTATCTACAATTGGCAGATATTTTGATTGGTGTTGAAAAGCAAAAATATGAAAACCTGGTTGCTCAAAATGGCGGTTGGGCAGGTTGGAGAGCTTTTAAAATTATCGCGATTGAAGTATCTGAAAACGGTAAAACCTTTACAGTAGAAGCAGTAGATCAACAGACAGTTGCCCAGATTCATGGAGGCGAATTCATTTCAGTGAAAGTAAAAGTACCGCAAAAAGATATTGAGCAACCACATCAATACACTGTCCTTCAGGCGACTGAAAACACTTATCAATTTGCTGTAAAGCCTGAAGAAAATCACACTGAATATTCGGTATCCAATATATTATTGAATCACTATCAAGTGGGTGATCAAGTCAAATTGACTGCACCACAGGTAAAATAATACTCAATGATATTCTCCGTAATGTATGGTGCCTGATTAATCCATACATTACGATGCTTTGAATAGCTCAAAATCTCTACACTATCGTTGATCTTTTTGCGCTTTAACTTTTAAATCAATATTTATACACTGATACTTATATTGATGAAGCAGAGTTCAGATCATGCAACGTATCATATTGATTCTCAGTCTAAGCATTAGTTTGTTATCTTTTTCAGTGGCTAGCCATGCAACTGAAATAAAATCTTCTACGCAATGTAAAGATCAAGCAATCAAACAAGCCGCCAAACTTTTAGAGTTTCATTTTGGTCCAGATGATCGTATTGAAATTCAACCAGAGGTCAAAGCGCTTCCATCTATCGTCAACCCACGTAATAAAAAGCAAAGATTCGATGTATTAGAAGTCTGGGGCTACATATATAAAGGTCAGTATCGTATGCGCTTTGAGTATTATAGCCAAAGTGATTGCATACTCATGGGACAAGAGATCCTCGAATATGCCAATTTGTAGACAACATATCTTTCATTGTCTATTCACGCTAAGATAAACATGCAATCTGTTCATGTCCAATTAATTTAAATCTATGCAACTTAATAAATTTACCGACTATGCCTTACGTATTTTGATGTACATCTCTCTTCCAAGAGATACACCTTATACGATTGCCGAAATTGCACAAGACTTGAATGTTTCACAGAATCATTTGGTTAAAATTGTGCATTTTATGGGAAAACAGGACTGGTTAATTACCACGCGTGGTAAAGGTGGAGGTTTACGCTTAAACCCTGTAATTCTTGAGTTTCGATTAGGGCATATCGTGCGCATCCTGCAAGGTGATGCACAAATCGTAGAATGTAATACCCCACCATGCGTCCTTCGCCCTCGTTGCGGTTTAAAAGGTATTCTAGATCAGGCAGTTGAACAGTTTTATCAGAGTTTAGACCAATATACGGTTGCCGATGTTTTAAATGCCCCACCACAAACTACCATTGTTAACTCTCCTATTCCAAACTTGAATGTTTAAGCATTTGGATCTCAATTGAACTGTTTTAAAATTATTTTAATGTCTTCATTTAAATAAGCGCCTCAATCCCGTTTGAATTATCTGTGTCAAAATTCGCTTGAATCTTCGACTTCCTTTATAATGTCCCTTGTTTATCCATTTATTGAAGTTGAAGTATGCATCGCAGCAGTGGAAAGTCTAAAAATAGTAAGGCATCACATGCCCCTAAACAGAAAATCAGTTATGAAAAAAAGGCTGATCCTGCGATTTCGGAATATTCAACCTCATCTTTAAACTGGTTACGTAAAGCTGAATTCTTGATGAGTGCGCCAAAACTAAATCTTTGTGTAGAAGATACAGGCTATGAAATCGCCTTTGCGGGTCGCTCAAATGCTGGGAAATCCAGCGCCATCAATGCACTAACCAATCAAAAACAATTGGCACGCGCATCTAAGAAACCTGGTCGTACCCAAATGATTAACTTCTTTAGCTTGGGAAATCCAGACCAACGTTTAGTCGACTTACCGGGTTATGGTTATGCCGCTGTCCCTGAAGCAATGAAAATCGTTTGGCAAAAAGAACTTGAAAATTATTTGATTCATCGGAAAAGTTTACAAGGCTTAGTTTTATTGATGGATATTCGCCATCCTCTGCAACATTTTGATGTCATGATGTTGGAATGGGCATATTCTCGTCATTTGTTTGTACACGTTCTACTCACTAAAGCAGATAAGCTGAATCGTGGTCCTGCCAATAAAGCCTTGTTAGAAGTACAGCAACAACTGAAAAAGATGAAGCTGAACTTTTCGATTCAACTGTTCTCATCACTGAATAAACAAGGTTTAGAAGAACTCGCTTCTGTGATGGCAGGTCGTCTAAATTACACCTTAGATAAAACTTTAGGCTTTGATCTCGATGCGATTCCAGAACTCAGTGCTGACGACATCGAAGATGAGTTTATCGATCAAGATGCTGAAGCAGACCTTGATGTTGAAAATATTGATGGAAATATAAATGAAAAACCAGAGTAACAACTAAAAATCGTCTTGTCTGACAAAATTCATCACATATTGATACTTCAATGTCCTAAATTGCTAATAACTATTTAGGACATTTTTTTATACTTGAATAAATAAAGTGTGAAATCACCAAAGAAAAATTAGGACACTGTGATGAAGTTACTCGCTAAATTTAAAAACAGTCGGATTGGATCGTCTATTCAGTACCACATCAAACCACGTAAAGTGAAGTTTGAATGGCAAGACACACCAGTCGATTGGATTCCAAATCAGCCTTTTGTCAGCTACTTTATCAATGAGATCAACAATATTCTTCCTGCGGGTGAGTTTTGGTTTTGCCGTTTATACAACCGCGTTTTACCCAAAGTCACAGATGAAAAACTTGCAGAAGATGTTCGTGCTTTTATCCGCCAAGAAGCCATGCATGCACAAGCACATGTGTCAGCAAATAAAGAATACTTAACCGTTCGCCATATTGATATTCAAAGAAATCTTGAAATTATGGATTTCTTGTTTGGAAAGTTACTGGCAGATCAACCTCTTGGTTTCAAAGTTCCTAAAGTTCTTGATCATCAATGGGATTTGTTCCGTTTAGGTATTGTGGCAACTGTTGAACATATGACCTGTGTATTGGGTAAATATGCACTTTATAATAAAAAGTGGGCTGAATTAGGCGCAGATCCAAACATGCTCGATTTGGTCAAATGGCATGGTGCAGAAGAGATTGAACATCGCACAGTTGCATTTGATCTATATCGTCACTTAGGTGGTGGTTATATTTCACGTTATTATCAAAGTGTGATCGTGATTGCTGCCGTATTAGGTTTATGGGTAGATGGTGCTGCACATATCATGGGACAAGACCCACGTTTTGCAGACAAAAAGCCAGCATTCTATAAACCTTGGATTTGGCGTGAATGGGCAAGTATTGCACAATCTGACAATCGTTTAATGCCACACCCTCTTTGGTTGGTTTCACAGCAGTTGGGCTACTTAATGCCATGGTACGACCCTGTACATGAAGCCAAAACTGAAGATGCAATTGCGTATTTAGATCAATCGCCTGCTGCAAAACGCGCTTTGCCTAGAGTTGCAGCATAGGGACTGCTCAAGCCTAAATAGTACTGAAATCAAAAAAGCAGGATTTAAAGTCCTGCTTTTTTATACTTAACACTTTAAAATAAGTGCATTACGCTTCTGTCTACACCCTGTACTAAGATGAACTTTCCATATCTCGAGTATGTCGATCAACCACAACACTGATCATCATATCCCCTTGCACATTCACTACAGTACGCACCGTATCGAGAATTCGATCAATTGGTAATAAAATCGCAATCGCCTCAGCAGGCAAGCCCACAGACTGTAAGACCATAATCATGGTGACCATACCTGCGCTTGGGATTCCTGGGGCACCTAATGATGCAATCATCGCTGTCAAACACACAATAATTTGTTGGGTAATCGATAACTCCAATCCCATGAGGTTTGCAATAAATAATGCTGCTGCTGCTTCATAAAGTGCGGTCCCATCCATGTTTAACTGCGAACCGAATGGAACGACAAAACCTGCAATTTGTGGACGTACCCCTAAATTTTCTTGGGTACATTTCAGACTTAAAGGCATTGTTGCTGAACTTGAACTGGTCGCAAAAGCCGTGATTAATGCCGCACGCGTTCCTTTGAAAAAAGTGATGGGATCCATTTTCCCAAAAATCCATAACAACAGCGGTAGAACCACCACGCCATGAAATATGGTTGTCCCAGTAACCACAATCGCAAACTCAGCAAGACGGCTCAAAATAGAGATGTCTTCTGTTGCAATCAGCTTTGCCATTAAGGCAAAAATACCAATTGGCGCAACTTTCATTACCCAACCAACCAACATCATCATAATGTCAAAAAATTGACGTGCCAGTTGTTTGATTGAATTAAAACGTTCTCCGCCCTGCACCAATGCTAAACCCAATAACAATGCAAACAGCACAACCGCCAAAACATTGCCATCGCTAAAAGCTTTAAAAGGGTTAATTAAGGTATTTTGAATAAAATTGGTCAGAAATGAACTAGGCGTTAATGAATCAGGGCTTTTATGCTGACTCATAGCATCTTTAAACAAGTCAATATCCACACCCTGCCCGACATGGAAAAAGTGAGTGGAGGCCAAACCAAGAATCAGTGCCAAAGTGGTTGTAGTTACACAGCAAGCTAAGGTAATTTTCCAGACACGGCTTAACTGGCTACCTGCTTCTAAATTAGAAACCCCAACTAAAATTGAACTGAAAATTAGCGGTACCAACAGCATTTTGAGTAAACCAATAAAAATACTGCTGGCGATACTCAAAGTATAAATACTGCCGTCTAAAAACTGAGTATCAGGGAATTGGTTTAACAGAAATCCAAATGCCACACCAAGAATGGCGGCAATTAAAATTTGGGTATTTAAGCTCATCGTCATTGACTGTTATATATTTTCACATTTTAAACTATGCCATTGAAGTTATTTAGAATCGAGCATTTTTTTGTCACAAGCTCTGCTAAAAAATAGAAAAGCCATCAATGGTGATGGCTTAATTCTTTATGGTTTAATCCTGAATGGTTTATTGGTTTATTGTGTTTCGATTTCACGTACACGCATCAGACCTTCCTGAACAGTACTACACACCAATTCACCATTTTGCCACATCCGCCCAAAGTTTAGACCGCGTGAATTTGCACTGACCGTTGCATCCATGTCATACAGCATCCAATCATCTGCTTTGACAGGCTTATGAAAGTAGATCGCATGATCAATACTCGCACACTGCAAACTTGGCGAGAGATAGTTTAAACCGTGTGGACGCAATGCAGTCATCATCAAGGTATAATCTGAATAGAAGGCAACAATCGCCTGATTTAATGAAATATCATCTACCAATTCCGCGGCTAATGGCTCATGTGTACGCAAATAATGCGCATAGGATGGCGCTTCTGGCTGCGGTTGAAAAGGATTGGTTACGTTAATCGGACGAATTTCTACCTGACGTGGACGCATAAATGCAGCACGAATGTTTTCAGGAATAAAACTGATTAAATTTTCTTTTAATTCCTGTTCAGATTTTAATGATTCTGGATCTGGATATTCAGGTTCAGCAATTTGATAATTCAACCCCTCTTCAGGTGTTGCAAATGAAACCATTGCTGAAAAAATAGTACGCCCATGTTGAATGGCACGCACTTGACGACTTAAAAAGCTTTTACCATCACGCAAACGATCCACTTCATAAATAATCGGGGCATTAATATCCCCACCATATAAGAAGTAGGCATGCAATGAATGTACAGGACGGTCCGCAGTATATGATGCTGCTCGTAGCGCTTGCCCTAAAACCTGTCCACCAAAAACACGTTTGCCCACTAAGTTTCGGCTTTGACCACGGAAAATATGTTCTTCAAGTTTTTCTAGCGTTAAAAGCTCTACAAGCTCTTGGGTTAAAGCATTCATAAGTGACCTATCTATATACTGACTTTATTCAAATGGATAGAATAAAGTATTCATATTTTAGAGATTTAACTCTATTTTGCCATAAATCCAGAGTGATAAACTAAACTTTCATAAACTATGCTGTCACTTCTCTTGTCTAGCTGGATTGTTTAAAATACGATTTTTAACGATAAAATCTGACAAGAAATAGTGAATTTGTCAGAAAATGACATCCTGTTCTGTGCTTCAATTACAGAAACTTTTATTTTTATACGCTGTATTGCGTGATTCACCATTGGCTAGGAGTATTTATGTCCAAGAGTGGCTTTGGTCAAATGTATCGTCGACTTTCGAGTAAAATACTTGACCTTGTGGTAACCCCACATGTTCTTGGAGAGGTTCCTACAGAAACTCCAACGCTAGACCAGTCAACAGATCGCCCTGAAAATAATACATCAACACCTCAGAAAGTAGTGTGTTATGTATTACAGAATTACTCTAGAAGTAATGCTTTGGTCGTTGATGGTGAAACACGTCGTTTACAACTTGCGCCAGCCCTTGATCCACTAGTGATTGGTGCGAACCGTGAAAAAGCGGCGATTCTGTTTTTACAGCATCAGGATGAAAATAATTATTTTAACCCTCCTGAGCATGCATTTCCGCCACGTTTACTCAGATTGATTGAGTCTCTGGATCAAGATTCGAACTTAGACATTGAGCTGATTCCTGTGACAGTATTATGGGGACGTTCACCTGATAAAGAAGATTCTTGGTTTAAACTTTTGTTTACCGACACTTGGGCGACACCAAGTAAAGTCAAACAATTGATGAATATCGGCTTACATGGTCGTCAGTCCTTCTTAGAATTTCATGAAGCACAATCACTGCGTGGCTTAGTTGAACATGCAAAAATCCATCATCCCAACATTTCTCCAGCAACCTATATTGTCAATCAACTCAATGACTTTCTAGATCGCCAGCGAGAAGTTATCCTTGGACCAGATTTATCTGATCGCCGTAATGTGATGCAATCTTTGATCAAAGCACCAG
The DNA here is from genome assembly GCF_056930735.1 of Acinetobacter sp. B-6. NCBI lineage: Bacteria > Pseudomonadati > Pseudomonadota > Gammaproteobacteria > Moraxellales > Moraxellaceae > Acinetobacter > Acinetobacter sp. B-6. The sequence continues at coordinate 49,095 of NZ_JBXPBY010000008.1, read as the reverse complement.
ATGTCCAAGATGCGATTCGCAAAGAAAGTGTTCGCTCTAAAATCAGTATGATTGATGCTGAACGTCGTGCCATCGGTTTTGTCAACGAAATTGCATCGGATTATTCCGCTTCGGCTGTACGCTTTGCCGATATGGCATTAACCCGTCTATGGACGCAACTTTACGATGGTGTTGAAGTACATAACTTCAATACAGTACGTGAATTGGTCAAAGACTATGAAGTGATTTATACCCCATGTCATCGCAGTCATATTGACTACTTGCTGTTGTCTTATGTGATTTATAAACGTGGTTTGATGGTGCCGTATATTGCCGCTGGTGATAACCTGAATATGCCATTTGTGGGGCAATTGCTTCGTGGTGGTGGTGCATTCTTTATTCGTCGCTCTTTCCGTGGTAATGCTTTATATACATCAGTGTTTAAAGAATATTTATTCAGCATTCTTTCTCGTAATACGCCACTTGAATACTTTATTGAAGGTGGGCGCTCTCGCACAGGACGCTTATTACCTCCTAAAACTGGGATGTTGGCAATGACGGTACATGGTCACTTACGTGGTCGTGCCAAACCGATTGTTTTCATTCCAACCTATGTGGGATATGAACGCTTGATGGAAGGCGCAACCTATGTGGGTGAAATGAATGGTAAACCCAAAGAGGCTGAATCCATTTGGGGGATTGTACAAACCCTGAAAAAAATTGAGCGTATTTTTGGTAAAGTACATGTTAACTTCGGCGAACCTGTGTTTTTAGACGACTTATTGAAACAGCATGGTGCAGATCAAATCCGCATTGAACACAATGATGCACCGATCCCTCAAGAAGTATCCAATGCAGTCAACAGTTCTGCCAATGCCATTTTAGAAAATATTAACCGCGCTGTAGTGATCAATCCTGTTTCGCTGTTATCACTTATTTTATTGGCGACACCAAAACACACTTTGGATGAAGAAATCTGCATCAAACAACTGGATACTTATCGTAAGTTATTGACGGCAATTCCTTATGATCAACGCACTCAGGTGACACCACTTTCAGGTAAAGAAATCATTGCTTATGGCATGAAACTGAAATTGATTAAACGGGTTCAGCATGTACTGGGTGATATTATTGCGATTGAAGATAATCAAGCTATTTTACTGACCTACTTCCGCAATAATATTTTACATGCCTTTGTACTTCCATCATTGATTGCTGCTTTGGTCGAGCATAATGGTAAAATCAGCCAGATCGATCTGCTCAATGTGATTCGCACACTATACCCATTCTTAAAAGCTGAATTGTTTTTAAAATGGAAAGATCATGAAATCAAAGCTCAAGTGACTGAATATGTCGATGCTTTGGCACAAGCAAATTTAATTTTTGTCGATAATGAAGGCTTTATCTTTAGCCCTGCGCCAAACTCTGAAGACCACAATCAACTTGCTGTTTTAGCTGCACCTGTTCGTCAAAGTCTTGAACGTTATTACATGACGCTTGCGCTTATTACTCAGCGTGGCTCTGGAAATATCTCAATTCGCCAAGTTGAAGAATTAAGTCATTTGGTTGGACAACGTTTATCCGTATTGTATGAGTTCAATTCGCCTGAATTCTTTGATAAAGCTTTATTCCAAAGTTTTATGAAAGTGTTAATTGAACAAGGTTATATTAAAACCAACGAAGATCATGCAATCGTTTTTGATGAGCAGTTCAGAAATGTTGCGCAATATGCCAATTTGGTACTGGATGATGTGACCTTACAAATGCTTCACCACATTACCTCGTTTACCGATGAGGAGCTAAAAGAGGCGTTAGATGCTTTAGCCGCACAACAAGCCAAGAAGCGTTTAAAACGCAAGAAGAAATAAATATCACCCCCCTTCTTCCTTTGGGGGGAAGGGGGATGATTAGCTACTTCTCTCCGATTAGGAAATGGGAAATTATAAAAATGTGAATATTTCTATCAAAGAATCTCTCTTTGTTCGGGTTACATTTATATTCATCACCTGCTGATCATCTTTATTCTTAGGCTTTATAGCTATAGTCAAACCGCCTGATTATTCATACAAGTGATTTGGATGATTCATTTATTTTGTACTTTTGAATCATAAACAGTCTTGCTATCACGAGGCGACATGGATGTCGCCATGTTGAGCGGGGGTATTAGGATGTACCCCTCGCTCAACGGAAGATTTTTGTTACTTTTCATCTCTGAAAAGTAAAGTATCGCCTACGCAAAACAATTTAAACTTTAGAGCTAAAGCGTGGCTGTGCAAGCTTTAGATCATCAAACAATATATTGATCGCTTTAATTTTATTGATCAAGAGAAATGATATTCTACTGTATGAATTTTTCAACAGATTGACTATATCTTAATGCATTAATTTAAACCCACTTGCCAACACCCTCTCCGCAAAAATTTTCTTTCCCGACTCCCGATCACTTTCTAAAGCCAACTCGGATAAATTCAATTCGCGCTGAAGATTTAAAATTTTTTCATGCAAAGGTTGCGGCTTATTATTTGTACAAATATATGATTTTTCAGGATGTTCCACGTGAAGCAAATACGCTAAGAAATTGGCAAGATCATCAATATGGATTCGATTTGACCAATGAATATTTGGATAACTTCGAGTCGTTTCTGCAAGTTTTGCCATTCTCATTGTAGACATGCCATAAATTCCTGTCGGTCGAACAATCACACATTCAACAGGGTAAGCCTGTCTCCACAATTGTTCCATTTCTAGCAGTAAATGACCTTGTTCATCACTCGGAATAATTACAGAATCATCGGTGATTACTTCACCCTGATTTTCTCCATACACCCGTGTAGATGACACCACGATGATACGTTTCACTGGATGATTTCTCAGTGCCTTGACCATGGGTTGCACAGAATCTACATAGGTATGCTGATACATGTCTAGGGCATTGAGCGAAGTATTTCGAGAAGGTGCGAGTGCGACATAGACCGCATCCACAGCTTGAATATGTGACAAGTCGAGTGCATGAATATCCTGCATCAAGTGCTGAGCAAAATCATCCGCTTTCGGGCTACGGCTAACTGTGGTAATTTGGTGATCTTGCTGAAATAATTGTTTAGCAACACGTTGTGATGTTTTACCATAACCTACAAATAGAATATGCATGACACGACCTATTCTTCAAAATCAATCAAACTTAAGCTGAGGGGACATGGCAGCAGTTCATCAATTACAAGGGGTTGGCAATGCTGCAGCTGCCTTACTTGAAAAACTGAATATTTTTACAACAGATGACTTGCTGTTTCATTTGCCACGGGATTATGAGGATCGTAGCACGATTATTGCCATGAACCAATTACAGGTAGGTCGGAGTTACTTGTTAGAAGGTGTTGTTAAATCTATCGACATGCCACCTGGTAAACGTAAATCCATGGCGATTTTATTACAAGATGACTTTGGCAAAGTCACGCTACGCTTTTACCATATTTATAAAGCTTTAACTGATCGAGCGAAAGCAGGCAATCGCTTAAGAATATTTGGTGAAGTGCGAGTAGGTGCTCGTGGCTTAGAACTTTATCACCCAGAAATACAACTGATTACCGAACATACACCGCTTCCTAAAACACAATTAACGGCAATCTATCCCGCTACAGAAGGTTTAACCCAGCCAAAATTACGTGAATATGTCAAACAGGCACTGAATCAACATGCAGATGAGCTTCCTGAATTATTGCCAGAAAAATTCACCAATGGTTTTGCGCTCAAAGAAGCACTGGAATATATCCATCACCCTCCCGTGAATGCCAACATGCTACAGCTTGCGCAAGGTGCTCATCCTGCTCAACAACGTCTGATTTTTGAAGAACTGGTTGCACACCAAATTAGTTTGCTCACTCGACGGGCATATATTCAACAAATTGCGGCCCCATCTTTTTCGCCAAGCAAAAAATTTGCCAAAGCCCTGTTGGCAAGTTTGCCCTTTGAAATGACCGATGCGCAAAAACGTGTATCGAATGAAATCGCCAAAGACCTGAAACAAAATAAACCGATGTTACGCCTTGTACAGGGTGATGTGGGTGCAGGTAAAACATTGGTTGCAGGTGTTGCTGCTTGTCATGCTTTGGAAGAAGGTTGGCAAGTTGCACTGATGGCACCGACTGAAATCCTAGCAGAACAGCATTATTTAAACTTTAAAAAGTGGTTTGAACCTTTAGGCTTAAATGTTTCTTGGCTCTCAGGCAAACAAAAAGGTAAAGCACGTACAGCAGCTGAGCAGACGATTAAGGATGGAACAGCCAATGTTATTGTAGGTACCCATGCTTTATTTCAGGACAATGTTGAATTTTCTAAACTTGGTCTAGTGATTATTGATGAGCAACATCGTTTTGGTGTAGATCAACGTCTGGCGCTACGCAATAAGGGCGTGGATAACACCACTCCTCATCAACTGGTCATGACAGCCACCCCGATCCCTCGCACACTGGCAATGTCTGCCTATGGTGATTTAGATACCTCTGTCATTGATGAACTTCCACCAGGACGAACACCGATTCAGACCGTCACGATTCCACTTGATCGACGTGAAGAAGTATTAACAAGAATTGCCACCAATTGTGCTGAGGGTAAACAGGCGTACTGGGTCTGTACACTGGTTGAACAATCTGAAACCTTGGATGCACAAGCAGCAGAAGCAACTTATCAAGAAATTAAACAACGCTTTCCAAACCTCAATATCGGTTTAGTGCATGGCAAAATGAAAGCTGACGACAAACAAACCGTAATGCAGCAATTCAAAGACAATGAATTACAACTTTTAATTGCCACTACAGTGATTGAAGTGGGTGTCGATGTGCCCAATGCATCGATTATGGTGATTGAAAATGCTGAACGGCTTGGGCTTTCACAACTCCATCAATTACGTGGACGTGTAGGACGTGGTGCAACAGCAAGTTTCTGTGCACTGCTTTATAAAAACCCACTGTCTCAAAATGGACAAGAACGGTTAAGAATTATGCGTGAAACCAATGATGGATTCATCATTGCCGAAAAAGATTTAGAAATCAGAGGTCCTGGAGAATTACTGGGAACAAAACAGACTGGAGATATGGGATTTAGGGTTGCCAAACTTGAACGAGATGACCATTTGCTCAATCAAGCGCATTATGTGGCCGCCCAAGTACTTAAAGATTTTCCAGAAAGCGCAGAAGCATTACTCAAACGTTGGCTCCCTGAAGCACCGCGATATGCTTATGTTTAACATAACGAAAATAGAATGATTTAGGATTTCGACTACACTAGGATTTTGCAATACAATTTTCACAATCGTGATGATTTATCGTCTTCATGGATGTCGTCGAATGAAAAGTTTTTATTTGAAATTGCTGATATGAATGGATCATCGCTGAAGCTTGATCAAATAAAGATTAGAAAATATGCTCCAATTTATCCATCAACTGCTCCATAAAGGCATTCAATGTATTTCTCCATGCTTACTGTGCGGCATTGACCAACAACAAGCTCACTCCTTATGTCAAGACTGTTGGAATCAACTCCCTTGGTACAAACAATCCATAGAGCGACATGAACAACAAATACTTTGCGCACATCACTATGATTTCCCAATTGATCGCATCATTCAAACGTATAAATATGAGCAACAATTACAATATCAAAACGTGCTTGCACATAGTTTATTGAACTTAAGATTTTCCAGAGTTCAAGCGATTGTTCCTATGCCCATTTCAACCGAGCGCCTTAAAGAACGGGGTTATAACCAAATGTTGATTGTGGCTAAAATTATGGCAAAACAATTAAAAATTCCTGTTTGGCAACCCGTGGTTCGACAAGCTCAACATTCACAAAAAGGCTTAAGTCGAGTTGAACGACTGGAAAACATTGAGCATCAATTTCGAACCATTCAATCCGAAAAGAGAAAATATAAAAAAGTATTGATTGTGGATGATGTGGTCACAACGGGAAGTTCAATTCATGCCCTCACCCAAGCTTTACAACGTTTGGGCTGTCAGCAGATTTCTAGTCTTTGTATTGCAGCAGCACATCCATCTATGAAATGATCATTGCAATAATTTAAAGAATAATGCTTGTTAAATTCATTTGACTTAGCTTAAAAATTTTCCTTACACCAAGGGATCACCACTTCTCTTGTTAAGGGTGCCAATAACGTCTGTTGATCGTCTAAATCAATCCACTTCATTTCAGCAATTTCTGCATCAATTTTCGGTGCATCAGGTAAATTAACTTGATAGACATAACTCACCAACTGATGCCCTACCTCATTCGCAGCTGAAGTTTCAAATCTACCAATATAGTGTTTAATCTCAGCTTGAACACCTATTTCCTCTGCGATTTCACGTAACATGGTCTGTTCAGGTGCTTCATTTGGTTCCAACTTCCCACCAACTTGCATAAAAAACTGTGTATTCTTTTTTCGTACCAGTAATAATTGATTTTGATTATTTAAAATCACAGCGGCAGCTACAGTAATTACATTCATCATTCTAAGGAACATTAAAAAACACAATATATTGTGACATTAATAAAATTAAAAACAATATGTTGTGTTTTAAAAATTAGCGAAACAAACTGAATAAAGCACTAACCAGTAAATTAAGTTTTAATCTAATTTTACCAATTCCTCACGCTCTTTAACGCCCCACTTTGGTTCTGGTGCTTGATAGGCTTTAAACTGAGCCAAAATATCCTCAATTGATGCAGAATGAATCAATTGATCTGTAAATCTTGCCTTAGAAAATCCTTTGTCTGTGGTCAACTGTATAAATTTCAACAAATCATCATAAAACCCTTCAACATTTAAAAATGCACATGGTTTTAAATGAATGCCGAGTTGCGCCCAAGTCCATTGTTCAAAAATTTCCTCAATCGTCCCTGCACCACCCGGTAATGCAATAAAGCCATCAGACAATTCAGACATTTTTGTTTTACGTTCATGCATATTTTTCACAATATGAAGTTCAGTGAGCCCGGGATGTGCCAGCTCACGATCCACAAGACCTTGAGGAATCACACCAATTACCTGACCACCTGCCACCAATGCGCTGTCAGCGACGATCCCCATTAAGCCTGAACGCCCACCACCATAAACCAATGTTTGACCATGCTTGGCGATAGTTTCACCAGTCAGTTGTGCAACATCAGCAAAAATCTGATCTGTACCTAAGGATGAACCACAAAAAATAGCAATAGAATTCATAAATTTAACCTAATTTTAATTTAGTCATGCTAAAAATATAGACGAACAATAAAGATTTTTTTTACAAAAGAGCGTTGTAAGCAGTGTTTTTCCTAAAATCCTTGTCTAAAATACACACATCAAATTGACACCACACTGCGCAAGGGAGAAAAGACACAATGCTTGAAGCCTTTTACGCCACTGAGCGCGGTAGCTTAGAAGATGCAACCATTAATGGTGGATTCGACCTACATCCTGAATTGGTTTGGGTTGATCTTATTGCACCTTCACAAGAAGAACAAGAATGGGTTTTAGATGCCTATGAGCAAAACTTACCAACCCTCAAATCTTTAGAAGACATTTCATCTTCTGCACGATTTTACCGTGATGATGATGGTATTCTACATATCAGTACGTATTTTTTAACAAAAAATAAAAATTACCAAGTTGAGGGTGATCCAGAAGACACCTCGAATATGCTGGCGAATGTACAAACCGTTGCTTTTATCTTGCATAAAGAGCGTTTATTTACTTTGCGCGGAGAGAAACTGGTTGCCTTTCGCGCCTTCCGTGCACGTGCTCGACGTAATGATTATGAAATCGACTATAAAGATCCAACTTGGATTCTTCTCGGTTTACTCGAAGCGAAACTTGATGAGCTTGCGGATATCTTGGAAGATATCCACAGAGATTTAGAACTGTACTCTACTGAAGTCCTCAACGTACGTCATCGTGAGATGATTCTCGACCTTGATGATATGATTACACGTCTTGCACAAAAAGAGGACATGCTTGGAAAGGCACAGCTCTGTTTAATTGATTTACGCCGTGTTCTCACCTTCTTATCGCGTCCTCGTGCATTGGGTAGTCATATTTATGATGCTGATATCCGAGAGTTAAGCGAAGACGTACGTTCTCTTGTTGAACATGATGCCTTCCTATTTCAAAAAGTCCGCTTCTTACTCGACACGACTTCTGGATTCATTAACACTGAACAGAACGATACGATTCGTCGATTCTCGATTTTACCCAGCATGCTTGCACCCCCCATGTTGATCGCCAGCATCTATGGAATGAACACTGAAATTCTTCCTTTTGCTCATGGGCATTGGAGTTTTTACGTTGTTATTTCATTGTTGATCGCATTTTTTGTTGGTCCATTGGCTTACTTTAGATGGAAAAAATGGATCTAAAACTAGTGGGTTATATGGCTTTTTCAGCATAAGCGATGAATATTTTAATCAGTATTTTAGGACACAAAGTTCAATTCAATAAAAAAGCACCTGATGGTGCTTTTTTATTGAGAAGTGATTTAAATCAATTTCAAATCATCTTGCAAATGACAAGCCTGAATGATTTTCATCATTTTTTCTGGCACTGCTTTAAATTGTAACCCTTGTAAATCAGGGGTTTGACGCAGCCATTGTACAAAGACAGACAGTGCAAGCGTACTACCATGTTCAAGCTGAGACAGATTTACCGTCAATGGAAAGTTTTTCTCACTTTGAATAACTTTCAAGCCATTTAAATAATAACTTTCCGCATTTTCATAAGCAATTTTACCACTGACATATAATTCCTGATTCTTAAATTCAATCACTTGCTTACACCTATCTTAGCTCAATGAGATACGCTTATTTTTTTACAGCAGCATCTGCATCTGGTTTAAATGTTGCAATGGCTTTATCGATATTACCGCCATTACGTTGCACATTTGCCGCAAATTGATTACGGAATTGCAAACCTAGATCAATACCAGACACATTTAAATTACGCACTTTCCATTGGCTACCTGCATCAGATAATTGGAAAGAAACTGGAATTTTTTCACCGTTGTTATTGAAATCAATCGTCACAACAGGGAATTTGCTATTGGTCGCTTTATAAGGACGCATTGTATAGGTCTGGTTTGAATACTTCGCAAAAGCACTACCATAGTTTTCAATCAAGGTATTACGGAAGTTTTGTTCAAATTGAGCACGTTGCGCTGGCGTACTGCTATTGGCATAAGTCCCCATCACGATACGTGTAAAAGCTTGACCATCTACAAACGGATCAAGATTCTGACGGACAATCGCTTTAACCGCAGCTGGATTATTTTGTAATTTACCATGCTCTGCTTTTAGGCGTGAAATCAAACCATCAGCAACACGTTTAACAAAGGCAGGCGGTGCTTCCGCTGGCGCAGCTTGAACAGCTGTAGCGACCATCGTAGCCAAAACACTTGCAGTCAAAGTTTGTTTTAATAACATATTCATTTCAATAACTCCTCTAATGCTTATTCAACGAATGAAGTTTGAGCATCAGTTGTTTCAGTGGATGCAGATGTGTCTTTAGCATCTGATGCGCCAGTCGATGTCTTTCCAGCACCACCCGTAATAAATTTGGTAATCAAATCTTCTAGATCCATCGTACCTTGTGTATTGGCAATACTTTCACCGCGTTTAATATAGTTAATGCCGCCACCAGGAACGATTTTCAAATATTTTTCGCCTAAAAGACCATTGGTTGCGACCATTATGTAAGCATCTTCATCAATATTTGTGATGGATTTCATGTTACTTAAAAGTTGCGTTTCCATTTCTTTTTGTTTCTCAGGCGTAGCTGCCTGATAATCTGCACTGTAATGCAAATCACCTAAAGCATTTTCTTTGACTTTTTTCAGCTGCTCAGCATTAAACGTCGTCAATGAACCATCTAAATCAAATTTAACTGTCGCTTGACGGGTCACTGGATCAAGTGTAATTGCATCAACTTGACCAATTTTAACACCACTCATTGTAACTTTTGCACGTGGTTTTAAACCATTCACATTGTCAAATGTTGCAGTCATTTCATAACTGTCTTTTAAGTTTGTGCCGACCAAGCCACTCACTTTCATTGCTAAAAAGAATAGAGCGATACCAAAGATGATGACAAAAACACCTACGGTCAACTCACTAGTACGTGATTTCATTAAACACCTCCGAACATGACCGCAGTCAACACGAAATCAAAACCTAAAACACATAGTGATGAATACACAACAGTACGTGTTGTAGATGTTGCGATTCCCTCAGATGTTGGTTCACAGGCATAGCCTTGATACACCGCAATCCAAGTACAAATTAAAGCAAAGACTAAACTTTTGATGATGGTGCCGTTAAAGACATCTTTCATAAACTGGGTGCTGCTTAAAATGCCACTCCAATACGAACCTTCGTCTGCACCTAGAAAATCCACTCCAACCATTTTCCCGCCCATAATGCCGATTGCGGCGAAAATGACAGAAAGCATTGGTAAACTCACAATACCTGCCCATAAACGTGGTGAAATTACACGTTTCAAAGGATCAACACCGATCATTTCCATACTGGATAATTGTTCTGTGGCTTTCATCAAGCCTATTTCAGCAGTCAAAGCAGAACCTGCACGACCTGCAAAAAGTAAGGCAGCGACCACGGGTGCAAGCTCACGCAACAACGTCAAAGCTACAGCAGCGCCTAGCATCGCCTCACTACCAAAAGTCACCAAAATGTTATACATCTGTAGACCTAGAACTGCACCGATAAATAAACCAGATACAGCAATAATCAACAAAGATAAAACACCGACACGATACATTTGATAAATGAACAGCTTTACACCCAGTATTGTGGGAAGCGAAAATAAGATTCGCAACAACATCAGCATTGCTACACCAATGCCTTGAACACGTTCTAGAACGCGTCTACCTAATAAGGCAATAGCATTCATGAACTCACCTCATTGCTTAAATAAGCTTGATGGCTAAATTGATAATCCACAGGTCCTTCAACAGATCCTGTTAAAAATTGCTGCACAAATGGAGAAGCATGTTGTTTTAATTGCTCAGGCGCGCCTTCACCTTGTACTTTGCCTTCTGCCACCACATAAATATAGTCAGCGATAGACAATGTTTCATCCACATCATGTGAAACAATAATCGTGGTGAGATCTAGTGCTTCTCGTAATGAACGAATTAAACGCGTTAAAACGCCCATCACAATCGGATCTTGTCCGGCAAAAGGTTCATCATACATGATCAAATCTGGATCAAGCGCAATGGCGCGTGCCAGAGCAACACGTCGATTCATCCCACCTGAAAGCTCAGCAGGCATAAGTTTTTCAGCACCACGCAAACCGACTGACTCTAGTTTAAGCGCGACTAATTCTGCAATTAAATTTTCGGGTAAATGTGTATGTGCGCGAATTGGAAATGCGACATTTTCATAGACCGTCATATCTGTAAATAATGCACCACTTTGGAAAAGCATCCCCATACGTGCGCGAGCAGAAAAAAGCTCACTACGTGACATTGACGCAATGTTTTTTCCATCAAGTAATACTTGCCCCTCATCAGGGCTTAGCTGACCACCAATCAAACGCAATAAGGTCGTCTTACCCGTACCTGATGGACCCATGATTGCAGTAATTTGCCCACGACGAATTTTTAAATCCACGTTGTCGTAAATTACACGCTCACCACGGTTAAAACTTAAATTTTTGACTTCAATTAAAGCTTCAGCTTCGGAATGGCTTTGCTTATTCATAGCTGAACATTTTCCTGCATTTACCAGCTCAGATACTATACTCTGAAATATCTGTATTTTTTGTAATTAAAAGATAAAACTACGGCTTTAAACTCATATGTATTGTTTAAATAATATCATTTAAATCAAATGCATTGTTTTTTTACTTCTAAATTGCAGTGTTTTAATTGTACAACGCCAGCTTATTTGAAAATGAAGCTATAAAAGAAATAACCTACATTGGAAATCAATAAAGCTGAAAACATGTATAACATAATTGCCTCAAAAAAACTCATCGCCTTCATTTCAGACTCAATATCTCACAGAATAGAACAACCTAACTGTTTCATTAAATAAATTGAACTGCATCACATTTTATTTTACCAAATACTTTTCAACTTGCAATAAAAAACCAGCCGAATGGCTGGTTTTTTATTGCAAAGGCTTAATTAGTCATTGAATTTACGACGTGGACGGTCTGAGTTAAATTCACGCTTTGGACGATCTTCACCGCCAAAAGAACGTTTAGGACGGTCTGAATTAAACTCACGTTTTGGACGATCTTCACCACCAAAAGAACGTTTAGGACGGTCTTCAAAACCACCTTCACGGCGTGGACGATCTGAGTTAAATTCACGACGTGGACGATCTTCACCAAAAGAACGTTTAGGACGGTCACCGAAGCTACCTTCACGACGTGGTTTATAATCTACACTGTTGCCACGGTTGTCATCATTGAAACGTGGTTTATCATTAAAACCACCTTCACGACGTGGACGATCTCCGAAGCCACCTTCACGGCGTGGACGATCTGAATTAAATTCGCGACGTGGACGATCTTCACCACCGAAAGAACGCTTAGGACGGTCTTCAAAACCACCTTCACGACGTGGGCGATCCGAATTAAATTCGCGACGTGGACGGTCTTCACCACCGAAAGAACGCTTAGGACGATCTTCGCCATAAGATGGACGATCACCACGAGGTTTGTCATCGAAGCTACGACGTGGACGATCATCACCGCCTTCACGACGTTTGAAGTTTGATTCACCTTCAAAACGACGTCCGCCACCGAAACCACCACGACCGCCATCACGACGACCACCGCCGTTACGACCACGACCACCATCACGACCACCACGTGCAGGAGGTGGAGATGGCTCTAAACCTTCAATTTCAGAAACACTTAAACGCGCTTCCAAATAATCTTCTAAAGCACGAATTTTTCCGCGCTCACGGTAAGTCGCTAAAGTGATTGCTTTACCAGTACGACCTGCACGACCTGTACGACCGATACGGTGTACATAATCTTCGTTCTTCATTGGAAGACCAAAGTTAATTACGTGTGAGATTGTTGGTACGTCAAGACCACGTGCTGCTACATCTGTAGCAACAAGGATTTTTGCACGACCTTCACGGATACTGCGTAAACGACGGTTACGTACAGTTTGTGGCATAGCACCATGAAGCGCAACAACAGAAAGACCCGCTTCTGCAAGCTCTTCAGCCAACATATCTGTATCTTCTTGAGTTGATGCGAATACAACTGCTTGATCGACGTCTTCTTCATTTAACCAATGGGTAAGCAATTTTTTCTTATGCTCAAAACCATCAGTCCAATGTAAGGTTTGGGTAATGTCGGTATTGGTAGAATGACCTGTTTCAATTGCAATACGTTCTGGATCATTCATCATGCGTTCAGCAAGGTTAATGATACGTGGTGCAAATGTTGCAGAGAACATTAATGTTTGTTTACGATTTAAAGCCAAATCACTAATTGCTTCTAGGTCTTCAGAGAAACCTAAATCAAGCATACGGTCAGCTTCATCTACAATCAAAGCATCAACTGAATCAAGTTTGATTTGACGACGGTTCACAAGGTCAAGTAAACGACCTGGAGTTGCAACAACAACTTGTGCACCTTTTAATTGTTGGATTTGCTTACCAAAAGGCATACCACCCATAATCGCAGCAACACGTACACCTTTCATGTGACGTACAAATGCAATCGCATCTTGACATACTTGTTGTGCAAGTTCGCGAGTAGGTGAAATCACCAAAATATTCGGTTGAGTGACTGCTTTCATACGTTCTTTAAATGGTACAAATGTATCTTGACCAGCTAAAGCATTTAACGTTGGGAGTAAGAATGCAGCAGTTTTACCAGAACCAGTTTGGCTTGATACTAAAAGGTCTTTGCCTTCTAAAGCCGCTGGGATAGATAATTCTTGAACAGGAGTCGGTGTAGTAAAACCAAGACTCTCGAGTGCTTTCTGTAGCGACTCGTCTAATGAAAATTCAGCAAAAGTTTTGCTCATAGAGATATTCACCCTAATGTGGGTGCTCCATTAATATATGGTCTGATGGACATCGGCAAAAAGCGGCACAGCAATAATCGCTGAAAATATAGAATCAGCGGCGATCCGAGAACGACGATGCGTATAACGCACATTTGATAACAGCCGCAACCTGAAGGAATCGCTTAAGCGATTGGGTGGGGCGCGAAATATTGTCCTCTCTTTGGACCGGACGCGCATACACAATATAGAAGAGAATGTTCAGGTAATGAACGAAATTTAGTGCGTGCGCGGAGTATAGCAGAATTTATAATAATGTCACGAAGTTTTATTGTTTTTTCCTGTATCATTCACTTATTGTTGCCTTATTAGAATGAAATCAAAAAAACTATTTTACTTGCATTGTTCTAAATGAGCATTTTTTATTAAGTTAACATCATAAAAAAGCCTTCATTCACATGAAGGCTTTTTAAAACTCAATCTACACAAATAATTAAAAATTATTTCGCAGCTTCGCCCCATGCTGGAACAACTTGTTGCATCAATGGTTTTAACAACTTCATAGAACAAGCGATAACTTGACCATTTTCCATTGATTCTGAACCACCACGAGCATCAACAACTGTACCGCCCGCTTCTTTCACAATCAATTCACCTGCCGCAATATCCCAAGGCTTTAAACCAAGTTCAAAATAAGCATCTAAACGACCAGCAGCAACATAAGCCAAATCTAGTGCAGCAGAACCTGCACGACGATATTGTGCGCCAGCTTCAGTCACATTTAACAAAGATTCAAAGTGATTTTTTGCATAAGAAACAATTTCACCGTTACGTTTTGCACGATAAGCATGTCCTACACCAACAAAAGTATTTTCAAGGCTGTCTTTAACATTTACGCGAATACGGCGTTGGTTCAACATAGCACCGCGACCACGGCTTGCTGAGAATAACTCATCTTTTACAGGGTCATAAATAACACCGTGTTGAGTTACACCTTTATGTTGAACTGCAATAGATACACAGAAATGTGGAAAACCATTGATAAAGTTTAAAGTGCCATCAAGTGGATCGATCACCCAACACCAATCGGCATCGTGACCTTTACCTTCTTGTAGACCAAATTCTTCACCAAGGAAGCTGTGATTTTTATAACTTTTACGAAGTGTATCAATGGTAAGTTGCTCAATGTAACGGTCTACACGAGTCACTGGACCATCAATCCCTTTTTCTTCGACTTGTAGATCGAGTTTATGACGATTTTGATGCGCTTTTAAAAGCTCTTGACCAACTAATTGAGCCGCACGCGCAGCCATCACCACCATAGGTTCCATTGAACACCCACTACAAATTTGAAGATACTGATAAAGAATAATGCATAAAAGCGCAGGCATTTTAACAAATATCTGCGCTTTTTGGGAAATTTTGTTTCTAAAATTTTACATATTGAGTTTTTACAGTCATTTAAACATGTTGAACAAGTTTCAACCATGTCTGCTGAATTGAGTTTTTGATGCCATCCGCATCTAGACCACAGTCTTGAAGCATTTCAGTATGAGTTGCTTGAGCCAGAAACTCATCAGGTAAACCTAAGTTTAAAATCGGTTTTATGATTTGAGAATGTGCTAAAAATTCATTCACCGCACTTCCCGCACCTGCCATGACAGCGTGTTCTTCCACGGTAACAAATAAACTGGTTTTATCCACCAAGTCACGAATAATCTGCTCATCTAGTGGTTTAACAAAACGCATATTCACCACACGAACGGCAATATCCAGTTGTTGAGCAAGCTGTTTAGCTGCCTCCAAGGCAGGCTGGACACGACTACCAAATGCTAAAATACTCATACCTTCATCATGTTCAGTATTGAGTTCTAATAATAATTCGGCTTGACCAATTTCAAGCTCAGTCAGTTGTTGCTGGATTTCAACCCCTAAACCATTTCCTCGTGGATAACGCACAGCCGTAGGACCTGGATATAAATAGGCAGTGTGCAACATCTGACGACATTCGTTTTCGTCTTTTGGTGCCATGATCACCATATTCGGTACTGTACGCATATAAGCATAATCATAAGCGCCAGCATGAGTCGGTCCATCTTCTCCAACCAATCCCGCACGATCAATACCAAAGGTTACATCGAGATTTTGCAAAGCAACATCATGTATCAATTGATCATAACCACGTTGCAAGAAGGTCGAATAAATTGCAACAACAGGTTTTAAGCCTTCACAAGCCATACCTGCTGCTAAAGTGACTGCATGTTGCTCTGCAATCGCGACATCAAAGTAGCGTTCTGGGAATTGTTTGGCAAACTGCACCATCCCCGAACCTTCACACATCGCTGGTGTGATCGCTAACAATCGTTGATCTTGTTTGGCTTCATCACATAACCATTGCCCAAATACATCTGAATATTTCGGCGCTGAATTTTTAGCAGGCGAAGCATGCGTTTTACCGATCGCATGATATTTGATTTGATCAGCTTCGGCAGGTGCAAAACCTTTACCTTTTACCGTATATACATGGATTAAACGTGGACCTTTACGTTTTTTCAATGCATTGAATACTTGTACCAACTGCTCAACATCGTGACCATCAAATGGACCAAAATAATCAAAGCCAATTGCTTTAAATAAATTATCGGCTGCATCTGTTGCTGACTGGTGTAAACGAGAATTGTAGTCCCACTCTGGACAGTCTTGAACAAAAGCTTGCCCCTCTTCATCAATATTGATGAATTGCCCTTGTTCCCAAATTGCAGCCAAATGCTTTGCAAAACCACCTGTGCTACACGAAATAGACATATCATTGTCATTCAGTACCACAATCAAATCAGCATTGTGTGCAACAGCATCATTCATGGCTTCAAAAGCCATACCTGCTGTCATCGCACCATCCCCCACAATCGCCACGACTTCACAAGGATCTTTTTGATAACGTCGTGCTAACGCCATACCTAAGCCCGCTGAAATCGCGGTTGAAGAGTGACCAACACCAAAAGTGTCAAACTCTGATTCTTCTCGTGCAGGGAAAGCAGCCAAACCATTTTTGGAACGAATCGTGGTTAATTGTTCACGACGACCAGTCAATGCCTTGTGTGGGTAAGCTTGATGCCCCACATCCCAAACTAGACGATCTTTAGGTGTTTCAAAGCAATAATGTAAAGCGACAGTGAGTTCAATAACGCCGAGGTTTGCCCCAAAATGCCCGCCACTTTGTCCAGCAGCATACAAAATGAATTGACGCAATTCGTCTGCGACCTGCACCAATTGGCTTTGCTCAAGCTGACGTAATTGTTGAGGATGGTCTACTTCATCCAACAATGGCGTAACAGGACGTTGATTAGGTATTTCGGTATACAACATATGTGGCAAAGCCTTCTAAAGCCTGGCAAATCTAAGCTAGGTACACGGGTTAGCATGATTGTGAAAACAAATCATATCACATTCGATCAGCCACATTTATAATGATGCGTCATTGGAGACTTCCAAGTCAGCAAGTGTGCTCTTGGTGTCAATTATCATGAATAATCTATCTATATATCAACTATTATCGTGCGCTTTATACAAAAAAGAATTTTTTATCGCAAAGTTATCTATAAAAACATGCTTTTCAATTCTACCAATGTCCAAGCATTACGCTATACTTTAGCTAATTTCTAAACAAATAGATGGAAGATTCTGTGTCAATAGAGTTTGTTGCCACTTCAAAATTACCCACCGCTTATGGTGATTTTAAAATTTCTGTATTTCAAGATCCGTTGACAGGTGAAGAGCATGTTGCTCTTTCTAAGGGTTTAGAAATCGCTCCCACAGATCCTGTTTTAGTTCGCATTCATTCCGAATGCTTAACTGGTGATGCATTTGGCTCATTGAAATGTGACTGTGGTCCACAGTTACATAACACCATGAAAATGATGAATGAGGCAGGTCAAGGTGTAATTTTATATTTACGCCAAGAAGGTCGCGGAATTGGTTTAACCAATAAAATTCGTGCATATGCTTTACAAGACCAAGGTCATGATACTGTAGATGCCAATTTATTGTTAAACCTCCCTGCTGATGCTCGCCAATATGACATGTGTAGCATCATGTTGGATCATTTACAGGTTAAACAAGTCAAGTTAGTCACCAATAATCCGTTAAAACTAAAAGCGCTAACAGATTTGGGTATAGACGTTGTTGATCGTGTTCCTTTAACTGTTGGCTTAAATAAATTCAATGAAGATTATTTAAAAACCAAACACGATCGTATGTCTCATATGTATGAGAAAGATGATTTTTAATCACTGATTCGTTGCGAGTATGTTTTTGAAAAATTGCTAAACGCAGTGATAAAAACCATCGTCTGCTTGATAGTCGTAGGTATGCACTATACCTCCTCTAACGTTTAAAGCCGTTTTAGCTCAGGATGTTTTAGCTCAGAATAGAGCCCTCATAAAGATTGAGAATGATTAAAAACAACGGCATGAAGTTTTCATCAAATTGTCATTGAGAAAATCTGTGTTTCAGGCTTTCTTCGTTTTAAATGCAAATCAAAAGCCATACAAATATTACGAACAAAAGGCTTGCCTTGTTCAGTAATCACAATTCGATCTGTTTCAATTGTCAGCAAACCATCCTGTTGCATCTCGATAAGTTGCTCGATAACCTGAGCTCGTTCTGTGAAATCCATAGACGGCTCAGCCCATGAGGTCTGGAAAGCACACATTAAATTTAAAATATGCTGACGAATTTTCAAGTCTTCAGCACTCAGTACATGACCTTTCACGACAGGAATTTCATCACGGTCTAGACACGCATAGTATGCTTCCAGGTCTTTTTCATTCTGAGCAAAGCTATACCAACTATCACTGATCGAAGATATTCCAAGACCAATCATGAGTTGTGTTTTTGAAGAGGTATAGCCCATAAAGTTGCGATGCAACGTGCCAGCCTGAAAAGATTGATACATACCATCTTGTGCTAAGGCAAAATGATCCATACCAATTTCATGATAACCATGCGCTAAAAGCTGTTTTTTACCCGCTTCATACAAGGTTCGCTTCACATCATCTTTAGGAACATCATGATCTTTAAAACCACGCTGTCCATTCCCCTTGATCCAAGGTACATGCGCATAGCTATAAAAAGCCAAACGATCTGGCATAAGACTGTTGGTTAAATCAATTGTTTTCAAAACATCATTTAGATTTTGAAAAGGCAAACCAAAAACCAGATCATGTGAAATTGAGCTATAACCGATCTCACGCGCCCACTGTGTGACATTGGCCACCTGCTCAAAAGGTTGAATACGGTGAATAGCTTTTTGAACAGTATCGTTATAGTCTTGCACACCATAGCTTACGCGGCGGAATCCGAGATCATACAATGCTTGCAAATGCGCACGTGTTGTATTATTTGGGTGTCCCTCAAAACTAAATTCATAGTCTTTCGCAATATCAGCTTTGGCTAAGACACCTTGAATAAGCTGTTGTAAATGCTCTATTGAAAAAAAAGTCGGTGTACCACCACCCAAATGAATTTCTTTAATCATGGGTTTTTCTTGAAGTAATTGACAATACAAATCCCACTCTTTTAAAACGGCTTGGATATAAGGTTGCTCCATTTCATGCCGTTTGGTCACTTTCTTATGACATCCACAGAAAGTACATAAACTCTCACAAAACGGTAAATGGATATATAAGCTAATGCCCTCACTTTGATTAGACTCGTCAAAAGAACGCTTTAGGGTCTGTTTCCATTGTTGCAATGAAAAAGAACTTTCATCCCAATACGGAACTGTTGGATAACTGGTATAACGTGGACCAGCCACATTATATTTCTGAATTAAAGAACAACTCATATTTACTGCTCAGTACCATATTAAGATTTACAAACCGATAAATGCACACGAGTGCCTCTATCCTCAATCCATTGTGCTGAGCTTAAACATAGATTTCAACCTAGCGAATTGCTCGGGATTTTTTGTAAAAGACTTGAAACAGTCAATAATATTCTTATGCATTGAATCCAGTAGCAAAAGTATTCAAAAAAACATCTTCTTTTTTCAATGGTTTTCTTTTTTAATGGTTTTATGCTTTGATGTATAAAATCATTTTGTGCGCCTTTGAGGATCGTCATGCAAAACCCAACCTCTGAAGATATTCAACGTGTTCGTACGTTTCTTGTCGACTTACAAGCGCGAATTTGTTCAGCTTTGGAACAACAAGAACAATTAGGTCAAGGGACTGCAAAATTTGAAGTGGATGATTGGCAACGACCTGAGGGTGGCGGTGGTCGTTCCCGCGTTTTACAAAACGGCACAGTGATTGAAAAAGGTGGTGTGATGTTCTCGCACATCAATATTTCAAAACTACCTGCTTCTGCGACGGAGCGACATCCCGCTATAGCAGGAGCCAAAGCTCAAGCATTAGGCGTATCATTGGTGATTCATCCCAAAAATCCAAATGTGCCGACCTCTCATGCCAATGTTCGCTTATTCGTCGCTGAACCCGAAGGTCAAGAGCCAATTTGGTGGTTTGGGGGTGGTTTCGATCTGACACCATTTTATCCCAATCAAGAAGACGTATTGAGTTGGCATCAAAGCGCATTTGATTTATGCAAACCCTTTGGAGAAGAAGTCTATGCAGAACATAAGCAATGGTGTGATGACTATTTCTATTTAAAACATCGAGATGAACAACGTGGTATTGGTGGCTTGTTTTTTGATGATTTAAATCAGTGGAATTTTGAAAAATGCTTTGAATATATGCAAGCTGTAGGTAACGGTTATTTAAAAGCCATCTTGCCTATTTTTCAACGCAATCAAGATAAACCCTATACCGAAGCCCAACGAGATTTCCAGTTGTATCGTCGTGGTCGTTATGTTGAGTACAACCTCGTCTATGACAGAGGCACTTTATTTGGTTTACAAACGGGGGGGCGCATTGAATCTATTTTGGTGAGTATGCCACCGCTTGCGGCATGGTCTTATCGTCCTGAATGGGACGAACAGAGCCCAGAAAAACAATTAACCGAATATTATTTAAAACCTCATGATTGGTTATCTATACTCAAATGACCTAAAACAATTAAAAAAAGCTACCCAGTCACATGAGGTAGCTTTTTTATGCTTCATCAAAATAAGTTTTGAAAGATTTACTCACAATTAAGATGAGAATTATTCACAATAACGCAGCTTTTTAATTTAAATTAACCTTAAACTCGGCTACTATAGCAGACTTAAAATTTCCTTAATTTTTTCGATAAATTTATATTGAATATCAGAAGATTATAGCAGTTAACGCGAGAGGTTGATATGAGGAATTTATTAGAAAATCATAAACTTACACTTTCAGTAGGCATTCTGTTTTTACTGGTGTGTTCTGTTTCAACCACAATCATCTCTACCAATGATTTATCGGATAGCATTTCAATTACTTCCAGTGTTGTTTTATCGATTGGTTTTGTTGTCGTTTTTGCGATGATTTTTCTTGATTTTCTAGAATCTGTATGTAATCCATAATTCAAAAATAATTTCTCTTTTTTTAAATCTTAACAATCAAAATATAACGATTTAATCCCAAAGTACGCCAAGATACTTTTTGTTGTCTTCAACGTTTTCCCGTATATTGTTGCCACGCCTTAAAAATCAATATTATCAATACTTGGACATTGGACATGAGCAAACAATTCGCAGTCATTGGCAATCCGATTGAACATTCTCGTTCTCCTGAGTTACATCATGCTTTTGCAAAGAAAACAGGTATTGATCTGAATTACAGCAGACGTCTAGCCCCACTGGATGGTTTTGAAAGCAGTGTGCATGAGTTTTTCTCTCAAAATGGCGTAGGAATGAATGTCACAGTTCCTTTTAAAGAACAAGCTTTTGCCATGTGCACGCAACTTACTGAACGCGCAAAAATTGCCAAAGCTGTAAACACGCTATGGATGGAAAATGGTGAGCTACATGGAGACAATACAGATGGTCAAGGTCTGGTCGATGCCATTAAAGCTTTGGATTGGGACTTAAAGGATGCAGACTTGCTGATTATTGGTGCAGGTGGTGCAACTCGAGGTGTGATCTATCCGTTGGTAAAAGCAGGGGTAAAAAAAATCGTGATCGCCAACCGTACACTTGCTCGTGCTGAACAATTGGTTGCAGACTTAGCAGACAGCGTGCCTGAAGCACAGCTGATGGCTTGTAGCTTAACAGCATTACAGGGACAATTTGATCTTGTTATCAATGCGACCTCAGCAAGCCTAAGTGGTGATGCCCTTATACTCCCTGAAACATTAACATTTAATCATGCATATGAAATGGCATATGGCAAAGCATCAAGTTTTATTGAACAAGCCAAAGCACGTCAAGTTCCAAGCTCGGAAGGTTTTGGTATGTTGGTTGGGCAAGCAATAGAGGCATTTTATATCTGGAATGGTGTCCGTCCAAATCTAAAAGATTTTCTCTGAATGTATACTGATGTATAAGCTCTGTAGAATGCTTATCTAGGACAGAATAAGCATCAAAAAAAGAACCTCTATTGAGGTTCTTTTTTATCACTCGCTACAAGACAATTACTTTAACTTGGCATCACTCAATGCCTGATAAGCTTGCTTGAATAAGTCATAATCAATAAATTCAGTAGAATCAACATTCAATGTCGATACGACTTGATCATTAAACTTATTATTTTTAAATGCAACATAAGATTTTGCTAAAACTTTTGCTGTTTTTATAAACTCTCCACGCTGAGACTTTTCAATCTCATTTTCTGCTTCAAACTTCTGCATGTAATATTGTGCAAACACAGCTTCGGTTGTTTTATATTTTTTAACTAAACCCTGCACCTCTAAAGTACTTTGTTTAGCTTTCCAGATTTTAGCAACAATCTCATCTACATCATTTCCAAGTTCATCATCGTACTGATGATCATCTTCTAAATGATGCTTTTTCTGTAGGGCTTGAATTTGTTTCAAAGCCTGCCCTTTTGGATTGTAGATTTCTTCATCTGAGTAAGAATAAGCATAAATTGCTGCGATTTCTTGTAAATCTTGAGCAGAATATTGTTTGATCAATTCAGGCTTTTGTGCAGTCAATTTTGCGATAAACACTGCTTTATAGGTTTTTTCATAAGAGCCAGTTTGTGCAAATACTTGTTCTGCCAGTTGCTCTAAACGTTCATCTAAACTTAAGTATTTTTGCTCATCACTACGTTCTGAACCTGAAATGCCTCCTACAGCTTGTTGCATAATGCTGCCTTTAAAGATCTCTTTAAAAGGTTTCGCCTGTTTGAGAACATTTTGATCAATCTTGCTTGCATTGCCATAATTAAGGAATTGCATGTCCATCTTAATGTTTAACTTACGATTTAAGGTATCTAAATCTAAGCCCATATCATAATCTGCTTTAACTGCTCGTCCTTTATTGTCCAATGACAAATCAACGATCAGTGGATTACGTTTGTCTGGAGCTGGCAAACTGCTTTCAATCTCAGTGAGATGTTGATTCCACAATTGTTTAAATTGTTGCGCATCGACCAACTGATCTTTCGCATAGCCATTAAATGTGCTGACCAATGCAGTCTTATTTTTCTCTCTCAACGCAGTATCTGATGAGGATTCTTTTTGTTGCTCACCTTTTAAGACATCTATTTCGTAATGATATTGACAATACTCCACATCACCAAAACGAGGATTTGCTTTAGCTTTGGTCAAATCTTCACATTGTTGCTCAGTTAAGATTTTTGTCGTATTGCCGTCTGCTGCAGCTTCAACAGCCTCATCGTCAGAATCACGCTCTTGATCTTGATCAGCAGTCGCATCGTCTCCGTCATCTTCTACAGCAGCACGTGCTGCTTGTGCTGCATCCCCTGCTTCAACTTCTTCCTCTAAATCTTCATGAGACTTACGATTGACGGCATTGTAAAGTTCATACATTGCGCTTGATGCATCATTGGCACTATCATCACTCGATGTGATGCCTGCTAGCGCTTCATCTGCAGCTTTCATCGCTTCCTGAGCAGCTTCATAAGCCTCATCACTTGCCTGACTGTCGCTACTCGGTCCTAGGATTTTTGCAATATTAGATTGATTCAATCCAAACACTGAATTCATCAAATATTGACGATTCACTGTAGAGTATAATTGCCCTTGTAAGAACATTTCTTCTACTGATGTATTTAAGCGAATTTTTTCAACGATTCCTGCTTGCTTGTCCGCAGAACTCACTGCAAGATTTTGAATTTGATGAGGCGCGGCAATTAAATATGAAGTTGCACCCGACTGTTTAAGCAACTCGATCAAGGCTTTGCCATTCACCTTGTTAATATCATCTTTATATTTTGAAAAATCATAATACGCATATTTGTCTTGATCTTGAGAATTTGCCAAATAAGGCATTATCGAAAAAATATGGGTATAGAATTTATAATTATTCATATCCAAAACTGTAGGAATACGCATTTCCACAGATAAATTTGGCTTTTTGTATTGTGTTTCTAAATTAAACGATGCCATTTTTTGGCGATAATTCACTGTTCCGTCGTATCGAATTTGCAAATCATTGACAATATTTTGAACAACATCTGCTCCCATGCCGACAAAACGACTGATATAGTTTGAATCCTGTTTCGCAATCGCTTGATAAAGTTCTTTTTTCTGTATATCTGTCAGTTTAATTTTTTGATCTTTTAAATACTGATTGACCTTTTTTTCAATGGCAGGATCTAGTTGCTTTGAATCCGTAGACTTCAGATTTTGATCTTTCTGTGGGCGATCTAAATGAACTTGAAATTGCCCACGATAATCAAAATTAGGATATTCATACAGCGCATTAAACCCTTGAATTGCACGTTGAGGAGCGTCTTGATCTGCATTTAAAGCATTACTTTTAATCACATGTGTTGAACATGCCGACAAACTCAAACCTAAAAGACATAATGTTAATTTTTTTAAATGCATGAGAGATTGACTCACTTCAATATTATAAAGATACTAAAAATAGCAATGAAACTACAAAAACAAACTGTTCAATACTATCAAAAAACCAACAGATTCGCATGTACTTTTTCTACCAAATTCGCATTTCTGACAATTCTTTTAGAGAGTCTTATCAATGTATTTCTCATATGATTATGAATAATGAAACTATCGATTGAATATCCAAAACTATTTCTAAATTAGGATTAAATACATGCCAGCATATAAAGCGCCTCTCCGTGATATTCGTTTTTTAATCAACGAAGTTTTTGACTATTCTGGGCACTATAAAACATTATCAATTGGCGAAAATGCCGATGCTGATACGATTGATATGATTTTAGAAGGTGCAGCAGATTTTTGTGAAAATGTGCTCTCTCCTTTGAATCAGTCTGGCGATGAAGAAGGTTGCCATTTTAAAGAAGGTGAAGTCACTACGCCAAAAGGATTTAAAGAAGCTTACGATCAATTCGTTCAAGGTGGTTGGCAAGGTTTGTCGTACCCAGAAGAGTTTGGTGGTCAGGGCTTACCAATGTCTTTAAATCTGATTAAATCGGAAATGATGGGAACTGCAAACTGGTCATTCACGATGTACCCAGGTTTAAGCATGGGCTGTATGAACACCATCATGCAATTTGGTACAGATGAGCAAAAAGCAACCTACATGCCACATCTTACTGCTGGTACTTGGTCAGGTACGATGTGTTTGACTGAACCACAATGTGGTACAGACTTAGGACAAGTTAAAACCAAAGCAGAGCCAAAAGAAGATGGAACTTATGCCATCACTGGTACAAAAATCTTTATCTCTGCGGGTGAACATGATCTGACTGAAAATATCATTCATATCGTACTTGCGCGCTTACCAGATGCACCTGCTGGCACAAAAGGAATTTCATTATTTATCGTACCAAAATTTATCCCAACGGTAGATGGCGGTATTGGTGAACGTAACCCAGTGACTTGTGGTTCAATCGAACACAAAATGGGGATTCGTGCGTCAGCAACTGCGGTATTGAACTTTGATGCTGCAACAGGTTACTTGATCGGTGAAGTAAACAGAGGCTTACATGCCATGTTTACCTTCATGAACACTGCACGTATTGGTACTGCAGTTCAAGGTCTTGCACATGCTGAGTTAGCATTCCAAGGTGCACTGCCTTATGCAAAAGATCGTATGTCTATGCGTGCACTTTCAGGTAAAAAAGATCCAGAGAAAGTTGCCGATGCAATTATTCACCATGCTGATGTTCGTCGCATGTTATTGACCCAAAAGGCAATTGCTGAAGGTGGTCGTTCAATGATCTATCATGCTGCTCAATTGGCTGATAAGATGACTGATGCTTTGGCGCAAGGTGATCAAGCAAAATTTGATGAATATGACGATAAACTTGGTTTTTATACGCCAATTCTCAAGGGCTTCTTAACAGAAATGGGCTTAGAGGCTGCAAATCACGGGATGCAAGTCTTTGGTGGTCATGGTTATATTAAAGAACATGGCATGGAACAAATTGCACGTGATGCACGTATTTCAACCTTGTATGAAGGTACAACTGGCGTACAGGCACTTGATTTGATTGGGCGTAAAGTATTGCTTTCTTCTAAAGGTAAAGTGGTTCGCGAATACACCGCTGAAATTTTGAAGTTCTGTGGTCAACATGCACGTAATAAATATATGCGTCGCTTTGCATGGGATTTAACTAAAATCTGTGCACAATGGAATGCTTTAACTGTTCGTATCATGCTTGCAGCACGTAAAGACCGTGACATCGTTTCTTCTGCTTCTGTAGATTTCTTGATGTTCTCTGGTTATGCAATGATGGCTTATTACTGGGCACAACAAGCAGCCGTGGCTTCTGAAAAATTGGCGTCAGGAAATGGTGCTGAAGTTCCTGAGTTCTATAAAGCAAAAATCAAAGTTGCTGATTTCTACTTTGAGCAATTGTTACCGCGTGCACAAGGACATGCTGAGTCGATGGTCAACCCATCTAAGACCATGATGTCACTTGAAGCTGAACATTTTAGTTTTGACTACTAATATGTAGGTTTTCGCTAAGAAAAATAGAAAGAGCGCTTCGGCGCTCTTTTGTATTTTTAAGGAAAGTTAATTGAAATTCTGCCGGAATATACGATAACTCATCCTCTTTTCTATTTGTTTATAACAATAGAAAGCTGATTTTTCCGCATTTTTAGTCACCCACCATGCACTAAAACATACTAAATAACGTGAATTCGATGCAATTAAATCTTCAACTCATTGAAAGATAATAAATCTATGTGGATTTTTGCTGGATTTTCATCCGATTTTGGATGAGGAGCGGAGCTCCGCAAGGGCTCGCCATACTTGTTTTGGCATGAGGAGCGAAGTTCCGTAAGCGCAACCATCAATATAGTTTCATTTCTCTGATCAATAAAATGAAGGCGATCAATAGATTGTTTGATGATCTAAAGCTTGCACTGCCACGCTTTACTTCTAAAGTTTAAATTGTTTTGCGTAGGCGATGCCTCACTTTTCAGAGATGAAAAGTGACAAAAATCTTTCGTTGAGCGAGGGGTACATCCTTTACCCCCGCTCAACATGGAGACATCCATGTCGCCTCAAGATCGAAAGACCATCAATGATTCAAAAAGTACAAAATAAATGAATCATCCAAATCACGTGTATGAATAATCAGGCGGTTTGACTGTATCATCTTTCATCAAGGATTTTTATCGAACTCAGGTTAAATAAATGCTAAGTTTTTAAAAATTTCTGTGCATAAATCCAAAAAATCATCTCTTGTTTTGCCTTATTTTTGATTTTTTGACACAGGTTCAACGATGGTTTTCAGCAGCTTAAATCGGCTTTTTTCGAGTACATAAAAACGAGTAGTGACTTGATCAACTTCATAGTTTTGATCCATATGTTCTTCTTGTGTGACCAATAAACGACTATTCACACGTGTTGCGATGACATCTTCTGTTCGTGCCTCGCCCCCAAAACCATCAGCTAACAGCTGCCCTGTACGTTTATTGACGAAAGAATACATTCTACAACTTGCACCACATCCCCACATGGTGGTGACATATTCACCAGCAAAATCTGGTTTTTCTTTCAAAGCATCTCTCAGTCGAGTACGAAACATATTGGCACTTGGATCAGAAATATCCAGTTTGGCGGTCTTACCCGTATATACCGATTTCACAGGATAATCACGAAACTGGGGAACTGCACTTTTCGCGTGAGCAATTGAGATTGCTGTTAGGGCAAAAAACAGACTGATGAGATATTTATTCATTGTTATAACCTAAAGATTTAAAATATTTATTTTCAGTCACAGCATAACAAAACTGGATATCTCTTGCTGTTTATTTTGAGCAATATATTTATAAAAATGCCTCTAAAACAGAGTTTAAAAATATATGCCCTTGCGCCGTACAGGACAAGCGTGTTGCATCATTGACCATTAAATGACGCTGTTTTAATGGGCTGATTCGCTCATTTAAATCCTCAAGATTCAAACCTGTACGTTCAGTATAGAGTTCAGCAACGACACCATCATTTAAACGCAAAGCATTCATCATAAATTCAAACGGCATCTCAACATCTTCAATACGTTTAAACTGCAAATGTTCAGCAGGCACTTTGGCTAAATAGTCTTTAGGCAAACGGGTCTTTTGATAGCGGTAAACACCATCAGTTTGAGTAACTTTGCCATGTGCTCCTGCACCAATTGCCAGATAATCACCAAATTGCCAGTAATTCAAATTATGCGCTGATGGTTGCTCTTTACGCCAAGCAGATACCTCATAATTGATAAAACCACTGGCTTTTAAATATTGCTCACCTTGTTCCTGTATCGCCTCTAAAACATCATCGACTGGCAAAATCGGTTGTGTACGGAAAAAAACTGTATTGGGTTCAATGGTTAATTGATACCAGGAAATATGTGTCGCACCATTTTCAACAGCCAGTTTTAAGTCGTATAACGCCTGTTCCAAGGTCTGTTCTGGTAATCCATGCATCAAGTCAACATTCACTCGTTGAAAGCCTGCTTCTCGAGCATTTCGAATCGCTGAAACAGCATCATCATTGGAATGAATACGCCCTAATTTCTTTAAATGTTCGGTATTAAAACTTTGCACGCCTATGGATAATCGATTAATACCTGCAGCTAAATAACTTGCAAAAGGATCATGTTCAACTGTTCCCGGATTGGCTTCTAAAGTAATTTCACAATCCTGCTCAAAAGGCAGTAAGGCTTTTAATTGAGAAAATAACCATTGATAACCTTGAGCTGAAATAAGTGACGGCGTCCCCCCACCAATAAACACACTATGAATTTCTCGCCCTTGGGCAAATTCAATTTGCGTTTTAAAGTCTTCAACCAATGCCTGTAAATATTCCTGTTCCAAATCTAAAGATAATTTTCCGTCGGGTACTGCATGCGAATTAAAATCACAATACGGACACTTACGCACACACCACGGCATATGGATATAAAGCGATAATGGAATATTTTGAGGGATTAAAGCAGTCAAAGAAAAGCTCAAAGCAACTAACAGAATAATTAATTTTAACATGACTTCTAGCTTCTGATTAGAACAACTCATCAAATTGCTTTAGACTGGATATGCGCAATAAAAAGTAGATGAACAAGAATGATGAAATTATCCAGTCAATTGTTATTTCTTTTACCACTCACCATGGGCATTGGTATTGCTATGGCGTTTCAAACAGCCATCAATACGCAACTGCGTGAATATCTTTACTCCCCTTTACAAGCCGCGCTTTTATCTTTTTTGGTGGGTACACTATTGCTCGTAGTTTTGGTAATCTTCCAGTCTGAACAAAAACCAACACTACACAGTTTAGCTGTGATTCCTTGGTATCTCTGGCTAGGTGGTTGTCTTGGGGTTTATGCCATTAGTATTAGTATTTATACTGCCCCCAAACTTGGTTTCTTAACCCTTTCAGGGTTGATTATCTTCGGGCAGATCGCCACATCAATGATCATTGATCACTTTGGTGTATTGGGTACAGATAAAGTGCCAGTCAACTGGCAACGTCTTTTAGGTGGCGTGGTGATTTTTATAGGTGTGCTTCTCACTCTACAACGCTAACCAGTTTATTTTTTCTTAAGCACATTTAAAACGAGTATTACCTGTGTCTGTATCAGTAAAAGCCACGACTACCCGCTTTGAATTAAAGCAACTTTTTCATTTGATGCTGCCGATTTTGATCACCCAATTTGCTGCCGCAGGTTTTGGATTGATTGATACCATTATGGCTGGGCATATGTCTGCCGAAGATCTCGCCGCAATTGCTGTTGGGGTTGGATTATGGATTCCAGTGATGTTGCTGTTCAGCGGTATCATGATTGCCACAACACCTTTAGTTGCCGAAGCCAACGGTGCACGTACACCTGAAAAAATACCATCCATCGTACGTCAATCATTATGGGTTGCTTTCTTACTTGGCTTGATTGGAATGATGGTTTTACAAATCATTCCATTATTATTGCCCCTTGTCGGTGTCCCTGAGTCCCTGCTTCCGAAAGCCAGTTTGTTTTTACATGCGATTGCATTTGGTATGCCTGCATTTACCATGTATTCAACTTTACGAGGTTATTCTGAAGCCTTGGGCTATCCACGTCCTGTCACTGTGATCAGCCTTGTAGCGCTGGTGGTGCAAATTCCACTCAACTTTATTTTTATGTATGGTATTGGACCGATTCCACATCTAGGGAGCGCGGGGTGCGGTTTCGCCACAGCATTATTGCAATGGCTCATGTTCATTACAATCAGTACTTATATTTTCAAAGCAAAGCGTTATCAGTCGACTCAACCCTTGAGTAAATTTGAGAAAATGGACAGTGTACTCATCAAGCGTATTCTTAAACTGGGTTTACCGATTGGCTTAGCGATTTTCTTTGAAGTGAGTATTTTTAGTACGGGTGCAATTGTGCTCAGTCCATTGGGAGAAATTACGGTTGCCGCACATCAAATTGCCTTATCCGTCACCTCTCAGCTGTTTATGATCCCAATGTCACTCGCTTTGGCGCTGACGATTCGTACAGGAACCTATTTTGGTGAAAAAAATTGGTTCGCCATGCGTAAAGTGCAAAAAGTTGGATTAATGACCAGTACCTTATTTGCCTGTACCACCATGTTATTACTGTTGCTATTACGTCCAGAAATCGTTTCTGTTTATACGCGTGATTATGATGTATCTCAAGCTGCCATTTATTTGATTCTATTTGCAATTGGCTATCAGCTCATGGATGCTTGGCAAGTAAGTGCTGCTGGTTGTTTACGTGGAATGCAGGATACCAAAGGACCCATGTGGATCACGATGCTGGCTTATTGGATCATCGCCTTTCCAATTGGAATCTATTTAGCACGTTATACTGATATGGGTGCGGCGGGTGTCTGGACAGGTTTAATTATTGGATTAACGGTTGCTTGCGTCTTATTGCTTATGCGCTTATATAACAATAACAAACGCTTAGCACAAAACTAATAATTAAAATTTTAAATAATGCTGTTTTATTAACAGCATTATTTTTTCTAAATCAAGTCAACTCAAACTGAGTTATATCATCTAAACAATACATCAACTGTCTAAATCCTCGGGTGACTTGACCAGATCATATAAAGTTCATGATGAACTTAAATTTTTCTATCTATTCAGATTGAAGTTGATAGGCATGTTGAAATTTCTCAGACATTTCCAATACATCTGCAACCTCTTTGATGATTGCTTGCCCAACAATCACATCCGTACCATTAAACGTCATGGTTGGCGCGCCGTATAACGCATAACCTTCGTTAAGCGCTTTGCTCACCCTTGCACAAAAGTGAACATCATCTTTGCCCGTTAAATAACGATAAACTTTCATCCAACTACAACTATATGAATATGTGAAAACATTTTAATCCAAAATACACAAAAACAGGCTTATACTGTCCAACGAGTTTAAATATCAAAAATAGCCAAGCAGAAACAAACGCTTAACAAATTAGAGTAGGCAGTTTAACAATAGTCGCCTATGATCAAAATAAATGAAACATCTAATCTAAACTGAAGGATGATTACGAATGTCGAAAAGTACCAGTACACCCGGTCGCCGCTTTATGAAACTTGCCAGTATGACTGCAAGTATTGCGACAAAAACGGTATCAAATTCAATTCGTAACTTCAATGCAGATGAAGAGCAGAAAAATGAAGCGCGCAGCAAGCTGTTTCAAGATATTGGCGTACAAATCGCAGACACCTTAGGTGAAATGAAAGGTGCTGTAATGAAAGTTGGGCAAATCGCCTCTCAGTACAAAGATATTTTTCCGCCAGAAGTTGCTCGTGCCATTGCCAAATTACAACGCCAAGCACCTGCAATGCCCTTTATTGAAATTAAGCAGCAAGTCGAACGAGAGCTTGGCAAACCCATTGATCAAGCCTTTTTATATTTTGATGAGCAACCTTTTGCCGCAGCCTCAATTGGTCAGGTACATAAAGCAACTTTGAAAAATGGCACAGAAGTGGTGGTTAAAGTTCAGTACCCAGGTGTGGATGAAGCCTGTGAAAGTGATTTAAAACAAGTTCGCCTAGCATTACGTCTTATGGGGGTACTTAAAGTTGATAAGAAATTACAAGACCGCTTATTTAAAGAAATTCAAGACAGCCTGCATGAAGAATTGAATTACGAAATCGAAGCACAAAATTTACAAGTATTTCGAACTTTCCATCAGGCTTTGGATAGCAAAATTATTATTCCAAAAGTTTTTACTGAATACTCAAGTCGTCGAATCCTGACCTTAAGCCTTGAAAAAGGTGAAAGTATTGAAACTGCAAGCACTTGGGACTTAGATATTCGCAATGAAATTGGTCGTCGTTTGATTCTAGCACTGGGTCAACAGATCTTTTTCTTAAAACGCTTCCATTGCGATCCACACCCAGGCAATTTTGCTTTCCGTGAAGATGGTAGTGTGATTATTTATGATTTTGGTGGAGTAAAAACCTTATCCAATGAAATCATTACCCATTTTAAAGCTTTAGTCAGAGCTGCGAGAAAACAAGATATTGCTAGCATTGAAGAGCATTTAACCGCATTGGATGCATTGGCTGAAAAAGGCGAGTTCCCTGAAGAGCTTTATCAAGCATGGCTCGAAGTTTTATTACGCCCACTGACGACACATTATGATTTTGCTGAAAACTCAGCCCATCATGATGGTATTAAATTGGTGAAAAAATCTCTGAAATACTGGGATGTATTTAAGCCATCTCCAGATACTTTAATGGTAAATCGTACCATTTCAGGGCAATACTGGAATCTGATTCAACTGAAAGTTCATGATAATTTGAATGATCTTTTCGAAGAATTGGTTCCACTGCAAGATTAAGAAAAGGTTGATAACTAAGGTCATTTTTACAGTGAGTGAATCAGGGGATGTATCGTTAAAACTCGAATTGAATAATCATTATCTCTCACGGTAGTGATTAATTTTATTTTAAGGCAATCATCTTAAATTAAAACCATATTTGAAACCTAAGCACCCTCCTCCTGCTTAGGTTTCTTTTTTATTTTCAGCAATATGAAATCATTTTTATCTGACAGATTGAACTCAAATTTAAATAGACTTTACAAATTATATGTTATGTTATAATATTTCATTGAGTCAAAATAATGAGAGGATCAAATCATGCGTGCAGGTATCCATCCAGAGTATCGTGAAGTGTTGTTCCATGACACCAATGCAAATGCATTCTTCGTAATTGGCAGTACGATCAAGACTGCAAATACTAAAGAACATGAAGGTAAAATATATCCTTATGTAACATTAGATATATCGAGTGCTTCTCATCCTTTCTATACGGGTGAAATCCGTCAAGCAAGCAATGAAGGTCGTATTGCCAACTTTAATAAACGTTTTGCACGTTTTAAACGTTAAGTTTAAAACTGTTGTTCAAGCCTAAGTTACCCCTCTAAACTTAGGCTTTTTTTTTATTCTTAGATTCTTTGATGAAGTGCAACAGAGATTTATATTATTTTGTTGATAAAATCATTTGCACAATATAAAAACCAATCGCTAAAAAGACGACACCGACAATAACACTGGAAACTGTATAAGCCAGCGCAATGGGAAAGTGTCCTTGGCGAATGAGTTGAAAGGTTTCTAAGCCAAAACTGGAAAAAGTCGTAAATCCACCGAGGATTCCCACCATGAAAAACAAGCGTGTTTCTTGTTGTAGAATTGGATAACGTAGGGTAAAAGCAAAGAAAATTCCTGCCAAAAAACACCCTAAAATATTAATTGACCATGTTGCCCAAGGAAAAAGGCTGAGAGGTTTAGAAATCAAAAAACCAGCCCCATAACGTAAGCTTGCACCAATTGCTCCACCACATGCGACCAATAGCCAATTCATGTTCTAACGTCCTTCAATCTTCTTTAAATCAATTCTTTTAACACTAACGACGCAATGCCACTTTGTTTGTGTATAACCCAATAGTTATCCACAATTTTACATAACAATAGTAAGCAATCTAATCGAGTGGTGTCTCATTCTTTACATAAAAGTTCAATGCAGGAACCACAAATGCAAAGACATCTTGTTCCCGAACTTCCCACTGTTGTAGTAATGGACAATCAATATTTAGCACCTGTGCTGCTTGAATTTGATTAAAATCAAAAGGCATTTCAATATCACCTTGTGACAAACGTTCAGGCTGATCAACCCATTCCACCCAAGCATGATCTTGATCTACAAGATAGGCAATAGCGTCTTTCCATGAAGGAAACAAAGGGTGCCAAGCTTGAGGGAGTTGCTGATCTGTTTTGATCTTAACTGCGCTGGAAAGTCGATAAAGTGCATCTAGCTCAATCTGTGTCTGAATAATATCATCTTGTCTTTCATGGACAAATTGCAAGGCATATTGTGCAGGCATCGCATCACTTGTTAAACGCCCACTGAGTACATAAAGTTTCTGATCAATCATGACCTGTTCAAAAATCACCGTTTTGTCTTGTTGCTCAGGTGCAATATAAAAACGCCAATTGCTTTGTCGAGGTGATGGCATGAGCTGACGTAAACGACCTAAAAAAGAAAAGCCAAAATGCTGGTGTTGGTAAGTCAAAATACTAAAAATCGTTTTACCTTGTTTTTCCCACAATTGAACATGACTCGGATAGCATGAACGGACTTTTTCTATATCCACCAACCACGACAAATAAACAATATTTTTTACCTGACTTTGTAACTGCAAAAAGGGAATAAAACGCATCAAGATACGGCGTAAACGAAGTAAAAATGAGCATTGCGCAAAAAATGCAATGAGTTTTAAAGTAACACCTGCAGTTTGTTTTTTAAGACGATGTCGGTTCATAAGACACGATGACTGTTCCCTTCAAGCATTTGATTCTAACAAATAACTTTAAAAAATAATTTATCTGGCAAAACACATAAGAACATTACTGATTTATAAACGATAGGTTATGCTATGTGCACGACTGAATATGGAATTCTCAAATCATGGTTCAAGATTTATTGAAACAACTTCAAGCTGGCGAAGCAAAATTTGCCGATGTTATTCAACATATTGAAGCGCGTTATACACATACCCCAACCGCATTTCAAAATGGTCAACAACATAATGCAGCAACAGAAAACCAAGGCAGTGCTAAAGTTTTTTCTTTTGCTCAGCTAAATCAACTCGACCAACAGCAAACCTTGAACTTGTTTGCAGAACACTATGCTTCTGTTTTGGCGACTCCAGATGCGTCAGATCATCAAAATATTCGTCAATTTATGCAAAATGGTTGGGATGGCATTCAATTTGAGGGTGTAGCTTTAACTGCGAAATAAGATCTATCATCATTGTAAACATCAATGAATTGGCTCAAGCTACATATCGCAATTAAAACAATAAAGGGATCAAATTGATCCCTTTATTCTGCGCTTATGGTCGCTCATCATATTGTGGCAAACCATCACAAATATGATCCCACTCTGCTTTATAGGCTGCATAAATATGCATGGTGGGTTGATGTTCCAATGCCGTGTCGAGTGTTCCAATTCTTAAACGATAGGTCTCTGGAGCTTCAGCTTTGATGCTCATAATCGGCGAGCCACACTCCTGACAAAAACATCGCGTCGTAGTCTCGGTTGATGCAAACTGTTTTAGCAACGACTCACCCTTTACGATTTTAAAGTCTGCTTTTTGAATGGGTGCATTGGTCGCAAATGCCGTACCATTTGCTTTTCGGCAACGTTTACAATGACATTGGATAACTGGACCTATTTCACCATGAACCTCATAATGAATCCCACCACACAAACAACTTCCTGTATATAATTTTTCAGCAGACATTTTTGAAAATCTCACCATGTGCAAAAATGATTAGTTACTCCATCAAATTAGCACAAAATATCTACTTTTAGAGAAAATAAATCCTTTTTTATAACAGGTCAGAAAGATATTGATGCACGCCTTCACCTGCCGCTCGACCAGTAGCAAAACAAGCCGTCAATAAATATCCACCTGTCGGTGCATCCCAATCCAGCATTTCACCACAACAAAACACAGAAGGATGAGATTTAAGTTGTAAATCCTGAGTCAATGCTTGTTCTTTGACACCACCTGCACAACTAATCGCCTCTTCGATAGGGCGGAATCCCTGTAATTCGATTTTGAGGTGTTTAATCTGTTGTGCCAACTGTTCTGGATCACTCCAGAGTGCTTTATTAACGAATTCACGCAGCAAACTTGATTTTGCTGTGTCTAAGCCTGCTTTACGCCAAATATTGGCAGTCGACTGCTTTTTAGATGGCTGTAATTTTTGTACCAATTGCTGAATAGATTGATCGGGTAATAAATCCAGATACATGACCAGTGGTTGACTTTGTTGAATCAGTTGACGCAATGAGCGTCCTTGCTTATAGATGAGCCCACTTTCCAAGCCATAATGGGTAATAACGATATCACCTTGAGTTTTAACCGAAGGCTCAACCCAAGCATCTACTCGCTTTAAAGGCTGACCAAAAACAGACTGCATATAGTCTGACCATGGATAAACTACACCCGCATTACTGGGTTGAAAAGTTTCAATTTCAGATGAGGACAACCATTTTTGCCATGCGCCATCACTGCCTAAACGAGACCATGACACAGCACCACAAGCCAAAATAATCGCATCAAATTTCTGCTCATTGATTTGATTACTTTTTAAATCAATCATCTTGAGTTGCTGATGTTTCAGGTCAGTAACTTGATGACGATAATGAAACTTAACCTGTTGCTCAACTAAATGCTTCAACCATGCTCTTAACAGTGGTGCAGCTTTCATTTCTACAGGAAAAATCCGCCCAGAACTGCCTACATAAGATTCAATGCCTAAACTTTGCATCCACTTTTGAATCCAAGCAGCATCCCACTTTTCAATCCAAGGTCTCAACCATTCCACTTGATCATAACGTTGAATAAATTGCTCAAAGGTTTCAGCATGTGAGATATTCAGTCCCGTTTTTCCCGCCATCAAAAACTTACGTGCTGCCGATGGCTTTTGTTCAAAAACATGAATCTCATAATTTTTATATTGGCTTAAAACATCTGCCGCCATTAAACCTGCAGGACCTGCACCAACAATTGCAACTCTCTTAATCGACATGTGCTTGCTCGGATGATGTCTCGGCTGCCTGCCCATGACGAGGTTGCATATCATCAAAACGAGTTAAATAATGCTCAGGCTTACGAATAATCAATTGCTGACACAACTCACCACGTTCTAAGTATTTAATTTCAAAATGTGTTCGTGCTGAATCTGATGCAATAATTTGTTTCTCGTAAGGAAGTTTCCAAACGTCTTGTAACTGTTGCTCTGCTTCCGCGATATATTCGGGAATATTACTGGCCAATGTAATGCTGCCATTTGGCTGTAGCCTAGAAATCAAAAACTCAAAAAAAGGCATATTTAACCAGCGTTGTGCTGGATTATGCGGTTCAGGATTTGGATAGAGAATAAACAACTGTTGCACCTGTGCTGGGTACAATGCATGTACAAACCATGGCAATGCATCGGCATGAATTGGTGTTAAATTGGTTTGCCCTTCTAATTGATGCTGTTTTTGCATCGCCACAAATTTTTCACGTGTGCGCTCGATTGCAATCAGACTCAAGTCTGGATGTTGTCCTGAAAACAACAATGCATGTTTGCCTTTCCCCGCCCCAATTTCCACACAAATAGGAGTATTTTCAATACATTGAAAATCACGGGGAGCATGCATACGCTGTGCTTGAAATTGACGAATCGGCATAATCAGATCAAACTAAGAAAAATCGCTGCAAGTTTAACAATTCTTTGCAGGTTTTGCTTTTCTAAATGAGAGTTTCTGTATGGCTAAAACATTTCCTTGTCCACGATGTGGTGTACCTTCAACATGGGAAGCAAATGAATTTCGCCCATTTTGTTCTGACCGATGTAAATTGATTGACCTCGGTGCCTGGGCGAATGATGAATATAAACTTCCTACTCAAGATGCGCCTCAAATGGATCAAAAACGACATGAAGATGATTATGAAGATTAATCAATCATATGGCTGCCCAAATTCGTTTAAGTACCTTAAGCCAATTTTTAAAGCATATTTGTTCAATCAATTGATCTGAATAACTGCGTTGTCGCATTGCGCTGATGAGTTTCGAAACTCCCATAATATCTTTGAGTTCATTACTAATCAGTGCACCATCAAAATCAGAACCAAAGCCTACATGTTCTTCACCTAAGTAGCGCATCATATATTCCAAATGATCTAAAATAATATTGATGGTCGTATCGGCATTGCGTTGTCCGTCTGGGCGTAAAAATGCCACATCAAAATTTACTCCAACCATACCTTGACTATCGCGTATTGCCTTTAATTGAGTATCCGTTAAATTTCGTGCTTGTGGACACAATCCATAAGCATTGGAGTGAGTTGCAACAATCGGTTGCGCTAAAATCTCTGCTGTATCCCAAAAAGCACGCTCATTCATATGTGAGACATCAACGAGCATCTTTTTATCCGCACAACGTGCAATTAAAGCTTTACCCTCAACTGTAAGACCGGGACCTGTATTTGGAGAATGAGGAAATTTAGCATTTAAACCATGTCCAAACTGACTTGGTCTATTCCATAGTGGTCCTATACTACGCAGCCCTGCATCATATAAGACATCCAATAGTTTAGGATCTTGTTGTAAAGCTTCTGCCCCCTCCATATGAAGGACAATACTCAACTTTTTTTCAGTGATACAAAATTCAATGTCTTCAACAGATGTACAGATTTGAATATTGTGCGAACGTCTAGTCAACTGTTGAGCTAAATCAAGCTGCTGCAAACAAATCTCTTCAATCTGTTGTTGGGTAAACTCATCAATGCTTTGATCGAATAGTTTATTCGGATGATGTTGCTTTACATAATCAAATGGCGGTAGAAAAATAGCAAAAAAACCACCTGCAAAACCTGCTTTCTGACAGCGTTTGAAATCAAGATGCCCAGGCAATCCTTGGTGGATAAAAGCATCGACAGGATCATGATCATCAGATAACCACAGCCTTGTTAAAACATCATTATGACCATCGAAAATTGGAATTATATCGTGGCGCATACTGCACATCTCGCTAAAATCATCCATTTGAAATGTTTAGAACAGAAATGTGATTATTCATTCGTTTAGAATTTTTACTATTGCGAAAAATCAAATTACTGAGGGAAACAGCTTGTTCAGTTTCTGCTCGTGCTTGTTCAATCAAATGATGATATGGCGATTTAGCGCAGACTGGATCAGCATTAGATGCATTGCCCGTTAACATATAAGCTTGGCAGCGACAGCCACCAAAGTCACGGTCTTTATCAGGACATGTACGACAACCTTCAGGCATCCAAGCATCTCCACGATATTGGTTAAAAGCCTTAGATTCATACCAAATTTTTGCTAAAGATTGTTGACGGACATTCGGAAAAGTCATCGGTAATTGACGAGCCGCATGACATGGTAGTGCCATGCCATCAGGCGCTATCGTTAAGAATATTTTTCCCCAACTATTCATACATGCCTTTGGACGCTCTTCATAATAGTCAGGTACCACAAAAATAAGCTTACAAGGACGCTTTTGCAGACGTAATTTTTCTCGATAAGCATTGGTAATGTGCTCAGCACGTATTAACTGGGTTTGAGTAGGTAATAAATACTGACGATTTAAAAAAGCCCATCCATAAAACTGACAAATTGCTAACTCGACAGTGTCCGCATTCAATTCAAGACAAAGCTCAATGATCTGTTCAATCTGATCAATATTATGTCGATGAATGACAAAATTAAGCACCATTGGATATTCATATTTTTTAATAATACGGCACATATTGTATTTTTGTTCAAAGGCATATTTCGAACCCGCCAATGCATCATTTACCAACGGATCGCTTGCCTGAAAACTCACTTGTATATGATCAAGACCTGCTTGTTTTAAACAGCTTACTCTTTGTTCCGTCAACCCCATACCCGAAGTGATAAGATTGGTATAAAAACCTTGTTGATGTGCATGTGCGACTAACTGCTCTAAATCTTGACGAACCAAAGGCTCTCCACCAGAAAAGCCTAACTGCACAGCACCAAGCTGGCGAGCTTGATCAAAAACATCACACCACTGTTGGGTCGTTAACTCATTTTTATGTTGTGTATAGTCTAAAGGATTGGAACAATATGGACATTGTAATGGACAACGATAGGTTAACTCTGCAAGTAACCATAACGGTAGTCCAATATCGGTTGTCATTTAAAATCAATCCAATATTGTTGTTGAGCAACTAACATGTAATCAAAAACATCATTGTCTATTTCAGCAATATCTCCAAATTGTTGTTTTAAATAAGTAATAATATCTAAAATACTATTTATCCCATCAATACATTGCCCAATCGCACCAGCGCTTTCATTTAACTTGATCATGCCTTCAGGATATAAAATAACAAAACTATTTTGCGCAGGTTCAAACTGAAAACGGTAGCCAGGTCGCCAAATAGGAATAAGATTTTGATCAAGTGCTTTATTGTTCATCTAAATAATCCTTTATGCCAAACTCGTTGTTTAGTCACAGTATGATAAGGCGCTTCATGATGTATATAAGCCAAAGTTAAAGCATCTAAAATGCTCCATAAAACATCAAGTTTAAACTGTAGTATTTCTAACATTCGTTGCTGTTGCTCATAACTGGTGAAGGAATCCAGTGTAATCGTCAAACCATGCTCAACATCTCGTCGAGCTTGACTTAATCGAGAGCGAAAATATTGATACCCCTGATCATCAATCCAGGGATAATGTTTTGGCCATGAGTCTAACCGCGATTGGTGGATTTTAGGTGCAAATAATTCAGTTAATGAACTACTTGCAGCTTCCCGCCATGACGCTCTGCGTGCAAAGTTGACATAAGCATCTACAGCAAAACGTACCCCTGGGAGGACGAGCTCTTCAGAAATTACCTGTTCACGTCGAAGACCTACAGCTTCTGCCAAACATAACCAAGCCTCTCGCCCCCACCATCGGGATACGTACCATCTTGATCAATCATTCGTTGAATCCACTCCTGACGTACCCGTTGATCTGGACAATTTGCCATGATCGCAGCATCTTTAAGTGGAATATTAATTTGATAATAGAAACGATTTGCAACCCACGCCTGAATTTGCTGTTGGCTTGCCTTTCCTTCCGACATCATGACATGAAACGGATGATAAATATGGTAATACTGTCCTTTGTCTATAATCGCTTGTTTAAATTCTTCTAGTGTCAACGCTTTTGGTATTTGATTCATAGGGCATCTTATTAAAGTTCAATGTGCATTCCGTCATAAGCAACCTCTACCCCATTTGCTTGAAGTTCAGCAAATTGGATGGAGTTCTCATTTAAAATTGGATTGGTATTATTAATATGAATCAGTATTTTTTTTACATCTGAGAGCTGATTCAAATAAGACAATGATCCACCTTCACCACTAATGTACAGATGTCCCATTTCTCTTCCAGTTTTTACGCCTACACCACATTTTTGCATCTCATCATCTGTCCATAGTGTCCCATCAATCATCACACAATCTGAGTTCCTCATCGTCGCCATAATCATGTCATCAACTTTTCCAAGACCAGGCGCATAAAACAACTGCTTTTGTGTTTTTTGGTCTTTAATAATTAAAGCAATATTGTCACCCTCATGCGGATCATGGCGATGAGGTGAATATGGCGGAGCCGCACTTTGAATCAGCAAAGGAATGAATTCCAAATGCTTAAAACCATCTATTCGAAAAGCATGATTTGGGTCAATCTGGCGATATTGCAGTCCACCATTCCAGTGCTTCAATATATTAAATACAGGAAAACCTGTACTGAGGTCTTGATAGACCATTTCAGTACACCATACAGAGATTGGACATCCTTCGCGTAAACTAAGAAGCCCTGAGGTATGGTCAAGTTGACTGTCCATCAGAATGACATTCGTAATGCCAGTATCACGTAATTTACGCGCTGGTTGAGCTGCCCTAAAATCAAATAACTGTTGGCGAATATCTGGCGAAGCGTTTAACAAAATCCAGTCCGTGCCATTTTCAGAAATGGCAATCGAGGACTGTGTTCGAGCTGTAGCTTGGATCGTGCCTTTACGGATACCATCACAATTAACACAATTGCAATTCCATTGTGGAAATCCACCACCTGCGGCTGAACCCAATACATAAATATACATAGCAGTAAGATCTGATGATGATAAAGATCAAAGCCCCAGATCAAGGCTAGGGCTTATTTGGGTTTGAAAGTAAAAATAATTAACGGGCTTCGAAGTACATGGTAACTTCAAAACCAATTCGTAAGTCAGTAAAAGCTGGTTTTATCCATTGCATAAAATTTTTCTCCAAATTCAATTCTTATTTAAAAAATTAACACCTAATCAGTACCACAACAGTGTTCAAATTTTATTCTAAATAAAAATACTATCCTTGTAGACCCTGTTTAGTTAATATTTTGTTCGATAGTCGTTATCGTTAAAAATGAGTAAAAATTATTCGCCATGTCCGACAAGGTAGATCAAAATCCAAAATTAAGACAATTTTTGTTCCATATTTTAATTCAGTGTAACTTTCTTACTCTGATTAAACAGTTTCTTTATAATTTAAACACAATAGACATATATATTTCACAATAAACGCCTATTTTTTAACACACGCTTAGCTATATGATCATTGCGTGCTAAATGTCACACTTTTCCATATAAAAAATTAAAAAAAGTTTCATTGAAACTAAATTGGAGTATCAAAATGTATATAGGCTTAAAAGTTTTTACTGCTATTTTAGCCATTTTATGTGTATTTTTTACCACGATAGGCATTTATGCACTTGATGCATCACTGATTATTATTGGTATTCTCTTTGCAGCTTCAATTCTCTTGATTGTTTTAGAGGCGCAAAATCGATCAACCAATCCGTTTATAAAACGCTAACACTACCATCGAATAAATAATTGAGAATGAACGATCATTAGCTCACTCATTGCATTATCCAATACTGACTGAGCTGTATTTTATTAGATGGCAAGTTTCGAAAAAATTACCCTGCTTTACTTGCCACGAATGGATTATGCTGTTTCTCAAACCCAATCGTACTCATAGGACCATGCCCTGAAATAAATTGGGTTTCATCAGGCAAGCTAAAACATTCACGCTGAATAGAATCGAGTAATTGTTGATGATTGCCTTTTGGAAAATCTGTGCGCCCAATTGAACCTTTAAACAATACATCACCCGTCCACAGCACAGCGTATTTAGCATTGTAAAAGATGACATGACCAGGGGTATGTCCAGGCGCAAAACGAACTTCAAATTCCTCCTGCCCTAATTTCAAAGTTTCACCACCTTCAAGCCATTGATCAACTTTAACTGGCTCGGGAATAGGAAAGCCATAACGAGCAGACACTTCTTGAATCATATCTAACCAAAATTGGTCTTCTTTATGTGGACCAATCACAGGTACATTCCATGCTTTCACCAATGCACCCACAGCACCAGCATGATCCAAATGCCCATGCGTTAACCATAACGCTTTTACCGTTAAGCCAAGCGCTTCAACTTCTTGTTTTAATTTTTCAGGCTCACCACCTGCATCAATCAGTACCGCTTCTTTAGTTTCCGAGTCCCAAACAATCGAACAGTTTTGAGCAAACGCCGTTACGGGTACAATTTTGACTTGTAACATAATAATTTTCCTAAAAGAATAGCGTCTGTTGACATTGCAAAAAACGCTAAGCCTGTAACTGTGACTTGAGTGCCTCTAATTGAGTCTGTAACAGCAGTCCCAATAGATCAATATGGTCGTCTCGATCATTCAATGCAGGGATATAAGCATAATCTTTACCCCCTGCTTTCAAAAATAATTCAGCATTCTGAATTGCCAACTCTTCTAAAGTTTCTAAACAATCTGCTGAAAATGCAGGACTCAGGATTTGCACAGATGCTACACCTTGTTCTGCCCATGCTTGCAATAATTGATCCGTATAAGGCTTGACCCATTCCTGTTTCCCAAAACGTGACTGGAAACTTATCGCCCATTGGTCATCACTTAACTGTAGTGCCTGAGCAACCTTTTGCGCAGTCACACGACAACGATCTGCGTACGGATCACCCTTATCTGCATAAGGTTGCGGAATACCATG
Organism: Acinetobacter sp. B-6; assembly: GCF_056930735.1. Classification (NCBI taxonomy): domain Bacteria; kingdom Pseudomonadati; phylum Pseudomonadota; class Gammaproteobacteria; order Moraxellales; family Moraxellaceae; genus Acinetobacter; species Acinetobacter sp. B-6. The sequence continues at coordinate 4,432 of NZ_JBXPBY010000008.1, read as the reverse complement.
AAAAGACATTAATAACTTTTCCGCTTGACCGTGCTGTTGTTGATAATCACGGACACTATTGGCTAAAGCCTGTATATATAACGGGTGTTGATAATAATCACGAATAAAGCTTAGACCTGGAATATTTCGTTGTTTCAGCAGCCATTTTGCCACTGCATCATATAAGGGTGCGGTAGATGTTGCCGAGTACTGAGGAAATAGCGGAAAAAGAATAATGTGATCATAAAGCTGTGATTCAGCTTCATCTAACACACGATCAATACCAGGTCGACCATAGGTCATTGCAGGAACAATGGTTAAATCAAAATCAGTATTGAATACGCTCAATTTCTTTTGAAGTTGTTGAACCTGTTTAAATAAAATTTCTCGCATTGGAGAGTCATTCGACCATACCTGCGCATAGGCTTCCGCTACACGCTTAGGTCGGAACGGCAGAACAAAAGCATTTAAGATAATTGCCCACAAAATTTTGGGAATTTCAATAACCCGCTGATCCGATAAAAACTGCTTTAAAAAAGCCCGAACCGCTGGAGCTGTTGGTGCGTCTGGTGTGCCAAGATTGGCAATAATAATCAGGACTTTAGGTTTGGATAAAGACATTTTTACTCTGTTTGCACAATATCATGATCTCTAAATATCAGCTTAACAGAGTCAATCTATAAACAGAATTTTTATCTGTATATTCACACTGTATACCCTTAAAAAATAGAGGAACGATGACTGATACGTTGTGAATTTTCCAGCAATTTGACACATTTATCGGTCATTTGCCATAACATACGCTGACGATCATCACGCCCAACAGGGACAATCCATTCATTTTGACGAACTTGTTGTTTAATCGTATGTAAAGAACGTATATTGATCTGTGCTCTAGATACAGCATGCGCACGAGGCATGACTACTTGTGCATCTGTCAGACCTGTATTATTTAAATAGTCATTCAGCACTTTAGAGAAAAAATCCTCAGGTGTTGGCTTCCTGAATTCAACAGACAATATTTTTAATAACTCTGCCCAAGTCATTTCACGTGCTGGAGAAAGCTCCCTAAAATTACCATCTTGATAAGCATGCATACGGTAATCGAAGTTAAATACTTCATGCAGTGAAACTTTTGGTAAGGTTAAAAATGGATCTGCTTCTTTACGCCCTTGTTCAACTGAGACCTGTGCTAATTTTGCTTTTAAACGATCAATTTCGTCTTGCAAGACCTGAATATTTTGTGGTCTTACCCAACCAACAACAGGATAACGCTCAAGCATTTGTGGCATGTAAGAGCGTACAGCGAGCTCTAAATCTCGCAAGGTGCGATAGGTTACAACCTGCTCAACTTCTTTTTGTAGCTGATGACGAAATTCATTGAATTTGCCTTTTAATATCGCGCTTTCTTCTTTTAAATGTGGCTCACGAGAATCTGGATTTTCATGCATAAACACAATAATTGGCTTTTGTTTGGTCACTGCATAAATATATTCAAGATGTAAATAACTCACCCCTGAAACAGACTGCTCACCATATTGGCTCCCCAACAGCAATAACACATAATCACAATCATCAATCTGACGACGTGCAAAAGCGGTACTTAACGGTGTACGCTGTTCTAATCCCCAAGAAAAGAACCCCATCCCAATCAATGTTTGAGACACAACCATACGTTCTGGCTGCATTTCTTTGCCAGATGTTGTAATAAAAACTTGATAACGTTTATCGAGCATAGGTTAACCCATTCTTGTCATACTCAACTTAAATCCATCCTTGAGCTTTAAGTAGAATATGCCCTACACTTATTAAAAATATTAAATCTTTCCAATATTGAAAGAATTAGCCGAGTTTTTCAACAATATTTTCGATAGACCATGTAATTTCAGGTTGTATGAGATGCTTGAGGACGCTTTCTAATTCTTTTGCATTTTGCCCGCTCACAAAACATCGCAACCGCACGCCACTCTCTTGCGAATCAGTCGATATTAACTCATTTTTCAATAATATACGCGCCGTTTGTCGTGCAACTGCCAGACCTGAATCAATTAAGCTCAATTTAGCACCATAAAGCTCTTGAATACTTTGCTTTAAATACGGGTAATGTGTACATCCCAGAACCAAGTAATCTGCACCTTTTGCAACAGCAGGATCCAAAACCTTCTGCAAACTTTGTTTACACTCCAGCGTGTTATAGCGTCCAGATTCGACCAATGGAACTAGGTCTAAATTGGTAATGGTGAGTACTTCGACTTGGGCAGGCTCTGCAAAGCGTTGGATAACATCTTTAATCAGTTGCCCACGAAAAGTTGCAGGAGTTGCCAACACTGAAACCACTTTAGACTGGCTTTGTAAAACCGCAGGTTTTAATGCAGGAACCAAACCGACAATAGGAAAGTTTTCACCATAATGCTCACGCAAATAATCCAGACTAAAAGCAGATGCAGTATTACAAGCGACAACAGCAATCTTACAGCCTTGGCGATACAGCCACTCAATCGCTTGTGCTGTTAATTCTCGAATATTCTGATCTGTTCGTGGACCGTATGGAACATGTGCGGTATCTGCATAATAAACAATACGTTCATTTGGCAAATAATGGGCAATTTCTTGTGCAATTGAAAGCCCGCCAATTCCTGAATCAAAAATCCCAATAGGCGCATTTGCCAAAGCTTTTGGCATGGGATTTTCTAAAGGATACAGGGGAAGAATAGCGCTCATTTGATCCACTATGGATAGGTATTGAAAATAATTAACTAGCTTAAACCTCAAGTGCCTAATTGCAAGTGCAAATCACCACTTTGTAAAGACAAAATGGTATCTCCTTGCTCATTTTCAAGTAAGCTTCCGTATTCAATTAAATGAAAAAAAGCATTGCGTTGAATTAACGCATTTATCCCAAAACGGATATGCACGTATGGTCTTAACTCACCTTGATATTCGCGCATAAAAATAGCATGTTCTTTATCCACCAAACAGATGTCTTGATTGGTGGTAGTGACCTGTAAATAAGTCTGTCCGTCGATCTCGACTTGATCAACCTGATTAACCAATAAAGGCTCATCTTCAACCTCGATTTCAATCTGCTCAACAGGTGTTTTTAAGTAGAATTTCCCTTGTTCTTTCCAAAGTACTTTTGTAAACAGGTCTAATAGTGCTTGACGCTTAATTAATTGACCTTCGTGCCACCATTCTCCATTGGCTTTTACCTTCAAATCCATTTTGCCACAATGCTTTGGCTGCCATTGCTCTAAAGGGGGTATTGACCTTTTGTGACCCGCCTGTACACCTTTTAAGTATTGTGTAATAGACATTAAGTTTTTATTATCAGAATCAGGCTGATTTTGAGCCGCTGATGTTGAATTATTTTGATTTACCATGGTTTATGCCTTGCTGACTAAAAAATAATACGACTCAGCCAATTGGCTAGATTGAGGTTTATAACTATACTAGCGCAAAATATATTATTGGTACGAGCGTTAATTCGTATCTCGGAATTTTTAGAACACTCATGGCAGCACCGATTTATTAATTCCCAATAAATGCTCACGGTTGCCACCCTTAGAAATATGAGGAGTCCTACATGGAACACATCGAACGCGAATCGATGGAGTTTGACGTAGTGATCGTAGGCGCAGGTCCTGCGGGTCTTTCTGCTGCGATTAAAATTCGTCAATTGGCTATTGAAAACAACCTTTCAGACCTTTCTGTCTGTGTGGTTGAAAAAGGCTCTGAAGTTGGTGCGCATATCCTTTCTGGTGCTGTACTTGAACCTCGTGCAATCAATGAACTTTTCCCTGACTGGAAAGAACAAGGTGCACCTTTAAATGTGCCTGTGACTGAGGACAAGACTTATTTCCTCATGTCTGCTGAAAAGTCTCAAGAAGCACCGCATTGGATGGTTCCTAAAACCATGCACAACGATGGCAACTATGTCATTTCACTGGGTAATGTTGTTCGTTGGTTGGGTCAAAAGGCTGAGGAATTAGAAGTTTCTATTTTTCCAGGCTTTGCTGCTTCAGAAATTCTTTATCATGAAGATGGTTCTGTAAAAGGGATTCAAACTGGTGATATGGGCGTTGGTAAAGATGGTGAACCGACGCATAACTTCACGCCTGGTTATGAACTTCATGCCAAATATACAATTTTTGCAGAAGGTTGCCGCGGACATCTCGGTAAACGTTTAATTGCAAAATACAACTTAGATCAAGATGCTGATCCGCAACATTATGGTATCGGGATTAAAGAGCTTTGGGAAATCGACCCTGCAAAACATAAACCAGGTTTGGTGATGCATGGTTCAGGTTGGCCACTTGCTGAAACTGGTTCTTCAGGTGGTTGGTGGTTATATCACGCTGAAAACAACCAAGTGACTTTGGGTATGATTGTCGATTTATCTTATGAAAATCCACATATGTATCCATTTGCTGAAATGCAACGTTGGAAAACACAC